>NZ_JBAMHQ010000001.1:1824782-2128912 GCF_037081775.1 Haladaptatus sp. ZSTT2
AGCTATTCGGCCGCCACCCCGAGACCGGCGAAATCATCGAAATCGGGAACAGTGGCATCTTCCGCCGCGAAGTGCTCGACCCCCTCGGCGTCGAGTGCGATGTGATGGCGTGGGGACTTGCCTTAGAGCGGTTGCTCATGTTGATGCACGGCTTCGAAGACATCCGCGACGTACACGGCACGCTGTGTGACCTTGACCTGCTGCGAAACGTGGAGGTAGTCTACTAATGCCCGTTGTTGACGTTGATCCAGACGAACTGCGCCGGCTCACCGGCCACGACGAAAAGAGCGACGACGAACTCAAAACCGACCTGTTCGGCCTCGGCCTCGAATTCGAGGGCGAAACCGACGACGGCGAGTTCCAACTGGAGTTCGCCCCGGACCGCTTAGACCGTCTCTCGGTCGAGGGCGTCGCCCGGTCGCTTCGCTACCAGTACGGTGACGACCGCGGCGTCTACATCCCACGGACGAACGACGCGGACTGGTCGATTGTCGTAGACGAATCGGTGCCCGACGAACGCCCCTACGTGACCGGAGCAATCGTCCGTGGCGTGAACCTCTCAGATGAGGGGCTCGAATCACTCATCCAGCTCCAAGAAAAACTCCACGCGACGATGGGGCGCAAGCGCGCCAAAGGCGCAATCGGCGTCCACGACCTGACCATGCTCAAGGGCGCGAAAGCGACCGACGAAGCGGGCGATCAGTGCATCACGTACAAGGGCGTTGACCCCGACGGCGTCACCTTCGTCGCGCTCGATTCAGATCAGGAACTCACCCCGCGCGAAGTGCTCACGGAACACGAAACGGGCACGAAGTACGCAGACCTCGTGGAAGGCCTCGACAAGTTCCCGGCCATCTACGACGATATCGGCCTGTTCTCGTTCCCGCCGGTCATAAACGGCCGTCGCACGGAGGTTTCGACCGACTCGCGCGACCTGTTCATCGAACTCACGGGTACGGATCAGTGGACCGTAGACCGGATGTGTAACATCATCTGCTACGCACTCGATGCCCGCGGCGGGACTGTCGAACAGGTCACGGTCGAGTACCCGGACCGCGAACTCACGCGCCCCGACTTCGAGGTGGAGACGAAAACCGTCACTCACGAGCGCATCGAAAAGCTGCTTGGCCTCGACTTCGAGGAGAAAGAAATCGTGGACTTGCTCGAACGCGCCGGCCTCGACGCCGAAGTCGAAACCGTCGGTGACGACGAACTCGCCTACGAGGTGTCCATCCCGCCGTACCGCGTGGACGTACTCCACCCGCTCGACATCGTGGACGACATCGGGCGGGCCTACGGCTTCAACGACCTCGAACCGACGTACCCTGATGTGTCGACCGTCGGCGGCCTCCACGAGCGCTCGCGGCTCGAAACCGCCGCGCGCGACACGCTCGTCGGGCTTGGTTTCCAAGACCTGCTCAACTTCCACATGACGAGCGAGGTCGAAAATTTCGAACGCATGGGAATTTCGCCCGATGACGACGGCCTCGGCGCGGAAACTCCGGTGACCATCACCGAACCGTACAGCGAGGAGTACACCATGCTTCGGACGTGGAACCTCCCGTCGCTCATGATGGTCTTAGAGAACAACACCCACCGGGCGTACCCACAGGACTTGGCGGAAATCGGCTTCGTCGCCCACCGCGACGACTCGCTGAACACCCGCGTCGCAGAGGCACGGCACGTCGCCGCCGTCCTCGCGCGCAACGACGTGTCCTACGAGGACGCGAAAGCCCGCCTGCAGGCGCTCTGTCGCGCCTTCAACGTGGAACTCGAAACCCCGGCAACTCAGCATCCGTCGTTCATCGCCGGGCGTACCGCCGCGGTCGTCGTAGACGGCGAGGAAGCCGGCGTCATCGGCGAGGTACATCCGGAAGTGCTCGTCGAACACGGCGTCGAACTGCCCGTCGTCGGTTTCGAGTTCGACCTGAGCGCGCTGCAGTAATCAGGGTAAATCCGCACCGACGGCGTCTTCGACGCTGTCGTAACCGTCTTCTTCGAGCAGTTTCAGGAGTCCTTTGTTGATGTCACGCGCGAGAGAGGGGCCGTGATAGATGAGCCCAGTGTAGAGTTGGAGGACGCTCGCGCCCGCTTTGATTTTCTCATACGCCCCGCGCGCTGAGTCGATGCCGCCGACGCCGACGACGGGTTTGTCCGTGCGTTTTGCGACGAAGCGAATCATCTCCGTGGCGCGGCCTTCGATTGGCTTTCCAGACAAGCCGCCGGTCTGGGCGCTGTTTGCGTTCTGGAGATGGGCCGGGCGGTCGGTTGAGGTGTTGGTCGCGATGACGCCGGCTAAGTCCAGTTCGTCGATCACAGCGAGGGCGTCTTCGACGGCGGCGTTCGTGAGATTCGGCGAGAGTTTCACGAGCAGCGGGCTCGCGCCGGCGTCTTGAAGCGTACGAAAAATGCGTTCGAGCGGCTCGCGGTTCTGGAGCTCGCGCAGCCCCGGTGTGTTCGGGCTGGAGACGTTCACCACGAAGTAGTCGCCGCCGTCTTTGACGCGCTCGTAGGTGTACAGATAGTCCTCGGCGGCGTCTTCGAGCGGGGTCGATTTCGACTTCCCGATGTTGATGCCGAGCGGGAAGTCCACGTCCACGTCTGCGAGGCGGTCGCCAATCAGGTCTGCGCCCTCGTTGTTGAACCCCATGCGGTTGACGAGCGCCTCGTCTTCGGGCAGGCGGAACATGCGCGGTTTCGGATTGCCGGGTTGGCGTTCTGCGGTGACGCCGCCGACTTCGACGTGACTGAAACCGAGGCCAGCGAGCGCGCCGGGAATCTCTGCGTTCTTGTCGAATCCGGCGGCCACGCCAATCGGATTCTCGAACTGCTGGTTAAACGCCCGCACCCGGAGACGGTCGTCGTTGACCGTGTAGGCACGACGCATCGCGCTCATGATCGGCGTGCCATCGACCGCCCCGAGCAGCCGGTGGACCATCCCGTGGGCCGTCTCCGGGGGCAACCGGAACAGCACGGGTTTGGCCGCGTTGTAGAGTCTCATTGTGTCACGAAGCGGAGGCCACGTCGATAAAGCCCGTGGATGTGCCGAGGGCGGTGCATTGAAGGGAGCGCTGTGCGCAGGTTTGGTATGCCTCGCGGAACGCACCTCTGTTCTCTTTCTGACCTCTCAGAAACCGATTCGTATCTGTTCACCGTGCGTGAATTGGATGGCAGCGAAGAGGAAGTCATCCTCGTCAATCTCGCAGACTGCGTCGCGGCGTGGAAGAACTTCTGCCAGCACGAAACCGACCAACGGCTCGACCGCGGGACGGGCGCGGCTATCCGTGACGGCGAGCTCATTTGCCCCAAACACGGCTCGATGTTCGACGGCTGTTCTGGGCACTGCGACAACGGCAAAGCCGCAGGCTCGACGCTCGTGGAGGTGGAAATAACGGTCGAAGATGGCGACGTGTATCTCACGGATGCAAAATGTCGGTTCGTCCGCGAGGGTGGCATCGACGACGGAGACGACATGCCCTCGTCGTCCTCGCACCTCTCGTTTTAAGCCTCGTCGCTCGCTGGCGTGAGCGTCGTCGGGTCCAGTGCACCTTCGAGATAGTCGATTCCTCGCTCGGTGATGCGATAGACGACCTCGTCGCTGATTGCTTCGAGCAGGCCGTAGGCACAGAGCACCTCGATGCGCTGTTCGACGTATTTCAAGTGCATGCCAAGCCGGTTGGCGATGAGCGGTGCGTAGTCCGGGCGCTCGCGCTGGAGATAGTCCAGAATCCTGTGGTCAGCGGAGTGCATCCATGCTGCTCGCTGGGTCATTGTAGCCATCGATACCCTTAGGAGTTATGCGACTCGGTAGCATATAACACTATCTCCGGCGTGCGCCGTGTTGGCTCGGTCTGCGAGGCATCTGTGGGCTGTCCCCCGCAGATAGCCGTGCTGGCTCCCGGTTTGGGGACTTCGCGATACTCATTAGTAACCGTTATACGGCGTCCGTTCGACGCTTGAGGCATGCAACGACGCGCCGCGGCCATATTTGCAGTGTTCTTCGTCGTTGCCGGTGCGGGGGCCTACGGGCTCATCGCAACGGCCGAACAGCCGCACATCAAACTGGATAGCCCCACGTACGGCATGAACGACACGGTCACGGTCGGCGACCGAACGTACACGGTGACGAAAATCGCCCTCGAAGAGTCGGGCGGCGGCGGGCACGGCGGCGGCGGTGGTGCCAGCTACGCCGGTGAACTCCAGTGGACGAACCAGTCTGCGGAATACACCGCGGAGTTAGCGAACAACTCGACCGTTCCGTACAACGACGGGACGTACCGCGTCCTCGTCCCGAACGGCACGAACGTCTCTTCGTTCGCGCTCCACCAGGAGTTCAACGTCACCCAGCGGCTGGCCGCTGACCCTGCCGTGGACAACGAAACCATCACCCGCAACGGCGAGCGCTACGTCGTCTACTCAGAAAACGAGAGCCTCCGACTGCTCTCTGAGTACCTCCCCGACCCGGACACCCAAGAGTTCCAGACCGGTGACCAAATCCAGTACCAGAACAACTCGACCACCGTCAAGAGCGTGTCTTCGAGTGGGGTAACCGTCGATTGGTTCGCGCCAAAAACCAACACCATCGAACTCTCCCAAGGGGGTAACGTGACCCTCTCCGGTGAGTCCTACGTCGCGAACTTCGTCTCCGAAGAGGAAGTGCAGCTCTCGCCAAACTACGACGAGTTCGCCGCACAAGAGCACGAAATCACCGAGTTCGAAGACACCATCAACGGACTTTGGGGCGTCACCATCTTGAGCCTCCTCTCGGTCATCTTCATGGTTACCTTCGCGTACCTCCCGAACAAAGGCTAATCCGGTCTACGCTTTTCTTCCAGCCCACACGAACCCTGCGCCGAGAGCCGCCGCCACGAGCGCCCCACCCACCTGTATCCCCGCGGCAAGCGCGCTCGCTTTGGTCGTCCACGGCATTCCCGCGATGGTTGCGAGACTCACGAGGATGAGAAAGACACCAGTCGCCGTCAAAAGAAGTGAGAGTGTGGAAGCGACGAGTTTCATGCCTGTTTCTGTGTTCGGTTTTGAGATAAAGGTGAGCCAAACGCGGAGCGTTTGGCGAACGACGAAGCGATTTCTAATCGCTTCGGAAGTGAGTGAATCCGGAGGATTCACGAATCACGATGCGGCTCTGCCACATCGGCGGTGTGCTCCTCCGGAGCACAGGACGGTAAATTTGTTTGCTGGAAGTGAGTAATCGCGGAGCGATTACGAACGACGACGCGGTCTGTGCCCGCTGGATTTGAACGCCAGTCGCAGACAAGCTGCTCCCTGCTTCAAATCCCTTCAGTGTCGAAACAGCACTCGCTCGCGGGAGAATGTAACGGGCTGGAAGGGATTTGAACCCCTGGCCGTCTGGTTAAAAGCCAGACGCTCTGCCTAACTGAGCTACCAGCCCTGTACTTCCATCTACCGGTGGTTAGTGGTAAACCTTTACGATTCCGTCTGCGGGTTTGCTACTCGTCACCCCACACAGTATCGAGTGCCTCAGCGACGATGTCGCCGGGTTCGACGCCTTGGTTTGAGGCTTTCCGACGGAGTTCACGGTAGGCGTCCATCGGCAGTGAAAGGGTGACTTCGCCGGGGTGGACGCCCTGTTCTGCGAGAGCGGCTTCGATGCTCTCGCCGTTGTTGATGGCGCTCGCAGTGGCGCGCACCTGCCGAACGGTGAGGTCGTTGTCGAGGACGGCCCACGCAAGCAGGAAACGCGATTCGCCCCGGACGCGAGCGATGTGTTTGGCGGCGGTCGGAGCGATTTCGCCTTGGGCGACGTGACGGCGGATGGCCCGCGGGAGGTCGTGGACGCGCGCCCACTTGCGGATGAAGGAGACAGTGACGCCGCCGTCAGCGCGGGCGGCTGCGGCTTTGTAGGAGCCTTCACCGCGCACGAGGGCGGCGCAGGCGGCCGCGCCTTCGAGCATGTAGACGTAGTCTTCGTCGCCGATGGTGTTGTTTGCGAAGTCGCGCACCGTTTGGGCGGCGGCGGCGAGGCTTTCTGGGTCGTTGGGGTCGAAGCGGGCGGCTTCCTGTGCGCGTTCGCCGGTGACCGACGGGTCGCCGCGGATGACGGGTTCACCGACGGGCGACTCGCGGCCTGCACCTATCTCGTCGCGTCGCCGCGGCTCTCTCATAGGACGCCGTAGGAGGATGGAACGTAAAAATCTGCGCGTGGCGTGCACGGTCTGCGCACAGCTATCGACGGCCGTGTCGTCAGTCGTCTGCGGCTTCGCGTTGCTCTGAGAGCTTCTCCCAGATTTCGGTGCAGCCACTGCCATCTTCGAGATCGTCTAAGTGGCTCGCAGCGTGGTCGTTTGCTTGTTCTGAATCGGTGTCTGTGTTCGATGTCTGGTTACTCAAGTGGTGTCCCTCCGTTCGATTGATGCGCGCTCTGCGTCGAAAGATGAGAACGCGCCGGTGTCGGGGTTCGCTGACCTATCACCTCGTAGAAGCCTAACTCAAATAAGCCCGCGCTCACCTGAAAGTCTGACCCACAAAACCGCTTGTCGGCAACATCGCCCGCTTTCTGCGACGCCCAAGCTGTGCTACAATCACGCGCCTGCGTGCGTTTTTCTCAGTTCTGTCTGTCACCACCGCCGGGGAACGTTGCTCGGGCCGGTGGGCTTTGGGTCGTTCGGGGGTAAGCACGGGCATGACAGTCGCCGTCCACACGCTCGACGACGGGGCGTGGATAAGCGTAAACGACGCCCGCAGAGTCAGCGTGAGCGACCTCTGGTTGCTCGCCCGACACGACGTGTGCGCCTGTGAGGTGGCCGATTTCCTCGCAGAGGCGTTCGTCAGCGTCTCCGTCGCAGACGGCGACATCGCCGCGAAAATCGCGGGTCGCTGTATCCTGTGTGGCGAAGAAAGCGTCACCGATTGGGTGACCGTGGGCCGAGTCGTAGACGGGGAGTTTCACGGCGTCGTCCCTGAAAGTGTGCACATTCCTCGGCTTCGCCACCGAGAGTCGGCTCGATAAAAGGAGCAACATTCTCCGCAATTAGGCAGACGCGGGGATGATTGACGGCACGCTTGGGCGTATATGAACCTAGGACAACTAGCCAGATATGCCAACCAAAGTCGAGGGCTGGAAAGACGAGACCTACGGTCTCGAAATTCGAGACCACCTCGAACGATTCGCCGAGGAGGGCTTCGAAGCCATCCCCGAAGACGAACACGACGCCTGGTTCGAACGCTTCAAATGGTGGGGACTGTACCACCAGCGCTCCGGTCAAGAGAGCTACTTTATGATGCGCGTCGGCGTCCCGATGGGCCGGCTCACGCCAGAACAGCTTCGCGTCGTCGGAGAGATTGCACAGGACTACGCAACCGGTCCCGCCGACAACCCCGAGTGGCCTGGCGCGGTCTGTGACTGGACGACCCGTCAGTCGATTCAACTCCACTGGATTCAACTCGAAGATATCCCGGACATCTTCTCCCGACTCGAAGCAGTCGGCCTCTCGACCATCCAAGCCTGCGGTGACTCGTGGCGCAACATCGTCGGCAGCCCGGTCGCAGGCCGCGACGCAGACGAGCACGTAGACGTCTGGCCCCTCGTTCAAGAACTCAACGAGGAGTTCAAAGGCAACGAAGCCTACTCGAACCTCCCGCGCAAGTGGAAGGTGTCCGTGACCGGCGACACACGGGGAGCCGGACAGGGCGACATCAACGACCTTGCCTTCGAACCCGCGACCAAAGAAATCGACGGCGAGGAAGTCACCGGCTTCAACGTCCGCGTCGGCGGCGGCCTCGCACGCAAAGAGCCGCGCATCGCCCGCGACATCGACGTGTTCTGTCGCCCCGAGGAGATGACCGACGTGTCGGCCGGTATCTCCGCGCTGTTTCGCGACCACGGCGACCGCGACAACCGCTTCAACGCCCGCATCAAGTTCCTCATGGACGAGTGGGGGCCAGAGAAGTTCCGCAGCGTGCTCCAAGACGACTACATCGACTACGAACTCGAAACCGCGGGCGACGACCTGCGCCACGAGTACGACTACAACGCCGGGCGAAACGACGCGCCGGGCGACTACATCGGCGTCCACGAACAGAGCGACGGCCAGTACTTCGTCGGTCTCTACGTCCTCGTTGGCCGCCAAGATGCAGCAGACGTCATCGAACTCGCAGACCTCGCTGAGGAGTACGGCTCTGAGATGATTGGCCTCACCCAGCGCCAGAACATCATCGTTGCAGACATCGCAGAAGAAGACCTCGACGACTTCCTCGCAGAGCCACTCTTAGAGGAGTACTCGCCAGACCCACACCCGTTCATGCGCGGGTCGATTGCGTGTACGGGAACCGAGTACTGCTCGCTCTCCATCGTGGAGACGAAAAACCGGATGGTGCGCTACGGCCGCTGGCTGCGCGACAACGTCGAGTTGCCAGAAGGGCTCACCGACTTCCACATCCACCTCTCTGGCTGTACCGCCTCGTGCGCCCAGCCACAGATTGCGGACATCAGCCTTCGGGGCATGAAGACGCGCAAGGACGGCGACCCCGTCGAAGCGTTCGACATCGGCCTCGGCGGCGGTCTCGGTGAGAACCCGCAGTTCGCAGAATGGGTCGAGATGCGCGTCGCCGCAGACGAGGTGCCGGGCTACATCAAGAACCTCCTGCAGGTGTACGAAGCCCAGCGCGAGGAGGGCCAGAGCTTCCGTGACTTCATCGCCGCGAAGGACGAAGACGACCTCCAAGGCCTCGCTGAACCGGAGGAAACCTCGTACGAAGACCCGTTCATGCACAACACGAAGATGACGTGGTACCCGTACGCAGAAGACGACGCAATGGACGCCTCGCCAGCGCCAGCAAACGACTGATGGCAGACCGACTCATGACGGTCAACGCGTACACCACGCTTGACCTCGTAGACGGCGAGGCGAAAGGCCACGGCTTCACCGAGGAAGCATTTGCGACACTCAACGTCACTTCGCCGAGAAAAAATCCAGACCACGTCTCACTCCAACTCGAACTCGACCCGACGGAACTCGACACCCTCGCGCCGCACGCCGATTCGGTGCGACTGTCGCCAGAGCAGGCTCGCAAACTCGCCGCAGACCTCGAAAAACACGCGGAGAACGTCGAACAGGCCTAGGCTCTCGGGTTCGCGTTTGCCCGCCAGTATGACTGTAACTCGCGCTCGCTGACGTGGTCTACCCCACCAGCGAGTTCTCGACACACCCGCTGCTCGAACCCATCTGCGTCCGCGAGAAAGCCCCGCTTGAACTCCTCTACGAGTTCGTACGTCCATTTGTCGCCAACCACGCCCGCAGGGAGCTGGTGGTCGCGCAGCTCATCTGCGAACTCGGTGTAGCCCGTCTCCCGAAGGACGCGCTCTGCGGTGGCAAACCGATCCATCGCGTGGCCGATTCCGTGGTGAAATTCGAGAAACTTTCCGTAGGCACGATACAGGTCTTCGATACCGAGTTGGAGTTCGTGTAAGGCTGCCTTCTCCGCTGGACCGAGGTCGTGTTGGGCCATGCTAAACATACGGTCGCACGGGAGAAAAAGGATTTCTCGGTTACGCGTCGAGGCGCGCCACTTCGTCGGCAGCAAGGGTGATGCCGGAGGCGGCGACGTTCTCTTCTAAATGCGTCAGACTGGAGGTGCCCGGAATCGGGAGCATGACCGGCGAGTGCTGCAGCAACCACGCGAGGGCAATCTGATAGCGCGTGGCGCTGTGGGTCGCGGCGATCTCGTCGAGCATCTCGCCCGTCTTGCCGAGGTCGCCCGCGCCGAGCGGGAACCACGGGATGAAGCCGATGTCTTCGTCCTCGCACACCGAGAGAACGTCCTCTGATTCGCGCTCTTTGATGGAGTATCGGTTCTGGACCGTGGCGATGTCTACCAGCTCGCGGGCGGTCTCTAACTGCTCTACGCTCACGTTGCTGAGCCCGACGTGGCGAATCACGCCCTCGTCTTTGAGTTCTGCGAGTGTTTCCACCGAGTCTTCGAACGGCGTGTCCGGGTCGGGGCGGTGGAACTGATAGAGGTCAATCGCGTCGAGACCGAGGCGGTCGAGGCTGGCAAGGTGGGCGTTCCTGAGGTAGTCGGGGTTGCCACACGGTTTCCAGTCGGTCTCTCGGTTGCGAAGCAGACCGCCTTTCGTCGCAATCACGAGATCGTCCGCGTAGGGCGTGAGTGCCTCACGGATGAGTCGCTCACTGGTTCCCGGGCCGTAGGAGTCTGCGGTGTCGATGAAGTTGACGCCCAGTTCGACTGCGGTTTGGAGTACTTCCTTTGCGTTCGCGACGTCGTTTGGCTCACCGATGATGCCGTCGCCGGTGATGCGCATCGCGCCGAAGCCGAGCCGGTTGACGGTAAGCTCGCCACCGATGTCGAAGGTGTCGCTTTGATTGGAGACCATCGCCGTACCTTCGGATGCCACACAGAAAGGGGTTCGTCTGGCGGCATCGAGAGCCCGACGGCTCTTGAAACTGAACAGTTGCTCGCCCTCTCCGAGCAGTATCGGCTGACCGTCCACTGCTGTCCAGCACGTGGTAAATATTGGCACTAATTAGTTAAAAAATTGGCAAAAATATTTTATTGCATGATATGTGAAGGCATAGAACATGGCTCCACACTTCGGGATACTATCCCTCGCACCACCGCTTCTCGCCATTGCGCTGGCGATTATCACCCGACGGGCGATGCTTTCGCTGTTCGTCGGCGTGTGGATTGGTGCGGTCATTTACGCTGGAAACATCGGTGTCGCCCAAACGTTCGAGTGGATTGTAAACGCAATCGGAGCGAGTACGTTTAACGCAACGATTCTCGTGTTCGTGATGTTACTCGGGGCGGGTATCGCGCTCATCTGGAAGCTAGGGGGCGCACACGCCATCACCAAATTCGCAACGCGCCGTATCAACTCTCACCGAAAAATCGGCATCTCGACCTGGCTGCTCGGCATTCTCTGGTGCTTCGACGACTACGCCAACAACGCCATCGTCGGCAGTTCGATGAAGAACCTCGCAGACGAACTCAAGATGTCGCGCGAAAAACTCGCCTACATCCTCGACTCGACTGCCGCACCCGTGGCGACAATCGGGATCTCGAGCTGGGTCGCCTTCGAAATCGGCCTCATCGAAACCCAGTATCAAGAACTCGGCATTGCAGACCAGACGCCGTCTGCCGCAGCAACGTTCATCCAGAGCATTCCGTACAACATGTACTCCATTCTCGCGGTGGTGATGGTCGGCATCATCGTCATCTCGGGGCGGGACTTCGGTGAGATGCTCACCGCCGAAAATCGGGCGGTGAAAACGGGCAACGTCATCCGCGAGGACGCAAATGCGCTGCAGAACATCAAAGAAGAGTTGGGCGAACCGGTCACCGAGGACGCCCCGCTTCGCGTGTTCGCACTGCCGGTGTTCGCCCTCGTTGCGACCGTCATCGGCGGTGCGGTGATGATGGGATATGCACCCGACCGAACGTTCATCGAGATGGTCAACAACACCGCCGTTGCGACCGCGCTTGTCTGGGGGTCGTTCGCCATGGTTTCGACCGCCATCCTCCTCGCACTCAGCGAAGGGCTCATGTCTATCTCCGAGTCGATGGAGACCGTCTTAGACGGCTTCGGGACGATGCTCCCTGCGATAAGCATTCTCGTACTCGCGTGGTCGATTGGCTCCGTTGCCTCTGCGCTCGGCACCGGCGCGTACGTCACCCAGTACGCAACCGGCGTCGTCTCACCGTTGATGGTTCCCGTCGTCGTGTTCTTCACCTCGGCGTTCATCGCCTTCGCCATCGGTACCTCGTGGGGGACGATGTCGATTATGACGCCAATCGTGATTCCACTCGCGTGGTCGATTGGCAGTAACGACCCACATTTCCTCGCCGTCGCCGTCGGTGCGATGTTCAGCGGTGCGGTGTTCGGTGACAACTGCTCGCCCATCTCTGACACCACCGTCCTCGCCTCGACGTTCGCGGGGTCAGACCACATCGACCACGTCCGCACGCAGATGTACTACGCGTTTACGGTGCTCATCGCCACGGGCGTGATTTACGTCCTGTACGGCATCACGAACCTCAGCCCGCTCATCTTGCTCCCACTCGGCGTCGTGACGCTGGTGGTGCTGGTGTACGGCTTCTCCGAACTCGATGCCCGGCGCAAGGACATCTCCGCGAAGCCCGGTGCTTCAAGTGGTTTGCGAACCGGACTGACGAGCGACGACTGACCCACCCCGACCGCCGCGATTTTTCCGCAGTTTTTGCGTCTCATCCGCCACTTCTCGGAACGCCAATTTTACTGACATTAATCGCGAGGGCTAAACACAGAACAATCATTACGGAATGTTCCGAACGTAGTCTATGGACGAGAAGGATATTCGGATTCTCAAAGCAATCGGGACGCTCGGCTCTGGCAGTCCAGACAGGATTACAGACGAGACGGGAATCCCGAAATCGACCGTTCACTATCGGCTCAAAAAACTCCAAGAAGACGGAATCATCGAGAACGAAGTGTTCGACATCAACTTCAAGAAAGCAGGCCTTGGCTTGACCCTCATCACCGAGGTGTGGGCGGAGTACGATTCCGGGTATCACAAGACCGTAGGCGAGAAGTTGGGGGCCATAAACGGGGTCAATCAGGTCTATTTCACGCTTGGCGACACGGACTTCATTCTCGTCTCACACCTTATGTCGCGTGAGATGGTCGAAGAGCTCATCGAAGCCTTCGAGGACGTAGACGAAATCGACAGAACGAGTTCGACGTTCGTCATCACGACGCTGAAAAACGAGCCAAACCCGTTCAACGACTACGATATCGAGAAACTGATGACGAAACTCTTACCGGAGATGGACTGACACTCGACGAGCCGGTTCAGAGTAGCGTCGTTTAGCGAACACTGCGGTCTGCTTGTTGCTGAGCGCGTCCCAGTGGCGCAATTGCTGGTCATCTTGAAACCAACAAGCGCACGCCAGCACGGAGTTTTATTCTTTGTTAGGAGTGAACACAAAACAAGGTTTTTATCCTTCTTCTGCAAAGGGCGTAATATGGTCGACCTACTCTTGGTCATCCAACAAATTTTTAACGGGATTTTGTTTGGTGGCCAACTTGCATTGGTGGCGGTTGGACTCACACTCATTTGGGGTGTGACTCGTATCCTCAACTTCGCCCACGGTGCAATGTTTATGATGGGTGGTTACGCCGGCTTTCTCACCTTCGAGCTAACGGGCAACGCGTTGTTGGCGCTTCCGGGCGCGGTTCTCGTCGTGTTCGTCCTCGGCATGGTGACGGAGTTTGGGGTAGTCCGCCGCCTTCGGGACAGAGATAACGCTGAATTCGCCGCCATCATCGGGACGTTCGGATTGGCAGTAGTTCTAGAAAACGTCGTTCGAGCCTCCGCGCTTGGTTCCACCCGACGAACGCTTCCCACCATCGTGCCGGGCGTGTGGGAAGTCGGGCCGTTTTTCTTCGTGGCAGAACAGGTGTATCTGTTCATCGTCGCGCTCGCCGCACTCGGCGTGCTCTTTGCGGTTATCAAATATACGCGCCTTGGCATGGCGATGCGCGCGGTTGCCCAAGACCAGAACACGGCAAAGCTCATGGGCGTTCGCTCTGATCGCATCTACGCCATCACCTTCGGCATCAGTGCGGCGCTTGCCGGACTCGCGGGCGCGTTGCTCGCCCCGATTTTCAACATCTACCCCTCTGTGGGCTGGCAACCGTTCTTGCTCGCGTTCATCGTGGTTATCATCGGCGGCCTCGGAAGCGTCCGTGGCACGCTGATTGCGGCGTTGCTCATCGGCGTCCTCCGCAGTGTGAGCCTCACGTTCACGTCGAGCCAGCAGACTTCGATGTTGCTCTTTCTCGCGATGATTGTGATTCTGATTGTGAAGCCAACCGGCATCGGAGGCGTGATCGACGGATGAGCCTCGCAGAGTCGCTTCGCCTGACGCTTTCACGGACGCAAACCCGACTCAGCGAAGACCTTCTCGGGCCGAAAGGCGTTATCTTCGCACTCGGCGTTCTGTTCGCGCTCGGCGCGCCGTTCTTCCTCCGCCAGTTCCATTTGAGTGTAACGCTCCAGATTCTCATCTTCATCCTCGCAGTTTCCAGTTGGAACCTGCTTGCTGGCTACTTCGGCATGTTCAGTTTCACGCACGCGGCGCTCTACGGCGTCGGCGCGTACGCAACGGTCATCTGCGCTGCTGAGTTCGGCATTCCACCGGTGCTGGCGCTCGTCATCGGCGGGCTGCTTGCGGGGCTGTTTAGCCTCCCGATTACGATTCCGTCGCTCCGACTCAGCGGGTCGTATCTCGCGATGGTGACGCTCGCATTCGCCGAAATCATTCACCTTGCGGTCATCACGTTCCGCGACGTGACCAACGGGCCAACGGGCTACACCGGCTTCGCACCGATGTTCGGCGGCGACCGGATTGTCTTCTATTACTTCGTGTTGGTGCTCGTCCTCGCACTGCTTCTCGTGCAGTACGCCCTGCTCGTCTCTCGATTCGGACTGATTGCACGGGCGATTCGTGAGGCAGAGGATGCCGCACAGATGCTCGGCAACGACACCTACCGCCACAAGCTCGTCGGCTTCTTCATCGGCTCGTCGCTCGCCGGTGTCGCCGGGGGCCTGCAGGCGTACAACATCCTCATCATCTCCCCGCCGATGCTCGAACTCAACCAGATGATTCAGTTCATGGCAATGAGCATCATCGGCGGGCTCGGGACGTTCAGCGGCGCAATCGTCGGCGTCATCGCCGTCGTCGGTGTCGCGGAGTTGCTCCGTGGCGTTATCGAACAGCGCCTGCTCATCTGGGGGCTGTTGTTGATGTTGGTTATCCTGTTTTTCCCCAGCGGACTCGCGGGCAGCGCCACGCAACGCGATATCCTCAAACAGCAGTTCGACGGATTCACTGACCGCTTTAGCGACACGGAGGAGCGTGACAAATGACTGCACTACTCGAAATTGACGGACTGAAAAAGTCGTTTGGCGGCCTCGTCGCCGTAGACGGGCTGGACTTCGAAATCGAACGCGGCGAAATCGTCGGCCTCATCGGCCCGAACGGGAGTGGGAAGACGACGACGTTCAACCTCACCACGGGATTCCTTGCGGCTGACGACGGACGCATCGTGTTCGACGGCACCGAAATCACGTCGAGTTCGACCCACGAAATCGCAACGCTTGGTCTTGGCCGGACGTTTCAGGAGACGAAGCCGTTTGGCAAACTCACCGTGTTCGAGAACATGCTCGTCCCCCAATCGCCGCTCTCTGGCGAGGCAAAACTCCAACACGCACGCAAACTATTGGACGACTTAGAACTCTCCCGGGTTGCCGACAGCCACGGCGAGGATCTGAGTGGTGGGCAGAAGAAACTGCTCGAGATCGCGCGGGTGTTGATGCTCGACCCAGACCTCATCTTACTCGACGAGCCAAGCGCCGGGGTGAATCCGGCGCTCATGGACGACATCTTAGACCACATCGCAAAACTCAACGAGAACGGGAGAACCATCCTCATAATCGAACACGACATGTCCATCGTCGCCGAGCTCTGTGACCGCGTCATCGTCATGAACAACGGACAGAACATCGCGAGCGGCACGTTCGAAGAAGTACAGCAAAACGACCTTGTGAGAGAAGCCTACCTCGGAGGACAATAACAATGAGCGAACAGTCTGCACTCATTCTCGACGGCGTCGATACTGGCTACGGCGAGAATCAGGTGCTTCACGACCTGTCGATGGACGTCAAAGTCGGCCGGGTAAACTGCATCATCGGGCCGAACGGGAGCGGGAAATCGACCTCGCTCAAGGCGATGAACGGACTCGTCCCCATCTGGGACGGCACCTTAGAAATTCTCGGCGAAGACATGACCGACGCCACGCCGCGAGAAATCGTCGAACGCGGCATCGTCACCGTCCCACAGGGCGGCAACGTGTTCCCGGAGATGACCGTCAAAGAGAACCTGCGGATGGGTGCGTATCTCGAATCCGATAGCGACGTGCTTGCAGAACGGTACGAACACGTCTACGAGACGTTCCCCGTCCTCCGCGAGCGCGCGAGCCAACACGCCGGGTCGATGAGTGGTGGCCAGCAGGCGATGTTGGCACTCGGCCGCGCGCTGATGGCCGACCCGAAATTCCTCTTGCTCGACGAACCGAGCGCCGGGCTTGCGCCGAACCTTATTGACGATGTGTTCGAGCATCTTGCACGCCTCAAGGATGCGGGCATCGACATGATCATCGTCGAACAGAACGTCCGGAAGGTCCTCAACATCGCCGAGTACATCTACATCTTAGACCAGGGCTCGGTGTCCTTCGAGGGCCGGAAAGACGAGCTCACCGACGAAGATGAATTAGTCGAGATGTACCTCGGGCGTCGGTCAACCTGACCATGCCCACCTCGATTTCGTGTGACGTACTGATTATCGGTGGCGGTGCGGTGGGGACGAGCGTGGCAAGGGGGGTCGCAGAACGCGGCGGCGACGCGATGCTTCTCGAAGCGGCCTCGATTGGCAACGGGAGCACCGCGAAAGCCGCGGGCATGTTCCGCAGCCAGTTTTCCACCCTAGAGACGGCACACTTCGCCGCCCGAAGCGTGCCGGTTTTCGAAGCCCTCGAACGTCAAATCGGGATTGGTCTCCACCAGCCGGGCTACCTGCTGCTCGGCGGAGCCGACTACCGCGAGAAACTCGAACAGGCCGCCGACAACGCCGAGCGATTCGACACGCCCGTCACGCGCTACGAGGGGCAGGAATGCAGAAACCGCCTCCCGACACTGTGCGACGACGCGGTTTCCTTTGGCACTGAAGTCACGACCGACGGCTACGCAGACCCGTACCTGTTTGCGACCGCGCAGGCGCAGGCTGTTCGTGAGGCGGGTGCGACGATTCACACGAACACGCCGGTAACTGACCTCTCGATTTCCGACGGCCGTATCGAGGCAGTCACGGCGGGCGACCTCTGTATTCGGCCACAGACCGTCGTGAACGCGGCGGGCGTCTGGGCACCGCGCATCTGCTCGATGGCGGGCGTCTCGCTTCCAATCTCACCGATTCGGACGTTCGCGGTCACGTCGCCGGTTAGCCTCGACGACTCCCCGATGGTGCTCTCGCTCGACCACAACGTCTACTACCGCGAGGAGCCGGGCGGCGGGTCGCTCATCGGCGGGCCAATCTCGGGCCAAACTGCAGACCCGGATGCGTACGATGGCAGCGTCAGTCTCGACATTCTTCTCGAACTCGGTGAACGCGTCGCGCGCGTCGATTCGCGCTTTGTGGACATGGAAATCGAACGCTCGTGGGCGGGCCTGAAAGCGGCCACACCCGATGGCATGCCGATTATCGGTGCGCACACGGCGGTTCCAAATCTCATCACGGCGGCCGGGTACAACGGCCACGGCTTCATGCTCTCTCCGGGCGTCGGCGAGGCCGTCTCTGCGCTCGCACTCGGTGAGTCGCCGTTCGTCTCCCTCTCTCCATTCTCCCCGGCGCGGTTTGCAGACCGCGACTCGCAGAACCAGCACACTCGAATCGGACTCTCATAATTATGACCGAAGACACACGAATCGGCGTCGATATCGGTGGCACGTTCACCGACTTCATCAGCATTGACGAACAGAGCGGGACGGTGCGCGTCGTAAAGACGCCCTCTGTCCCCGAAACGCCGGAGAAATCGGTCGGCAACGCGCTCCGCGAAAGTGGGGTGGACGCAGCGAGTCGGCTCTCACACGGCACGACCGTCGTCACGAACGCCATCCTCGAACGGGCGGGGGCGGAGACGGCGCTCGTCACCACCGCGCCGTTCGCGGACATTCTGGAACTCGACCGACAAGACCGCGACGACATTTACGACCTGTCGTACGAACGAAAACAGCCGCTCGTCCCCCGATATCGGTGCTTTGGGGTCGAAGAGCGCATCGGCCCCGACGGCGAGGTCGTCACGGAACTTGACGAGGCTGCCGTACAGGAGATTGCGACGGTGCTCTCAGCGGCGAACATCGAGTCGGTCGCCGTCTCGTTTCTCCACTCCTATGTGAACGACGAACACGAACGGCGCGCAAAGGAACTGCTCGACGCCGAACTCGACGTTCCGGTGACGACCTCCAGTGAAGTACTCCCCGAGTTTCGCGAGTACGAGCGGACGAACACGACGGTGTTGAACGCCTACGCGCGCCCGGTCGCAGAGACGTACCTCGACCGGTTGACGAGCGAAATCAACGCCCACAGTGACGTCGATGAAATCGTCGTCATGCGCTCTGACGGCGGCGTTGTGCCTACGAGTGAAGCCGCACGGTTACCGGTCTACCTCGGCGTCTCTGGGCCTGCGGCGGGCGTGACTGCGGCTACCGCGCTCGCCCAGCAGGCCGGGTTCTCCGACATCTTCACTTTCGACATGGGCGGGACGAGCGCGGACACCAGCCTCGTCAGAAACGGGACGCCGGAAATCACGAAGGAGGGAACCATCGGCGAGCAGGCCGCCTCGATTCCGATGTACGACATTCGGACCATCGGCGCGGGCGGCGGCAGCATCGCGTGGGTGGACGACGGCGGCCTGCTCAAAGTCGGGCCGCGGTCTGCGGGGGCAGACCCCGGGCCTGCGTGCTACGGCCACGGCGGTACGGAACCGACCGTCACCGACGCGAACGTCGTCCTTGGCCTCATCAACCCGGACGCCAACTTCGGCGGCTCTATCGACCTCTCGAAACAGGCGGCAGAAGACGCCCTCACCCCGCTCGCGGAGAAACTCGACTGCAGCGTGCGTGAGGCGGCACAGGCCGTCTACGATATCGTGAACATGAACATGGTCGAGAGTGCGCGGGTGTTGAGCGTCCAGCAGGGCATCGACCCGCGAGAGTTCTCCTTTGTCGCCTTCGGCGGGGCAGGCCCGCTCCACGCGGCCGCGGTTGCCCGCGAACTCGGGGCCAGTCGGGTCGTCGTCCCGCCGCGCCCCGGCATCCTCTCTGCGGTTGGACTGGTGTACTCCGACGTGCGGCGCACCGCCAGCAAGACGAACATCAGCCGACTCGCGGACACGCCCGCGACGACGCTCGAACAGCAGTTCGCCGCCCTCGAAACCGCTGCGCGCAGTGGGATTACTGTCCCCGAGTCGGCGACGGTGACGCGCCACACCGACCTGCGCTTTGCGGGCCAAGCCCACGAGATTAGCGTCGAGACGCCGACCGCGTTGACCGATACAGCCCTCGACGCGCTCGCAGACCGCTTCCGGGAACGCCACGACGAACGCTACGGCTTCGTGATGGCGAGCGACATCGAGGTGGTGACCTGCCGCGTCGCGGTGACCGTCCCCGGCGAGAAGCCAACCATCCAGTGGGACATTGACGACGCCGCAGAACCAGAAACCCGCGAAGTGTACCTTGATGGCGACCACCACACGGCGACCGTACTGGAGCGCCAAACCCTGCCACCGGGCTACGAGACAATCGGCCCGGCAATCGTGGAGATGGAAGACAGCACGGCCGTTGTCCTCCCGAACCAAACCCTTCGCATCGACGACCACTACAACATGATTCTGGAGGACGCAGATGAGTAACATCGACCCGGCAACCTTAGAAATCGTCAGAAACTCGCTGCACAGCGCGGCCGAAGAGATGGGTGAGACCCTGCTTCGTACTGCCTACTCGTCGGTGATTCGAGAGGCGAGAGACTGCTCGACCGCGCTGTTCGGCCCCGATGGCGACCTCATCGCGCAGGCAGAGCACATCCCGATGCACCTGGGGTCGATGCCGTACGCGCTTGCCCAGAACTTCGAGGTGGCCGCGTCGCTCAGCGAAGACGAGATTCTGGTGTTCAACGACCCGTACCACGGCGGCCAGCACATCGTGGACATCATTGCCTTCCACCCGGTGTTCGTCGACGGCGAGCGCATCGGTTTTGCGGGCAGTATCGCTCACCACATCGACATGGGTGGGCAGGGTGCGGCCAGTTTAGGAACGGGCGTTTCGACCACCTACGGCGAGGGCTTTCGCTTCCCGCCGCTCGTTCTCGATACGACGAGCCGCGAGTTCGACAACTTCGTCCGCACGCTCGCCTCGAACGTCCGGGCGAGCGAGTACGTCATCGGTGACTTCAACGCCCAACTCTCGGCGAACCGGCGCGGCGTCGAGCGCCTGTCGGGCATCGCCACGAAGTACGGCGTCGAGACGTACAACGAGGTGCTCTCAGAACTCGACAGCTACGCAGAGCGGTTCATGCGAACTCGCATCGCCGCACTCGAAGACCGCACCGCGACGGGAAGCGAGACGGTCGAAATCGAAGCACCCGGTGACGACCCCGTGGACACCACGGTTCGCGTCGAAGTCACCGTCAAGGGTGACGAACTGACCGTTGATTTCACCGGGACGGCCGACCAGTTCCCCGGCTACATCAACTCGCCCATCGCCTCGACGCACTCTGCTGCGTACTTCGCGGTGTTGGCGTCGCTCGGCGGTGCAGAACTTCCCATCAGCGCCGGCGTCTACCGGCCAATTTCCATCGAAGCGCCGTCGGGGACGTTAGTGAACCCGACCGAACCGGCGGCGACGCGCGCCCGAATGAAGACGTGCTGTCGCATCTACGACGCCGTGCTCCGGGCGCTCGCTGACCTCTCTCCGGAACACGTCCCGGCGAGCGCATTCAACAGCACGACGCCCATTGTGTTCGCCAAACAGTTCGCAGACCACACCGAGGTGTTCATGGACCTGCCCGGTGGTGGCTGGGGAGCCTACCCCGGTGGCGACGGCGCGTCCGCGACCACGAACCCGCTGCAAAACGAGATGAACATCCCCATCGAAGCCATCGAACAGGACCACGAGTGGCTTCGCGTCGCGGACTACAGCCTCGTACCCGACAGCGGCGGCATTGGCGAGTATCGCGGCGGGCTCGGCGTTCGCCGCGCTTTCGAAATCGCCTCCGGTCCCGCGAGCGGCACGGGCTACGCTGGCCGCCTCGAAAACGGCGCGTGGGGAGTAAACGGCGGCGGCACTGGGATGACCGGCGACACGTCTGTCACGCGATCTGACGGCGAGCAATCGCCGCTCGGCACCGTGTGGGATACGCCCCTCGACACCGGCGACGTCGTCTCGGTGACGATGGGTGGCGGTGGTGGCTACGGCCCACACGAAAATCGCGCCGTCGCGCGCGTCGCAGAAGACGTTGCGAGCGGCTTCGTCTCGTTCGAGCAGGCGATTGCCGCCTACGATGTCGAATCCGAGGTACTCACCGACGCCCTTGCCGACCTGCTCGGTGACGGGTTCGAGGCGTACGCCGCCTACCACGGCTGGCCGACCGTCTGAGACGGGCTGGTTGCCGCGTTTCGAATTGTTATACCCCTTCAGCGCCATCTCGTCACATGACAGGCCCGATTCCCTCGCTCGCAGACGGCCTCTCGTTTGCAGACGACCACGTCCTCGTGACCGGCGCGGCAACCGGCCTCGGCCGCCATATCGCGCGCTCGTTCGCGGCAGCGGGGGCGACGGTCTCCGTCATCGACATCGCAGAAACACCGCGCGACGAACAGCAGTCGGTCGTTGCAGCGATTGAAGCACAGGGCGGAACTGCAGCCTTCTTCCAGACAGACCTCACCGACAAAACGCAGGTGCGCGAGAGTATCGCGGCGGCACTCGACCGGTTCGGCCCTCTCGACGTTTTGGTGAACAACGCGGGAGTGAACCACCTCGGGAGCGCAGATGAAGTTTCTGTTGATGAGTGGGACGAAGTTCTCGCGGTGAATCTTCGCGGTGCGTTTCTCACCGCCCGCTATGCGCTGCCGTCGCTACTCGAAACCGGGGGGAGCATCGTGAACATCGCCTCTACGGCGGGCTTACACGGCTCGCCGGGCTACGCCGCCTACGGGCCATCAAAAGCGGGGCTGGTGAATCTGACGCGCCAGCTCGCGGTCGATTTCTCGCCCGAGGGCGTGCGCGTGAACGCCGTTGCGCCGGGTATCATCGACGCGGGCATGGCAGCCCAAGAACTCGACGACCCTGAGACGGTTGCCTACAAGAAAGAACAGACGTTGGTACCGCGCTTTGGCACGCCACAGGACGTGTCGAACGCGGTGGTGTTCCTCGCGAGCGATGCCGCGTCGTTCGTGACGGGTGAAACGCTCGTCGTTGACGGTGGGTGGTGCGCTTAGGTTACTCGTACAGCGAGTTGTCGATTTCCGTGTCCGAGAGTTCGAACGGCCAGACGACGTTGTTTTCCTGGTTGACAATCTGTGACGCCAGCGCTGGCACCGTATCCTTGCCCCACAGTGCTTGGTGGAACGGGCCGTCTTCGGTCCAGTCGAAGTTTCCTGCAGACCCAGTGTGGGGTTCGAGGTCGATGACCGCCTGTTCCCACGATTCGACCGAGAGCTCTGCTTTGCCGCCGATTTCCGCCATCACCTTCTCGACGATTTTGAGGTTGTCGTACGAGAGCGATCCGGAGGACCCAGGCACGGCGCTTCCGTACTCAGACTGCCACGCGTCGGCCAGTCCGATCTCCTTGGTGAGCTTCGGGATTACGCCGATGTTGGTCATCCAGAGCACGCCGTTTGCGGCGTCCCCGGCGAGGTTGATGGTTTCGGGGTTCGACGGCACGAACGTGTGCATGAAGTGGGTCTGGTCGAAGCCGGTCTGTCTGAACTGCTTGATGAGGTTCGCCCCCGCAGACGGCGCGGTCTGGACTGCCCAGACGATGTCCGGGTCGTTCGAGCGAATCCGGGTCAGCAGCGACGTGAAGTTCGTCTCATCGACTGCCACTTCGTCTTTCGAGACGATGTTCCAGCCACCTTCCTCTAAGTAGGACGCGGTGGCGTCCATCACGGACGTCCCGTAGGAGGTAGTCTCGCCAATCATCGCGATGCGCTTGTTCTCGTACGGGAAGTAACCGTCACCTGCCTCCTGCATCCCGTCTAAGAACTGCTGCCAGCCGAGGCCGTACGCCTCAGACGGCGGGCTCATCTTGAACACGTTGCGCATGTCCTGGCTTTCCATCTTCTCGTTGATGGCCGCGCTCACCGAGTTCGAAATCATCTGTGGGACGCCTTTCGCTGCGGTGACTTCGACCACCGCGAGGCTCACGTCACTGTGGAAGCCACCGGCAATCATATCGACTTCCTCTTCGTCGATGAGGAACTCGACCGCGCTGCGGCCTTTCGCTGGCTCGGACTCAGAGTCACCGAAGTAGAGTTCCATCTGCGTGTCAGAATCGCTCGCGTTAATCTCCTTTGCCGCGAGTTGTGCGCCCTTTTTCAGCGCGTCACCGATGTTCGAGGCTGGCCCGGAGAACGGCCCGTACACACCGATTTTGAGCGCGTCGCCGCTGGAGCCACCGCCGCCACCGCCGCCACCGCTGGTGGTCGTCTCTTCGCCGCCAGAACCGCTCGTGGTAGTCGTTCCGTCTGCGCCTTCGTTGTCGCCGAGACAGCCAGCAACCATCGACACGGTCGCTGCGCCTCCAAGCGTTTTCAGGAACCGACGACGCTGCGAGGAGTAGTCTTCCTTTGTCATGGTGTTACATAACATGAACCGATGATAAAACAATTCCGATGGCTGATTGTCGGATACTGCCCAATAATACGGGACTAATAAAAACGTAATTTAGTTGTCTGTGGTGGTAGTTCCACACCAATCGAGCGCCGTGAGCGCGAGTGCCTGGGCCGTTTCGACGAGCGAGTCGAGTTCTACGTACTCGTCTGCGCCGTGGATGTTCTCACCCGTGGGACCGAGCGTCACGGCCGGGATGTCGTAGTAGAGGTTGTAAAAGCGCTCGTCGAGTCCGGCGTCGCCGCCGATGAACTCGCCGGTGCGTCCGGTGACACTCTCTGCGTTCTGTTTTGCGAATTTGACGATTTCCTCGTCCGTCGACGTTTCGTGTGGGTCTGCGCTCCAGCCGAACCACTCGATGGTGGGTTCGTGTGCAGACAGCCAGTCGTCGCCCGCGACGGCACCTTTGACTGCCGCTTCGACCTGTGCGCGAACCTCCTCGCGGGTTTCGCCCGGCGGCCACCCGATGCGACACTCGATGACGGCTTCGCCGGGCACCGTCGAGGGCCAATCGCCGGCTTCGATGACGCCGACGTTGAGGTTGGTGACGTTCCCGGCGGCGTCCGGGTCGCGGTTGGTAATGGGCGCGTATTCGATTCTGGCTTTGCGCTCTTTGTCGAGGTCATCGAGCGCTTGGTAGATTTTACACGCCTTCCCGATGGCGTTTACGCCCTTGTAGCCGCGCGCGGCGTGTGCCGACTTCCCGGGTACCGTGACGCGGAAGTACATCACGCCCGCGCTGGCGATTCCGACGTTCGGAACCATCCACGGCTCCGGGACGATGGCCGCATCCGGCTGGTAGCCCCGCTCTAACGCAGAGAGCAGGCCACCAACGCCGCCGTCTTCTTCCTCAATGGTTGTCTGGAGGATGAGGTCGCCCACGAGGTCGATGTCGAGTTCCGAAAGCGCCTGATACGCGAAGATGAAGGATGCGACGCCACCTTTCATGTCGGCGGTTCCGCGCCCGTACATTCGCCCGTCTTCGATTTCTGCGCCCCACGGTTCGTAACTCCACGCGGAGGTGGGGTTTGGCGACACCACGTCGACGTGCCCGCTGAAGGCGAGCGACGGCCCATCGCCTGAGCCTTCGACGACGGCGGCGACGTTCGGTCGGCCATCGTACCCGTACTTTGCGAACGATGTCGTTTCGAAAAAGCCCGGATGTCCGCGGAGTTCTTCTACATCTGGCTCCCACACGTCAGGCGAAAGCCCGAGTGATTCGAACTTCTCGATGACGACCTCTTGGACGGGGCCTTCGTTCCCGGTGACCGACTCCTGTTGGACGAGATCCGAAAGCAGGGCGAACAGTTGGTCGCTGTTTTCCTCGATATACTCACACACTTGTGTTCTAGTTGTTGTCATGCCACACTGGCCTCGTGTTCCCATTTTCGCAGAGTACCCTAACTGTATGCCTCCCTGTGGTATTGGCCGAAAATCTTGACGACTCAACGCCGCACCGATGGCTGGCACCCATTGCTATTTTACCACGCTCGGTGAACGTTCCTGTGAATGTCTACCACGGATACGAACTGGGGGGAGAATCGAGCAGCGGCGATGTTCAGTTTCGACCTTGACGCAGAAGAACTCTGGCGGACGAAAATCGAAGCCGACCCCGCGTACGACAAACCACCGATAAAGACCCGCGGCGAGTTCGGGCCGAACGTCGCGGTGCCGCGCATCCTCGAACTGTTCGAGCGCTACGACCGCACATGTACCTTCTTCGTCCCCGGGAAAGTCGTCGAATCGTACCCCGAAACCATCCAAGCGATTCACGAAGCGGGCCACGAGCTGGGCCACCACGGCTACACCCACACGAACCCCGCGAACATGACCCCAGACGAGGAAGAAGAAGAACTGAAACGCGGCCTCGATGCGTTCGACGACGTCATCGGTGAGACGCCGGTCGGCTACCGAAGCCCCGCCGCAGACCTGAGCAACAACTCGCTTTCGCTGCTCGCAGACAACGGCTTCACCTACGAAAGCAGTCTCATCGACACCGATATTCCCTACTTCCACGATTTAGACGGCGAGCGCGAACTCATCGAAATCCCGTTCGAGTGGAGCCTCGATGACTGGCCGTTTTTCGGGTTCAACATGTATCCACCGCTTCCCTACCAGAGCGGCATCTCACCCACGCAGCCCGTCTTCGACACGTGGCGACGCGAGTTCGACGGCCTCCACAAGCGCGGGCGCTGTTTCGTCCTGACGATGCACCCCCAAATCATCGGCCGCGCGGGGCGCATCGACATGCTCGAAGAACTCCTCCAGCACACCATCGCCACGGGCGATACGTGGGTGACCAGTGGCGAAGCCATCGCAGCCCACTGGCGGGAAACCCACTGATACCCCTTCGAGTTAGCAGGTTTCAGCGATTGCTTCGACGACGACGTCCATCCCGACTTCGACCTGCTCAGGCGTCACGACGAGCGGTGGGATGAGCCGCAACACGCTGCCGTAGCGACCAGCACTCCAGACCAGTACGCCGCGCTCGTAGCAGTATTGCTGGATTTCTTTGACCACGTCTTTGTCCGGTTTGCCGTCGCTGTCGACGAACTCAACGCCGGTGAACAGCCCGCGGCCGCGCACCTCGATGATGTTGTCCGTCTCGTCTGCGGCCGCTTGCAGGCGCTCGCGCATGTAGCCGCCCATCTCGCGGGCGTGCGCGAGAAGGTCGTGCTCTTCGATGTAGTCGATGGCGCGAATGCCGCCGACCATCGCGGGCACGTTGCCACGGTAGGTGCCGACGTGGCCGCCCGGCCCCCACGTATCAAGGTCTTCGTGGTACATCGTCGCGGAGAGTGGCAGGCCAATGCCGCCTATCGCCTTCGCCATTGGCATGATGTCCGGCGTGAGGTCTTCCCAGTCGCTTGCGAACCACTCGCCGGTTCGCCCGAATCCGGTCTGGATTTCGTCGACGATGAGCGGCACGTCGTTGGCCGTGGCGAGTTCCTTTAGGCGGGGGAGAAAGCCCGCCGGTGGCGTCACGACGCCGCCTTCGCCCTGAATCGGTTCGACCCAAATGCCGGCCGGGTTCGCCAGCCCGCTGTAGGGGTCTTCGAGGAGTTCGCGGACGTTTGCCAACGCCGCCTCCGCGGCTTCTTCCGGCGACTGCTCTTGTCGCGTCGCGTAGGGGTAGGGGACGTGGGTCACGTCACCGAGCAGTGGGGTGTAGTCCTCTTTGTACTTCTTGCCCGCCGTGAGGCTCAGCGCACCCGCACTCCCGCCGTGATACGAGCCACGGAAAGCAATAAGCCCGGAACCGCCCGTGTTGTGCTTTGCGAGTTTGATGGTCGCCTCGATGGCGTCACTGCCGGTCGGCCCGCCGAACACCACGCGGTTGTTGTCGGGGAGCGCGCCGGGCGCGATGTCGTTCAGTCGCTCGATGAGTTCGAGGCGTGCCTCGGTCGGGAAGTCGACCGTGTGGACGACTTTCTCCAGCTGTTCTTGGACGCCTTCGAGGACGTACGGGTTCGAGTGGCCGACGTTCAACACGCCAATTCCGGCGAAGAAGTCGAGAAACGTGTTGCCGTCTGCATCGCGCACCGTCGCGCCCTTTGCTTCCTCGATGGCGATGGGGACGCGCTTTGGATACGCGACGGCGTTGCTGTCGATTTTCGACTGCTTCTCGATGAGTCGCTTCGACGCTGGGCCGGGGACGTTCGTGGTGACGTCCGGTGCGTCGTCGAAGTGGATGTCGTGAATTCCTGGACTGACCATGCGCTGCATTCCTCAACTGAGGACAAAAAGTTTACCAAATAATCGAAAAACGCGCGAACATTCGAACTTTGTCCAATAAAACTGGGTGTCGAAGAACGGTGCTGTGGGTGTGTGAATCCGAATTTCTCCTGTCATAAAATACGTGTTCGGTGTCCTGTGGTCACTCGTCGTTGTTCGAAGGGTCGACGATGACCACGGGGCGCGTCGTGTTTCTGAGGATGGTCTGGACGACGCTCCCGAACAGGACACTCTCGACCGCGCTGCGCTTTCTGCCCGACAGCACGATGGCGTCTACGTTAATCTTGTCTGCAAGCGCGAGAATCCCGTCCCGCGGTGGATACGGATGGTCCACGTCCCGGATTTCGGCTTCGATGTTGTGCTCAGTGAGCCACTCGTGGGCGGCCTGTACCGCGCCGACGCGCTGGGCGCTCTGGAGTTCCCTCGACGCTTCGAGTTCTGTGCCGTGTAACACGTGGGTGAGCGTCACCATCACCGTCTCCGTTGCGTTCGGGAGCGAGTTCACGTAGTGTGCCTGCGAGAGCGCGCTCTGTTCGTCTGTGTCAATCGGCAGGAGGACCCGATACTTCGAGCCCCCAAAGATGGGTGAATCGACTTCTGTTGCCACTGTTGTTCCCCAACCCTCTCTAGATGCGAGACGAGCGCATAATCATTGGTAGTGCTTGGCATGATTTTCCAGTTTGCCAGTGCGTCCGGGAGTTGGTCACTCGACGTGAACCGTCTCGTCAAGCGCAGGCGCACTCGCGTCGAACCCCTCACCCTCTAACTCCGCTGCAAACGCCTCACACCGGTCGCCGTGATTGAGCAAGACTGGCGTGTCTGTGTAGCTGGCGAGGAACTCTTTAAGCCCCTCTCGGTCGGCGTGGGCGGAGAAGTCGTACGCCTCCACTTGGGCACTCACGGGCATCACCTGTCGGTTGATTTCTGCCCGCCCGTACTCCAGCAGTTCACGACCCGGCGTGCCTTCGACCTGATAGCCCGTAAAGGTGAGTTTGTTCACTGGATTCGTTCGAATTTCGGGGACGTATGTCATCGCCGGGCCGCCGGTGAGCATCCCGCTCGTGGTCACGATGACCGTGTTCTTCCGGGCAATGCGTTTTCGCTGGCCGTTTTTCCCGGTCACGAACCGGGCGTTTGATTTCGCCCGCTTGAGTGCGTCTTCATCCCGGACGTACGCGGGATAGTTGCGCAGCATCTGCGTGATGTACTTGCCCATCCCATCGACGTAGCAGTCGATGCCGTGGGCCGCACAGATGTGGAGGAGTTCCTGGGTGCGGCCAATCGCAAAGGCGGGAACGATGACGGTGCCGCCCTCTCTGACCGTGGTTTGCACGCTCTCTGCGAAGCGGCGTTCGACCTGCTCGCGCGGGTCGTGGTCAACGTCCGAGTAGGTCGATTCACAGAGCACCACGTCCGCCTCGGGCCGGTCGGTTGTCCCCGAGAGCAGACGGGTGTCGTCGGTGTGAAAGTCGCCGGTGTAGAGCAGTCTTGTCTCGCCGTCGTCTACGAGGACGTGGGCGCTGCCGGGGATGTGTCCGGCGTTGTAGAACGTGATTTCGTGCCCGGCGGCCTCGAACGTCTCGCCGTAGCCGTGTTCTTTCGAGACTTGCGTCATCCGGCCGACTTCGACTTCGGTGAACGGGCAGTCGTAGGTTCCGCCGTGGAGTTTGAGCGTGTCTCGACAGAGCGTCAGGGCGAGTTCGCGGGTCGGCGGCGTCCAGTGAATCGGCGGTCGTTCGGTACCCGACAGCAGCGTCGGCAACGCACCGATGTGGTCTAAGTGACCGTGTGAGACGACGACGGCTTCGGGCGAAACGTCGCCAACGGGGTAGGCTGGCGGGTTGCCGGGGGCCATCCCGTAGTCTAAGAGGAGGCGGTCGTTTACGAGGATGGCACTCCGGCCAACCTCTCGCGCCCCACCAAGAAAGCGTAGCTTCATCTGGCAGACGTTACTGGCGCTGTTCGTTTGCCTCCATCGGTTCAGATGTCGCCAAACAGCGTCGGGAGAATCCGGAACTCAGCGTACCCGCCATAGGCCGTCTCAAGTGCGCCAAGCCACCAGTTCCAGCGCTGGGAGAGCGAACTGTGTTTCGGGGCGTCGCGCAGGTTCGCAACGATGTCCTCGACCGTCAGCTCGTGGCCGTGGTCGCGGGCGATTTTCCCCGAATCGGCTAGGTCACACGCCTGACGGACGACGACGCGCAGCTCGTCTGCATTCGGGTCAAACTCCGCCGTGAGTGCCCGTTCGAGCCGCTTTGAGTCCATGATGGCTGTGTGTTCGTTCCGGACGCACTTGATGCTTCGGTGATTCATACTGACAATTCGGCTGTTTTCGACCGGTTCCGGTCTTCTCCCGGTGTTCTGTCGATATGCGCTCGGGCATATCGGGTGACGTTGACAGGGGGCACAATCTCAGGACACGTACCCGGCTGGTCGCCCCACCAACCGGGGGAAAACGAGGTTTCGATGTGCTTTTCAAGCGCGACCATATTTACACACGCATGGCAGACTTTCAGGTCGTCGTCGCTGACCCCGAGTCCGGCGAGACCTTTCAGCGCGACATCGAGGGACAGGATGCGAACCGATTCATGGGCAAGTCCATCGGCGACGAGGTAGACGGCAGCGCCGTTGGCCTCTCCGGTTACACGCTCGCAATCACTGGCGGCTCCGACAACACCGGCCGCGCGATGCGCCCAGACGTCTCCGGCCCGAACGTCAAGGCCATCCTCCTCACCGGTGGCACGGGCTACAAACCAGAGCGCGACGGCGAGCGCCGCCGCATCACCGTCCGCGGCCGCGAAATCAGCGACGAAACGCGCCAAATCAACGCCAAAATCACCGCCCGCGGTGACGAGTCAATCGAAGACCTCCTCGGTGAGGGCGACGGCGAAGACGAAGAATAACGCTGATTTTTGGCGGTTTAGTTTTCCGCACCTCGCTTCGAGAGTGACACGGCTTTTTCGCTCACAAAGCGCAGTACCTTTCCGGTCAGCGTTCGTGGTCTCAGCAATGGCTGACAAGATTTCGAGTGACAACCCTTCGGTGACGGAGGTTCGCGCTCGCCTCACTCGCCGCGGTCGAACCGACCGTCCGTCGATTTCCATCCCCGAAGCGTACCACGACGCCTTCCCCGTCGGCGAGGTCGTCCGACTCGTCCTCGACGGCACGCAGTATCACGCACGAATCGAATCACCCCTTGGCAGCGACGGCCCGGAGTTCCACGGCGCGTTCGACAACGCTCGCCTCGCACGCGCCGCCGGTGAGGGCGAGAACCACCTCGACGCGTGGGTCAAATCCTCCGGGCGCTCGTTCGACAGCTCTGTCCTCGTCGATATCGTCGAAGAGGGATTCCTCTACGGTATCAGAAAACCAGGCGAACGAGCCGTGTACACGGCGGTTGAAGCCCCGAATTCGAGCCTCACCGATATTGCGCGGTCGCTCGACGAAACTTAGATGTGCTGGAGCGAGCCGTAGAGAAAGAGCCCAACCGCGAGGTGCTGGCGCATGGCGTCTTCGATGCGCTCGCGGGCCACGCCATCGTTTTCGGTGGAATACTCTTTTGTTCGGACGAGTTTGTGCATCTCAAGGACGTTCTCGGCTTCGAGCTCGTGCAACGCCGGATACACCGTCCCCGGGCTGAGGTGGGCGTTGAACAGCTTCGAGAGGTCACCCAGGAGTTCTTTGCCGTGGGTTGCCCCCGGAAGCCAATGAGCAAGAGCAAAATCTCTGCTAAGTTGTCCTTGACAATCGATTCCTCAAACACGAACTCGATTGTAGCGAGTTCGCCCTCTCGCTCACCGTCTGCGGCGAGCGCTCAGAGGCGACGATTTCGACCAACAATCTGGGCGAAGCCTTCGAGGAACTCTTGTGCACCGTGACTGACGCGGTCGCGCCCGACCTCCCGCCGGACGAGGCGCTTCGCATCCTCCTCGCGGCGACGAACTTCGAGCGCTAAGCCACACCGTTTTTATTTACTGCGCCGATAGCACGGCCATGAGCGAAACTGCGCGTGCGGAGTTCCTTGCTGGTGAGCGTACCGACGACGTGTTGATTTTCTTCGCCGCCCACGCCCTCTCGAACCCGGAGGCGCTTGCAGACCACGGCGAACTGCGAGACGAAGGCGTCGTGATGGTGCTCCCCGGCGAACAAGGCCGAGCGATGTACGAGAAAGCGACCGGCGTTGACCCAATGACGTTCGCCCAGCGGGCGATGGGCACCGAAGGTGACATCGGCGGCGACCTGCTCTCTGCGACCTGCCCGCGAAAGTGGGACGACGAGTCCGACGATGACCACCAAGTGCGCAACATCTTCGCGTTCGCAGAGGAGCAAAACGAGGAGGTCGGCGGCCTGTACGCGGAAGGGAACGTCATTCACGCCTACGCCCACTGTACCTGCGGGGCGGCCTACTCAGACCGCTGGGTCGTTGGCGACCGCGACGCCTGAAACGCCGTCGCTCGTGGCGACGTAAGGGGGGTGGGGGGTAGGGGCACAGAGAACAAATCGACAAGTGGCCCCTGTGGCTGTTATTGCAGTATTATGATATAAACGTTCGCCCTCTTTCGAGGCGCGAGTGCTATTCGATGTCGCCGTCTGCGTCGTCTTCCGCAGACTCCTCGACTGCGAGTCGCTCGAACGCAGAGAGGATGGCCTGTTTAGTCACCGCACCTTGGGTCGTCCAGTGGTGAGCGTAATCGAGCATATCGTTGTAGATGTCAGGTTTACAGCCTGCGGCTTTCGGGTGGCCGCCGCCGTTTACCTGTTCGGCAACTTCGTGACACCGCTTGAACGTCTCGGTGCCACGAATCGACGCACTGCCTGCGGGTTTGACGATGACGGCGGCGTCAGACCCCTGTTCGCGGAGGGCCTCTGCGACCTCGTTTTGCGAACACCGGCCGTAGGTGACGCCGACCGTCCACTCACCGATTTCGTGGAAGTTGGCACGCGAAATCGCCTGTTCGATGAGTGCCTCTTTTTCGACGCGCATCTCGGCTAAGAACTCCGCTGCTTCTTCCGGAAGGTCTGCACCGTGTTCTTGGATGAGTTCTGCGTACTCCTCTGGTTCGCTCCAGTAGGCGAGGTCTGCGAGGTCGTCGCTGCGTGGGTCTTCGCGCAGCCAGAGGTCGTGGTCGCGCGTGACCGCGGCGAGGTCGACTAAGTAGTCGGGGAACTCGAAGTCGATAGAGCGAAGCGCCACGTCCGCGGTACACTCCTCTTCTGAGTTGCCAATAACGAGTTCGACGCCCGTCTCGCGGACGGCCTCGGTCACTTCGTCGTTCCACTGGTGGTGGTCGTACCACGTCACGTCTGCGTGGTCTACGAGCAGGTGCAGCTCTTCGTCAACGTACTTGAACTTGTCCGGACAGAGGTCACAGATGAAGACGCTTGCGCCGGGTTCTGCGTACGCTGCGACGCGCTCCATCGCGTCCTCTAAATCGTAGGGGCTAGCGCCGACGAGCGCGGCCTCGCCGTAGGCGGCGCGGATGAGCGCCACACACGCGAGTCCGTCTGCGTCCGGGTCTGCGATGACGACGGTCGAGGCACCGTCTACGGCTTCCGCGACTTCTTGGTCTTCGAGTTCGTCTTCGAACGAATCGGGGGTGAAAAAGCCCGTCCCCGGGAGTACGGATTTTCGAGACAACGAGAGGTGTTCGTCGTCGATGAGATAATCGTCCATACGCACCCGTTGGGCTGGCAAGGAAAGAACGCCTCGGTTGGCGAGACGAGCGATTTCGGTTACTGGCTGGCTTCGCCTTCGAGCTGTCGAACCGTGAGAACGGGCACCGAACACCGGCGAACCACCGTCTCCGCGACGCTTCCCAAGAGGAAGCGGTGTTCGCCGTGACGGCCGCGGGTGCCGGTTGCGACGACGTCGATGTCGTTGTCGCGGGCGTACTCGCAGATGACGCTCGCCGGGCGGCCGGTTTCGATGGCGGTGACGACCTCACCAGCAGCGCCCGCTTTCACCGCCGCAAGCGCCTCGTCTGCGGCGTCTTCGAGCGCGTCGCGGAACTCCGCACGGATGCTGTCGGGGGCGGTGTCAATCTCGCTGTCATCGATGACGTAGAGGGCGTGGACCGTGGCATCGAAGCGGTTTGCGAGGTCGAGCGCAACCGTCACGGCTCGCTCGACGCTAGCTGAACCATCGGTTGCGATGACCACGGAGTCAATCATACGCTCTCGTTTTGCGCGATGATGTATAAATTCTGCCTGTCGCGCCCTCGGAGCCTTTTTTAGGTGGGGCGACCCAGGTTGGCACATGGCTGCGCCCGTTTCAGTTGACACGGTGCTCGCTCCCGTCGACGGCAGCGAAGCCTCGATGCAGGCTGCCGAATACGCGCTTGCGATTGCCGAACGTTACGGCGCATCGGTTCACCTCCTCAGTATCGTGAGCGAAGACTCCGTCCGTGCGATGGCGACAGGCGAACTCGAACCTGACACCGTCGCAGACCGCATGGAGACGTTCGTCAAATCACTCGAATCCATCCGCCCGGAATCCGTCTCGGTTGGGCACTCTGCGGCCGCTGGCTTCTCGCTGCACCGCAAAACCCAGCACCCCGGAAGCGTCATCTTGGACGTGGCAGACGACGTGGACGCAGACTTCCTCGTCATCCCCCGCGAACCGCTTACGGGGCGACCTGACGAAGTGCTCTCGAAAGCCGCAGAATACGTGTTGCTCTACGCGAGCCAGCCCGTGCTCTCAGTTTAGTCGAATCGCCATTTCGAGTTCGAAGCTCTCGGTGCCGCTCGTCTCGAAGCCGACTTTGTGATACAGACCAATCGCAGCGGCGTTCCATCGCTCGACGGTGAGCCACACCTTTTTGACGCCTCGTGTGGCACCAAGCCCGAGCAGTGCGGTCAGCAGCTTCGAGCCAATCCCTGCGCCCTGATACGCGTGGAGGACGAAGATGGCGAGTTCGTACGACTCGCCGTCGTCGGGGACGAGCGTGGCGTGCCCAATGACATCGCCGTCGTGGCGGACGACCACGTTGTGCCCTTTCGGGACGATGTTTTCGAGCCACTTGCGGACGCTCTGTTCGCCAACCGGCGGGATGCCCTGTGCGCGGTCTGCGGGGTCGAACTCGACGTACATCGCCACGAGTTCTTCTATCGCGCCGTCGTACGCTTCGACGACAAGTTCGCGGCCTTCCGTATCGGTGAACGAAAGCGGCGGTTCCTCGAAGGGGCCTGTCACCTCGTCGGGGTAGACGTCGTGGCTCATCGGATGAGCGTCACCGACGTTCGGGAGTTGAGCAGGACGAACTCAGAGACGCTCCCCAAGTTGATTTTTCCCATCGGACTGCGCTGGCCGCCGCCCAAGACGACGCGGTCGAACTCGCCGCTGTCTGCCAGCTCGACCAGCTTGCTTCCGGGGTGTCCAGAGAGGTGTTCGATGCTCGCTTCGACGCCGTTTGCTTCGAGAACCTCGCGCACGCGTCGCTCGATGGCGTCTTTGGTGCGGTCTGATTCGGGGTTATCGAGGATGGCGATGGTGAGCGTATCACCCGTCGCTTTCGTCCGCTCGACGACTTCTGAGAGCGCGTAAAGTGAGTCGTCGGTTCCGCCGATACCCAACAGCACGTTCATACGCGGGCAAACGAGTGCTGGTGGCAAAGTCGTTATCCCTCCGTCGATACGGTTTTGGGGCCGGCGAAACAGGGTGGCATATGGCAGGTGACCCGCCCGCTCCGGACAACGCTGTGGAGCAGGCAGACGAGGACACGGACAGCGACTCCCCTGAGACACACGCCGCTTCGGACGCCACGGAATCCGAACCGGCAACTCCGGAATCGAACACCCCACCCGAGTCAGAACCCGACCGCGACATCCCCGAGGACGTGCGCGAGTACGCCCGCTTCTCGAAGATGGACGGCGCAGCCTACGACCGCGTCAACCAGTTCCTGCGCGATCGCACGTACGTGACCGCCCGCGAGTGGGCCATCGCGCGCCTCTGCTCTGACTTCCGCACCGAAACCGGCGTCGAGATGACGAAAATCGGGCGCAACCTCCCCGAACTCGTCCCCTTCATGACCGACACCTACTCGCCACAAGCGGTCAACCAAGCGCGTTCGAGTTTCGAGAGTAAGGTGCGAAAAGCGGGTGCGACCTTCCTCTACGGCGCGATGTGTGACTTCTTCACCGCAGAGGAACTCGACGACGTGATGTACGAGGCGACGGAAATCGCCAAGTTCCTCCTCGAAGTCGAGGGCGTCGATTTGACCGTGGACGAAGAACTCGCCGCAGAAGAGCGGATCTCGACGGTGATGCGCGAGGTGCGACAGGCGAGTCAGGAGTTACGGTATGAAGAAGTCGAGTGCCCCGAGTGCGGGTGCATTCACGAACCCTGAGTCAGTTCTCGTCTCGCTGTGGCAACAGCATCGCCGCCTGCTCGTGGGTGAAGGTGATGATGCGGTCGGTCGAGAGGCGGCGGACGTGGGTGTAGACAACGCCCTCCTCGCGGGCGCGCGAAATCATTTACTTCTCCGGTTCGCACGTCGTAGTCCGACGGGATGCAGATGGCGCGTTTTTCGGCTTCGTCGCGAATCACTAACAGGAGGTAGATGATGTCGTCGTTGCCCGCGCGAAACACCTCGTAGGACTCGAACGCGGCGGCCTCTCGACGATTTCGGGCATCACGCTTGGCATCATGGCCGCTTACTACTCGGACATGACCGACAACGTCATCATGCGGACGATGGACGTGCTGCTCGCGTTCCCATCACTCCTGCTCGCGGTCGCGCTTGTCGCCATCTTCGGTGCAGGCCTCTGGAAGGTCGTCATCGCGCTCACGCTCGTCTATACGCCCCGGTTCGCCCGCGTCGTCCGTGGGGCGGCGCTCAAGGTGCTCGAAGACGAGTACGTGGATGCCATCGTCGCGCTTGGGGCGCGCGACCCACGCGTGCTGTTCCGCCACATCCTGCCGAACACGCTCGCGCCCATCACCGTCCAGAGTACGCTGAACTTCGGCCTCGCCATCATCGACATCGCGGCGCTATCGTTCCTCGGCTTCGGGGCCGCGCCCGGGACGCCGTCGTGGGGGCTGATGCTCTCGAACGGGGTCACCAACGGCCTCCTTTCAGGTATTTGGTGGTGGTCGTTCTTCCCCGGGCTGTTCCTCGCCATCACCGTCCTCGGGTTCAACCTCCTCGGTGACGGGATGCGCGACGCACTTGACCCACGGATGCGCGACGCCATCGACTAATGGACGTTGGCGCGTGGCTCCGCCCACGCATTCGACTCCTCGCCGGCGCGGGCCTCGTCGGCATCGTCGCCACCGTCGCCTACGCGCTCTATCAGGGTGACGCCACCTTTGCGACGAGTCAGGTGTTCGCCCTCGGCGCGCTCGCGCTTGGCTTTGCGACGCTCGGCTGGACTGGCTCGGTGTTCATGGGGCAAGCCATCGAGACGATGCAGTCGTACCTCTCTGAGGGGGGCGACTGGACAGAACAAACTCCCGGCGCGCGATGGCGCGCATCGCCGGGTTCGGCGCGGGCATGATGGTGGGTTCGGTGCTCGCCTCGTTCGCGCTCTAACGGCGCTGGCGCGTCGGCGAGGCGCGACCCACCACGGCGTCGGGGCGAATCTTCAGCACCGTCCGCGACGCATCTGCCGCGCCTTCGCGCGGCGACTTTTTCTTGCCCGTGTAGCGCTCTGCGAGTCGGTTGAGCTGTTCTTGCCCAACGTCTTCGGTCATCTCGACCACCTCGCCGCGGATGTGGAGGTACCGATACGGATTCTCTGGGTCACTGATGGCGAGCGAGACGTGTGGGTCGCGTTCGACGTTGCGGTGCTTTCGGTTACCTGTCACCGTATTCACGTAAAGAAAACCGTCGTCGTATTCGACCCACATAGGGACGACGTGGGGGCTGCCGTCGGGGAGGACTGAGGCAAACTGCGCGAAGGCACGGCCCTCGAACAGGTCGTGGAACTCTGGGGGAATCTCGGCCATTCCCCTAGCTACGAGCCGGGAAACCAAAACTTTCGCTCAGCGAACGTTCTGCCCGACTGCCTCACCGAATTCGCCGTCTTCGTACACCAGCTCACCGCGAACCATCGTCCACTCGGGGAACACGCCGCGCATGCCTTCGAACGGCGTCCAGCCGCACTTCGAGTGCAGGTCAGCACCGCGAATCTCGCGGCTGTTGTCTGGGTCTACGAGCACGAGGTCTGCGTCCATGCCAACGGCAACGCGACCTTTTTTCGGCAGGTCGAACACGGCGGCGGGGTTCGACGCCGTAAGCTGGCGGACGCGCTCGTAGGTCAGGTTGCCTTTGCGCGCCTCTTCGAGCAGCAGCGGGAGGGCCGTTTCGACGCCGGGGACGCCGCTCGGGGCGTCCCAGATGCTCGCGTCTTTCTCTTCGCGCGTGTGTGGAGCGTGGTCGGTCGCAATCATGTCCACTGTCCCGTCGGCAACGCGCTTGTAGACGGCCGCACGGCGCTGTTCGCTGCGCAGTGGCGGGTTCATCCGCCCGAACGTGCCGAGTTCTTCTGAGTCGGCCCGCGAGAGCAGGAGGTGGTGGGGCGACACCTCGCAGGTCATGCCGTAGTCTGCAGCGATGTCGATGCCCTCGGGCGTGCTCGTGTGGGCGATGTGGAGCTGTGCGCCCACTTCCTCGCCCACCCGACAGGCGAGTTCGACGGCTTCCGCTTCGGCCTCTGCGGTGCGGAAGGCGCTCCACGCGTCGGCGTCGTCGCGGTCTTTCGCGGACTCGTCGAACAGCGTTGCGTCCTCTGCGTGGACGGTGACGGCGACGCCCTTCTTCGTGGCGGCTTTTACGGCGTCCTCGAACAATCCGGGGGCGATGCCCATGTTCCCGGTCGAGTCTGCGAGGAACACCTCACCGAGCGCGAACAGTGGCCGCGACAGCAGGCTCTTTCGACTCCAGTTCTCGGTCACGCCGCCGTTGATTCCCCAGTCTACGTACGACTGTTCTGCGAAGGCGACCTTCTCGTCGAACGCTTCACCGGAAACGGTCGGTGGCGAAGTGTTCGGCTGGTCGACGACGGTGGTTACCCCGCCCGCCGCCGCCGACTGGCTTCCCGTCTCCCACGTCTCCTTGTGGTCGTACCCCGGCTGGCGAAAGTGGACGTGGGCGTCGATCATCCCCGGTAACAGAAGTTTGCCGCTCGCGTCTACGTCTGCGTCGCCCGCGAGGGTGCGGCCGATCTCGGTGATGGTCCCGTCCGCGATGCGCACGTCGCGGCGGCGGCCGTCCGCGAGCGTCGCGTTAGTAATGAGCATGGAAGCATCTGCGCCACGGAGTACCCTAAACGTCCCGAACCGAGACGACTTCGTGGTCGCCCGGCCCGGCGAGCGAGGCTTCGAGCGCGTCGATGACTTTCTCGGGGTCCGCCGGGCCGCCCGCCTTCTCGACGCTTCCCACCGAATGTGGGTCAAAGGGCACGCCGAGGGCGTCGTAAACGGGGTCAAGGACGGCCGCAATCTCCGCGTGGTCTGCGACGATGCAGATGCCCGCGACGAGTGCCGCGCCGCGCCGGACGCGTTGGGCGATGCCGACGAGTTTCCCGTCGGCTTGCAGCGAGTGTGCGCCCGGACAGAATGAGTTCGGTGGTTCGCCAGTTGTGGCATGGACCGAGAGGCGCGCGAGCGCCGTCTGTACGTCCGCCGTGAGGCTGTCGTAGCGGTCGCTGAGGCCGCTTCGCATGTCGGAAATCGGCACGGCCCGCCCGAAGGAGACTGTCGTCCCGGTGTAGGCGACCGCGCGGCCGCCGACGTTGCGTTCGATTGGCGGGAAGCCGTGGGCGTTCGCCGCTTGTTTCGCTTGCTCGTAACCCGGCGACCCCGCATCGCGTCGCCCGAAGGCGACCTGTCGGTGGGGCGTCCAGACGCGGACGGCTGGCTCTCCGGTGTCGGCTACCCAGTCGAGCAGCCGGCGACTGGCCTCCCGGTCTGTGGCCACGGTGGCTGCCCGGCCACGAATCACGCGCATGTAAAAATAGAGTTCCCGACGGGACTAAACACCCTCCCTTGCTACTGGCAGGCGATGGTCACGCTCGACTCGTCGGTACTCGCTCGATACCCACGCTTTTCGCTCTACAACTCGCCGTACACGGCCCACGACCACGGCTGTGCCATCGACCTCTACCCCGAGACGAACGACGCGCCCTCACCGGTCGCAGGCGAAGTGCTCGACACCCGTGCGGTGCGCGCCCCACCAAAGCCCTACGCGCCGGAACACGACTACCTCATCCTCGTGGACACGGGCGAGTACGTCGCCCGACTGTTGCACGTCGAACCCGCCGTCGAAGCGGGAGACGTGGTCGAAGTCGGTGACTCCTTGGGCGAAATGGTGCGCGCCGGATTCTTCGCGCCGTGGGTGTCGAACCACATCCACCTCGGCTTTCGCCCACACGAGGCGAATCACTACCGGGCGGCGGGCTCTGTCGCACTCGACCTCGACTGCGAGGTGCGCCCGCTCGCGTGGGACGGAACGGGAACGGTGGTCGAAACCGGCGAGACGTGGGTTCGCCTCGATGAACCGGCACACCCGGCTCCGGGCGAATGGTTCGCGGGCATCGAGGGCGCACCGGGTGTCGTGCTCGATGGCGGCCTTCCCCATTACGACGGCGGGGGCGCACTCGGCAATCGCGGCGAGCAAGGAGTCACACTTGCGGGCGAACGCGTCGGCGTCGCCACCGACCGCGACGTGACGTGGGACGACATTGAACTCCGCGCAAACAGCGTTTCTCTCACGGGGCTATCGCTGTACTGTTCACAGGACACGTTCGGCGCAAAACTCGTCTTACCGGGTCACGACTTTTCGATTGGCGACGACGTGGCGCTCACGATTCGTCGGGCTTGACCGGCGTTTCGAGTGTGAGCACGACCACGCCCTGACTGGTATTTACGTAGTAGCCGTCGCGCTCTCCTTCGTCTTCGCCTTCGGTGTAGGGCAACAGCGAAAAGACGTGGCGGACCTCGTTGATTGTCGCCTGTTTCGTGAGCACGAGCTTCGGCGTTTGCTTCGAGAGGAACGCCTCTTTGAGGATGTACTGAATTGGGTGACAGTCCGTTATCGGGTCTGTCCACGATTTGGTCACGATGGCGTCTGGCGGGACGCGCTTTACGACGTGGGCGACGAGGTGTGGACCCGCTGGCACGCGATTCTCAGTGGATTCGGTCTCGTCATCATCGTCCCAGAAGTGCACGATGTCTGCCACCGAGCGAATGGCGTCCTCGAACACCGCCAACGCCATGACTAGCAGTGTCCCAATAGTTGCTCCGTGTACCCTCCACTCGAATATTCCTATCAACCCCAATCCCCCACACTGGCCCCAGCAGTGTATCTACAAACACCTTCGCGAGCTGAGCATATAAATATTCAAGATAGTTCGAAATTACTGATTGTCAGCACGACAAGCCAGTGCATAGAAGGCCGTTGCCCGTTAGCACCTGCATATGAGCGACCAGCAAATCCCCGATGGGACGGCCAAGACGATTCAACACGTCATCGACGAACAACACGGCTACCTCGCGTGGCTCGGCATGCGCGTCGACGCCGTCTCCTACGGGGAGATTTCGCTCACCATCCCCTTCGACGACAAGTTCACGAACCCAACGGAGCCACCCACAATTCACGGCGGCGTCGCGGCCTCGCTCATCGACACCGCGGGCGGCCTCGCCCTGCGAACGACGCTCGCAAATCCGCTCGAAGACACGCTTGCGACGGTCAACCTGAACGTGAATTATCTCCGTCGCGCCTCCGCCGACCTCACCGCGCACGCGGAAGTCGTCCGCACTGGCTCCTCGGTTGGCTGGGCGGACATCACGGTCGAAAGCGAGACGCCCGAGGGAGAGACCAAAGAAGTGGCGACCGGGCAGGCGGCGTTCCGGCTGTTTCAGTCCTGAGCGAAGGCCACGTCGGCCCGTGAAAGGACGTCGCCGAACAGCCACGCCGCGTGGTCGAGGGCGTACTGTTTGTGCCCTTCCTCGATTGCGCCCACCGCCTCACGGATGATGATCGGGCGGAAATCACGCAGTGCCGCGCTTGACGCGGTGTGAAGGACGCACACGTTCGCAAGCGTCCCACAGATGAGCAGGTCGGTGATGCCATGGGCCGAGAGAAAGCCCTCCAACTCCGTCTGGTAGAAGGCGTCGTAAGTGTTTTTTTCGACGATGTGGTCCTCTTCGCGCACGTCGAGGCTATCGACGAATTCCGTCTCCCACGTTCCCTCAACGACGTGTTCGCCCCACCGCTCGAACTCGTCGTAGTAGTGCGCGTTCTCGAACTGTGCTGGCGGATGGACGTCCCGTGTGTAGACGATGGTCGCACCCGCTGTCCGCGCCCGTGCGACGAGGGCGGTCACGTCGTCTACGACGGCCTTGCTGCCGGGCGAATAAAGGCTCCCATCGGGATGGCAGAAGCCATTTTGCATGTCTACGACGACGACTGCCGTGGTTGCTGGGTTGAGTTCCATGCTAGACATCTCCCGCCGCCGGGCAAAAATCCTGCTCGCAGCGTGAACTCGCCGGGTGCTTTTTCACTGCCACCCGCTATTGTAGAGGTATGCGAGCACTCGCCACCGTCCTGGTCGCACTCCTCCTCGTCCTCTCTGGGTGTAGCGGTGTGCTCTCAGGAGAGACCACCGATGCGACGACAACGACGCCAGCGGACACGCAAACTGCGTCGCCGAGTCCGACGACAACGACGCAGGCAGCGACACAGACGCCGACCACGACGCCCCGCCCCGACCCCGAGAGTGACGTACTCGGCTGGGAGAACGGCTACTGGCACGACGACGTGCTCTCGGTGACGACCGACGACGGCCTGAACGAGACGGAACTCGACGCCATCGTCGCCCGCGCGATGGCGCGGGTCGAAAACGTGCGCAAACTCGAATTCAACGAGACCGTCCCAGTCGAAATTATCACGCGCGCCGAGTACCAGAACCAGAGCCAAGAGGAGTACTCAGACGACTTTCGCGCCTTCGACAACTCGAAGTTCGAAGCGATGTTCTTCGTCGGCGAAGACAGAGACGCCTTAGACGTCCAGAACACGAATCGCGGCTCGAACGTCCTCGGCTACTACAGCCCGAAAGAGGACGCCATCGTCATCGTCGCCAACTCCGATACGCCGTCGCTCGACGCAGAAGGAACACTCTCACACGAACTCGTCCACGCCCTCCAAGACCAACACTACAACATCTCCTCTATCTCGCGGCCAACCCGCGAACTCTACAACGCGCGAAACGGCCTCATCGAAGGGGAAGCAAACTACGTCCAGCGGCTCTATCTCGAACGCTGTGGCGGCGAGTGGGAGTGTCTCGAAGCGCCCGAATCGAGCGGCGGTGGCGGCGTCCCTGACGACTTCCACTGGGGTATCTACTTCCTCAACTTCTTCCCGTACAGCGACGGTCCCGGCTTCGTCGGCCAGATGCACCGCACGCAGGGGTGGGACGGCGTGAACGACCTCTACGCGAACCTGCCCAACAGCGCAGAACAGGTCATCTACCCGCAGAAATACGGCGAAGACGAGCCGACCGATGTAACCCTCGAAGACACGAACGCCGGTGACTGGGAGCGCGTCATCCCCGAGTCGCCAAACCCAGACCAAGAGCGCCCGGCCTACGCGAGCCTCGGGCAGTCCGCACTCTCTTCGATGTTCGCCTACACGTTCACCGATTCGTACAATCAGTCGCGCGTGGTGCAGCCCCAGGAATTCATCAACTACGAGGACAACGGGCAGGTCAACAGCTCTGACCCGTTCAACTACGACCTGCGCTACACCCGCGGCTGGGACGGCGACCGGATGCACGTGTACAAAAACGGTGACGGCGAGACGGCCTACGTCTGGAAACTCGTCTGGGACTCCCCTGAAGACGCAGCGCAGTTCGTCACGGGCTACGAGCGTCTCCTCCAACACTGGGGTGCACACCGCGTGAGCGAAAACGTCTGGGTCATCCCCGAGGGAGAACCGTTCGCAGACGCCTTCTACGTCTCCTTCGAGGGCGACACGGTCACCATCGTGAACGCGCCGACGACCGACGACCTCCCCGACGTGTCTGAGACCGCCGCCTGATGGCGCGTACTCGCTCGCTCGTTGCCCTCGCCTTTCTCGTCGTGCTTTCCGGCTGTGTCGGCGGCCTTCTCGGCCCGCAAGACGACCCCGACGACGACACGCTTGGCTGGGAAAACGGCTATTGGCACGACGACCCGCTTTCTATCGATGAGAGCGACGGCCTGAACGAAACCGAGCGCAAGGCCGTCATCGCCCGGACGATGGCCCGCGTCGAGGTTATCCGCGGGCTGGAGTTCAAAGAGTCGGTCTCGGTGACGCTCATCAGCCGCGAGGAGTACCGCGCTCGGCGCGGGAACGACGACGGCGAACCGACCGACTACGACCGGTGGAACGAACAGGTCTGGGAGGGGCTGTTTCTCGTCTCCGAAGACGACACCGTTTCGGACGCCTTTGGCGGCGTCTACGGCAGTGCGGTACAGGGCTACTACAGCGGGGGCGGCGAAATCACGCTTGTGAGCGACTCTGCGACGCCGATGGTCGACCGGACGACGCTGTCACACGAACTCGTCCACGCCCTCCAAGACCAGCACTTTGGCTTTCCCGGCGGGCGGACCACCCAAGACGGCGAACTCGCCGCAGACGGCCTCACCGAAGGTGACGCGAACTACGTCGAACAGCTCTACGAATCGCGCTGTCAGGCCGAGTGGGACTGCATAGCCCGCCCCGACCGGGGCACGAGCAGTGCGCCAGACGACTTCAATCGCGGCGTCTTCTCGGTTATCTACCAGCCGTATGCAGAAGGGCCGACGTTCGTCGAGTCACTGCGCGACCGAGGCGGCTGGGAGGCCGTCAACGCCGCCTACGACGACGTTCCCGAGAGCACAGAACAGGTCATCCACCCCGAAGACTACCCGGACGACCGCCCGGTCGAACTCGACGTGCCAGACCGGTCGTCGGGCGGCTGGGAGCGGTTTTCCCTCGACACCAACGCGGACACGGTTGGCGAAGCGTCCATCTACGCCATGCTCTGGGCGAACGGCGTGGTCACCGACCAGTCGCCGTACGCCTATGCCTTCCCGGCCTCGACCGGGTGGGCCGGTGACAGCCTCGTTCCGTACCACAACGGCGACGCGTACGGCTACGTCTGGGTGACCGAGTGGGAGTCCGAGGAAGACGCCCGCGAGTTCCACGATGCCTACCGGCAGGTGCTCGAACGAAACGGCGCGGACCCTCGTGGCGATGGCGTTTATCGCATCCCCGAAGGCGAACCGTTCGCAGACGCCTTCCGGGTGACCCGGTCGGGGACGCGCGTCAAAATCGTGAACGCGCCCACCGTCCGCGAACTCGCCAACATAGACGGGTAGCTTTTTCGCGCTTGGCCGGGAAACGCCGACTATGTCCGATGCGTTCGATATCGTGTCCACCGAAGCCATCCGTGCCGGGCGCGCCACGGATGTCTACTTCGAGCGGACCGAAACCACTCTCGACCACGCGGGGAAGAACCCGACGGTCGTCGCGGAAGTAACGGCCAATCAATTTCCCACGGGCGAGTTCAAGCTCTTTGCCGGCGTCAAAGACGCCGCCCACCTCTTAGAAGGCCTTCCCGTCGATGTCGATGCCCTCTCTGAGGGCAACCTGTTCGATGCGGGGCCCGTCCTCCAGATCACGGGCAAGTACCGCGACTTCGCGCGCTACGAGACGGCGTTGCTCGGCTTTCTCTCACACGCGACCGGGATTGCGACGAAGGCGCTCTCCGCCCGCCACGCCGCCCCCGACACGACCATGCTCAGCTTCGGCGCGCGCCACGTCCACCCCTCGATGGCTGCGGTCGTCGAACGCTCTGCGCTCCTCGCGGGCTTCGACGGCTTCTCGCACGCTGCCGCAGGCGACCTGCTCGGGCGTGAAGCGGGCGGCACGATGCCCCACGCCCTGCTCATCTGCTACGGCCGGGGCGAACAGGAAGCCGCGTGGCGCGCCTTCTACGAGGCGACTGGACAGGGCGTCGCGCTCTGTGACACCTACGGCGACGAGGTCGAGGAGGCGCTTCGCGCCGCCGCGGAACTCGGAGAGGACTTAGAGAGCATCCGCATCGACACGACGCGCTCGCGGCGCGGCGACTTCGCACACATCATCAAAGAGGTGCGCTGGGAACTCGACGTGCGCGGCTACGACCACGTCGATATCTTCGTCTCCGGTGGCCTCCAGCCCGCAGACCTCTACGACCTGAAAGACCTCGTCGATGGCTTCGGCGTCGGCGGCTACGTCTCGAACGCAGACCCGCTCGACTTCGCGCTCGACATTGTCGAAGTCGAAGGCGAACCCGCCTCAAAACGCGGGAAGCTCTCGGGGAAAAAACAGGTGTACCGCACCCGCGACGGTGGCCACGACGTCGGCCTTGCGAGTCGCCCCGGCCCCACCGACGGGAGACCGTTGCTCGAACCGCTCATCCGCGAGGGTGAACTCGTCCGTGAGTTTGACCTCACGGACGCAGCAAAACGCGCCGCGACGGACGCGATGAAGGTCGGCTTCGGCGAGAATTAGAAGGTCAGTTCTTTTATCGACCCGTTCGGGGTTCGCTCTTCGAACACCTGACTGCGAAACAGCAACACGTCCACGTCGTCTTTTTCCCACGCCGTTGGCGAGAGCCCGGCTTTTCGGCACGTCCGGTCTAAGTACTCGAACTCGCTCCAGCCGTTTTCAACCGGGACGGTCGGGTAGAGCCAGCCCGATTGGCGGCCCTTTTGGACGGCGAGGCCGTGGGTGCCGACTTCTAAGTCTGTGGCAGGGTCGTCGGTCGGAATCACGTCGGTGACGATGCAGACCGAAAATGCGGTGCTCGAAAGCTCTGCGGCTTCGAGTTCGGAGCCACACGAGTCGGTGCTCGCCGCCTGAATGGCGGCTTCGATGATGGTGTGGCCCACGCGCTCTGTACTCTGGACGGTTCCAGCACAGCCTCTGAGTCGCCCCCGTCCCTGCGTCGCTTGCAGGCGGATGAACACACCGGCTCGGTTGTAGAAGGCATCGCGCATACTCCCGGGCTGTTTTCGCTGGCCGTTGTTGACGAACAGGTCTACCGCCTCGCGTGCGAGGTCGACAGCCCCGCGGCCGTCGTCGTATGAAAAGAGCGCAGTTTGAGCCTCGGACATACCACCTGTAACGAGAACAATAGTAATCAACGCTTTCATTCAGACAATTTGGAACCCGAACTATCCCATCGCCTCCTGTCTCCCCGCCAATCGAACGCCTTAATTGTGGTACGCGGCCTACCATCTGCCGGCAGAGGGAGCCCGGTTCCCGTGGCGCAAGCCAACGAGGAAAGTCCCCCCACTGTCTGGGCAGGTGACCAGGCGCAAGTCTGGAGCGGGAGACCGCTGGCTCTGGAACAGAAACGAGACCCCTCCACCGGACCGATGAGGTGCGCGACCCCAACCGCAAGGACGGGAAGCTAACCCACCGAGGGTCGATGGTGGAGAACGGATGGAACGGCGAAACCTCACCGGTGCAAGTCCCATCGGCTAAGGTAGCCCGGACGACGATGCGGACGCTCAGCCGAATACCGGGTTGAACAGAAGGGGGCTTACTCCCCTCAGCCACTTTCATCGCAGAGAGCGACTGCTCCCACCACAAGCATGATAGGTGGGGCGAGCCGATATGTGCGTAATGAACGGGCGCGTCCTCCTGCTTTCGTTCCTCATCGTCCTCGCGGGCTGTGCGGCCCCCATAGACCCGGGTTTTGCTGACACCGCCACTCCGACCACGCAGTCTACCGGCCAGACCACCGCCGCACCGGCCACCCAAACCCAGACACCGACGCCGCAAGCCACGCCGACGGCCGTTGTCGCACAGGACAATCCGTGGCAAGAACAGACGTTGACCGTTGCCCTTTCGATTCCCGAAGGCGACTCGCGCGACTACGAACCGCTCGTCGAAGCGGCGCTTGCCTACTGGGAGGTAAACAGCGAGCGCTACGCGGGCTATCCACTCTCGTTCGACTTCGAACCGAACGCCGAAAACCCGGACATCATCATCGAGTTCGTCCCGCACGTAGAAACCTGCGGCGACAAACGCGAGGTCGCGGGCTGTGCACCGTACATCACCGACGCCCGGCAGGTGCGCCGCCCCGAAACGATTCAGGTGCTCTCTGGGCTCTCTGACAAATCCACAACCCACGTCCTCAAACACGAGTTCGGCCACGCGATGGGCCTCGACCACTCAGACGAACCCCGGTCGATTATGGACGGGCAGGCGAGTCTGACGACGCTGCCACAGACGAACGCCACCGAACGCCCGCTCCCGTGGGACCACGCAGAACTCTCGGTGTACGTTGACTACGGCGTGGTTCCGGAGGGCGAACGCGCCGAAGCCCGCGCTCAGGTTCAACACGCCCTCGATTACTACGCAGGCGGCGCGGACAACTACGTCCCCGAGAACGTCTCCTTTGCCACGGTGGATTCGGCGTCCGAAGCCGACATCGTGATTCGCTTTACTGACCGTTCGCCGTGTGGTGTTGACCCCGGTTCGTGTGGCGCAGTCCGTGGCCAAGACCCGGACGGTGACGGCGCGCTCGAAACCTACACGCACCTCGAAATCACGCTCACGCACATCGACCGCGACGCCACCGGCTGGCACGTCGGCTGGTGGCTCGGCTACGGCTTCGGGTTCGAAGAAGAATCTGAGTACCCAGACCCCTTCCGCGAGGCGTCGTATTCAGACCGTCGTGGCGAGTGGTGGAACTGATTTTATCCGCCTGACAGAAACTAGTCTATCGTGACTGCGTCTCCACGCATCGAGTGGTCGGTCTCCGGCGACACCTCGCGCGTCGTCCGCGCCCTCAGCATCCTTTCAGTCTCCGCTTTCACGGCGATTATCCTCCTCTTTGTCGCCTTTCTCGCACTCATTGTTCCCCTCGTTCTCGCCTCCGCACGCCCGGCGGTCATTGCGCTGTTCGTTCTCCTCCTTCTCGTCGGCGGCCCGGGGTCGATTCTCTACCTCTGGCCGATGCTGACCGACAAATCTCAGCGCCCTGCGTTCGCTCCGTTCGAATTTCCGGGCGTCGATGGCTGGCGACAGATCGTGCCTCCTGCCGTGCTACTCGCCGTCGTGTTTGGCCTCGCCTTTCTCGCAGACGGCCGCGCATTCTACGGCATCTTCGCGTTCACGTTTCTCCTGCTCGTCGTCACCGCCGCCCTCTCTGGGGAGGGGTGGCTCGACCCGGAGCGGGGTGAACTGCACGTCGGAACCACCATCTCGTTGGCTTTGCTCGACGGGATTCAACCCGTCCACGTCGGTGACGTGACGCTTTGTTACCTCTCCTACGCGTCGGGAGCGTCTCGGCTGACCTCGCCGCGGCTGCTTGCCGTGCCGACCGAGCGGTTCGACGACCTCCGCCCGCACCTCGAATCGGGGCATCGTAAAACCAGCCCCAGAACGCGAGCGACCAGACCGACTTGTCCAAGGTATCCTGCTCGCGTTTGCCGTGTTTTTCTACGCGACCGGCGCGTTCTTCTGGTTCGTAACCGAGTTCAGACGAGCACGCGCCTCTACATCGTCGCTGCGGTGGCGTTGCTTGGAAGTCTGTTCGTGCTGGTGGCCGTGTTTGAGGCGTAATTCGCGGTGCTAGCCGAAACAGACAACAATTTTTTATATCTTGTTTACATTTTCGCAGACGTATATGTCTGAAACTAATACAATGGATGCTGAGCTGTTCGGACGCAGTGTCAGTTTTGACTACTCAGACCACTGGGTTGGCTACTCCCTCGTCATCCTCCGTGTTGTCATGGGATGGGTACTGTTCCAGGGTGGGATTACGAAGATTCTCGACCCGACCTGGTCTGCTCGCGGCTTCCTCCTCAACGCGATTCCCGAAGGCAACCCGCTTGGGGGGTTGTGGATGACGCTCGGCACCGACTATATCGGACTCATCGATCCACTCAACGCGTGGGGGTTGACGCTCGCCGGCCTCGCGCTCATGCTTGGGGCTTTCGTCCGCTGGAGCGCGTTCTGGGGTGCGATAATGATGTTGTTCTACTGGGCCGCGGCCTTACAGGGTGGCATCCTCGCTGGGCTGCCAATCGCACACGGATGGGTCGTTGACGACCACATCGTGTACGCAGCCTTGCTGTTCGGTCTCGGTGCGTTCGGTGCGGGCCGCATTCTCGGCGTGGATGCCTATCTCGAAAAGACGACCTTCGTCCAGAATAACGGGTGGGTCAAAAGCCTGCTCGGGTAACGCCTTCGAACGAACGCTGCATTACTTTTCGAACCCGTCTTCCCACCTGAACACGCCGTTTCGCTGGACGACTTCCCCATCGACTTCAATGCGCGAGTCCTCGCTCATGTCCGTAATCATGTCCACGTGGACGGCGCTTTTGTTGCCTTCTTCGCCCTCTGGGATATTCGAGTCATAAGCCCGGCCGACGGCGAGGTGGACGGTGTCGCCCATCTTCTCGTCGAACAGAATCGAGTCGGTGAAGCGGTCGATGCCGCGGTTCATGCCGACACCTAGCTCTCCGAGGCGGCGTGCACCCTCGTCCGTATTCAGAATTTCTTCTAAGACTTCTTCGTTCTGTCCGGCGCTGAACTCCACCACTTCGCCGTCCTCGAAGGTGAGGTGCACGTCGCGGACGCGCTTGCCGTTGAGTGTCATCGGCACGTCGAAGTAGACGGTTCCTTCGGTGTCGTACGGTGCGGTGAACACCTCGCCGGAGGGCAGATTGTGTGAGTCGTAGGCCACGGAAGCCCCGGAGTTCACTGCGATGCGGCCTTCGATAAACATGGTGAGGTCGGTGTCCGCTTTGACGAGTCGGACTTCGCTTCCCGCATCGAGGATGTCTTTCATCTGCGCCATCTCGTCTGCGAGCGATTCCCAGTCGCGGAGCACCGCGTTGTAGACGAAATCTTGGTACTCTGCGTAGGACATCCCGGCTTGCTGGGCGAGCGACCGGGTCGGGTGCACGGTCGAGACCCAGTCGGTGTCCATCCGGGCTTCGCGGGCGGTGTTTGTCGCGCGGTTGTACGCCTGTCGCACGTCGCTGTCTACGTCCGCGAGTTCGGTGGTGTTGAATCCGCCGCCGAGAAAGAGGACACTGTCTGCGTTCTCGTAGGCGGCGAGTTCCGGTCCACGCACCTCCTCGAAGTCGCCGTCATGGTTTTTGAGGTAGCCACGGAGCATCTCGCCAGAACCGTAGGTGACGAACATGGTCGCGCCGACGTTCCCCAACTCCTCTGCGACGGCGACGCCGAGGTCATGGGCGTCTTCGCCGACGTTGACAACGACGGTGTCGCCGCGTTCGATTCGTGCACTCCAGTTTACGAGGGTTCGGGCGTGTTCGCGCACTCGCTCGTCCATGGAGTCGCTACACGAGGTGTGGCAAAAACAGGTGCGGTTGGGTTCGGTTTTTCGACGGCGAGGACTGCTATGCGACGTACTCCTGAAATTCGATGTGGTCGGATTCGATGGTGACAGTTAATCCGCGACTGTCACCGCCGTCCCCCCTCCAGCTATACGCGCCAGACGGGCCATCCTCGACCGAGAGGGAGACGCGAACCGCGTTATCAAACGCAGGGAGATTCTCGTAGGTTCGTCCGCCGTTACGCTCCATTTCGAACGTGTCGGTGAACACCGGTTCTTCATCCGGTCCCGGGGTTCTCGTTTCCGTGAGCGTCTCGTAGGGGTCTTCTTTTTCCACAAATGGGCGTTCCCACAGCTCGATTGTCACCGTAACAGGCGACCCCGTCTGATTTGAAATTTGAAGATCTGTCACGTCCCACGCGCCTGTTGTCGTTTGTTCTAGGGATGGGTTCGTCGTGGATGCCATCGTTGGCGTCTGCGTGCTATCGTCGGTATTCGTGGGACTCGACGTGCTACAACCCGCGAACCCAACCAGTGAGACGGAGAGCAAATGAAGAACCTGTCTGCGAGAAAGAGCCATACTGTTGTCGTTTCAGGCGTGTGTGATGAGTTTTCTGGTGAGGGTGGGAACAAACGGGATGAAATCGTTCGACAGCTTCTGCGACTGGCTCGAAAAAAGTTGAGAATCAGTTAGGGGAACAGCAAGAGCGTCGCGCCCCCAATCTCCAGCACTTCGACCTCTTCGCCCGTCGCGGCCTGCTGTTCTTCTTTGATGTCGAAGGCGTCTGCGTCGAGGGTGATGGTCTCGCCATCGACCTCTAACTCGACTTCGCCCGTGCGCTTTTCTTTCTTCAACGCGGCGGGGTCTGCGGCTTCGAGGGCAGCGATGACCGCGCCTGCCTTGCCGCGGAACTTCGGCCCGATGACGCTGTGGTCTGGGTCGACGCCGACCGGGACGAGGTCGACGTTCGGCACGCCTTGTTCGATGTAGACCGGCGCGTTGACGGTACCGGAAAGGTCGTAGGTGTCAATCGAGAGGTCGTCCTCGGGGTAGAGTTCGATGCGGTCGAGTTCGGCGTTGAGCGCCATGCCCTCCTCGGATTTCCACGCGCGGATGGTGGAGGCGGCGTTGGCGACGAGGTCGCCGCGCGCCTCTGCCTCCTCGTCTTCGAACGAGAGGACGGGCCACGCGGCTTTGTGAACCGTGTCCTCGCCACCGGGGAGGTGGCTGTAGGCCTCTGCGGCGAAGAACGGAGCGAACGGTGCGAGCATCACGAGCGAGGCACTGAGCGCCGTATAGAGGGCGTGGCGGGCGGCGTTTCGCTCGCCGGGACGACCCTCGTAGAGGCGGCCCTTGATGAGTTCCAGATAGTCGTCTGCGAGGTCGTGCCAGATGAACTCGCGCACTTTGCGGAGCGCGGCGTCGAAGCGGTAGGCGTCCATGTCTTCGCCCACTTCTGTGGCCGTGCGCGCGAGTTTCGAGAGAATCCATTTGTCCGCGTCGCGGTAGGCCGGGTCTTGAATCTCGGGCGTCTCCTCGTCCAAGTGCTGGAGTGCAAAGCGCGTGATGTTCCACACCTTCGTCTGGAAGCGTGTCGCGCTCGTGACTTCCTTCCACTGGAACTGGATGTCAGAGCCGGGTTGGCCGCCGAGGGCGATGGCTTGGCGGAAGGCGTCCGCGGAGTGTTCTTCCACAACCTCCTCTGGCTGGACGAAGTTGTTGCGCGACTTCGACATTTTGTGACCATCTTCACCGAACACCATGCCGTTGATGAGCGCTTCTTCCCACGGAATCTCGTCGGTGAGCGCCGCAGTGCGGAGGATGGTGTAGAACGCCCACGTCCGGATGATGTCGTGGCCCTGCTCGCGCAGTTGGACAGGCGAGAACTCATTCTCTGGCCAGCCTGCGACGTGCATCGCGGAGATGGATGAGTCCATCCACGTGTCCATCACGTCGGTCTCGCCGCGCCAGTTGTCGCTGCCACACTCTGGACAGTCCCCGATAGACGGACCGGAGTCGGTCGGGTCAACCGGCAGGTCGTCGGTGGTTGCGACGTGGACGTGGTCGCATTCGTCACAGAACCAGACCGGAATCGGCGTTGCGAACACGCGCTGGCGGGAGATAACCCAGTCCCACTCCATGCCCTCCGCCCAGTCTTCGAGGCGGGTGTACATGTGCTCTGGAATCCACTCGATTTCCTGGGCTTTTTCCATGATTTCGTCCGTGTCGACGCGGATGAACCACTGCTCTTTGCTCAGGATTTCGATTGGCGTATCACAGCGCCAGCACGCGCCGACCGACTGCTCGGTCGGCTGGGTGTCGTTGAGGTACCCCTCCTCGTCCAATTTCTCGGCGACGGCTTCTTTCGCCTCCGCAATCGTGAGGCCTGCGAACTCGCCTGCGAGGTCGTTCAGGTGGCCGTCTTCGGTGAACACCGCACGCAGGTCTAAGCCGTGTTCTGCCCACCAGCGAACGTCCTGTTTGTCCCCGAACGTACAGATCATGACCGCGCCGGTTCCGAAGTCGCCGTCCACGTCGTCGTCTGCGAGGAGTTCGACTTCCTGGCCGAACAGCGGCACCTCGAAGGTGTCGCCGATGCGGTCTGCGTAGCGTTCGTCGTCAGGATTCACGGCCATGCCGACACACGCCGCGAGCAGTTCAGGGCGCGTGGTGGCGATTTCGATGTCGGCGTTTTCGACGCCGGGGAAGGTGATGTAGTAGAGATTCCCTTGGCGGTCGATGTTCTCGACTTCGGCGTCTGCGATGGCCGTCTCACAGCGCGGACACCAGTTGACGGGGTGTTCGTCGCGGTAGACGAGGTCTTTTTCGGCCATCTCGACGAACGAGCGCTGGGTCTTCCCCCAGTAGGAGGGGTCCATGGTGCGGAACTCGTGGTCCCAGTCCTGGCTGAATCCGAGGGTCTGCATCGTCTCGTACATCGCGTCGATTTGCGCCTCGGTGTGTTCGATACACATCTGGCGGAACTCGTCGCGGGGCACGTCCGTTCGGTGGATGTTGTTGTTCTCCTCAACTTTGACTTCCGTCGGGAGACCATGGCAGTCCCAGCCCTGTGGGAACAGCACGTCGTCGCCTTTGAGGCGGTGGTACCGGGCGGCGAAGTCCATGTAACACCAGCCGAGGGCGTTGCCGATGTGGAAGTCACCGGTCGGGTACGGTGGGGGCGTGTCGATGATGTAGTCGGGGCGCTCTTCGTCGCCCTCGTAGGCGTACACGTCGGAGCCTTCCCACGCGTCGCGCCATTTTCGCTCTATCGTGTCGGGGTCGTAGGTCTCTTGCATATCTGTCATGGTTTGAAAGCAGCGAGTCTGAGCAGGGGCAAACCCGATACTGACGGGTCGCCGTCGGCTAAGGAATCGTGCGCGAGCATTCGCGCTAGTAGCGTACTACCGACGACATCACGCTCATACCCCGAGAGATTGCCCGTATTTTGATAAAGGTTCCCGTATCTCCCCCACGGCGAACCACAACCCCTTACTTTGCGTCCACGGAGGGTGCAATATGCAACTCGGCGTCATCGGACTCGGCAGAATGGGGCAAATCGTCGTCTCTCGCGTGCTCGCAGCGGGCCACGACGTGGTCGCCTTCGACCTTGACGAAGAGGCCGTCGCCACGGCCGCGGAAGCCGGCGCACAGCCTGCGGCCACGCTCGACAACTTCCTCACACAACTCGGCGACCAAAAGCGCATCTGGCTCATGGTGCCCGCGGGCGACGCGGTGGACGCCACGCTCGCAGAACTCAACCCGTCGCTCACCGACGACGACATCGTCGTAGACGGCGGGAACTCCTTTTTCAAGGAATCGACGCGCCGCGCCGAGGAGTGTCCTGCTGCGTACCTCGACTGTGGCACCTCCGGTGGCCCCGCGGGCGCAGAACTCGGCTTCTCGCTCATGATTGGCGGCCTCGAGTGGGCCTACGACGAACTGACGCCGGTGTTTGACGCCGTCGCAACCGGCCCCGCAGGCCACGACCGTATGGGGCCTGCAGGCTCCGGCCACTACGTGAAGATGGTGCACAACGGCGTCGAGTACGTGCTCATGCAGGCCTACGGCGAGGGCTTCGACCTGCTCGCAAACGGCCGCTACGACCTCGATTTAGAGGCTGTCGCCCGGACGTGGAACAACGGCGCGGTCATCCGGTCGTGGCTCCTTGAACTCTGTGAGGAAGCCTTCGCAGAGGAGGGCAACGACTTGGGCGACGTCGCAGACTACGTCGCGGGTGGTTCGACGGGGACGTGGACGGTACAGGAAGCCTTAGAACAGGAAGTGCCCGTCCCGCTCATCTACCAGTCGCTCGCAGAGCGCTTCGAGAGCCGCACCGAGGAGCGTTTCGCGCGGCGGCTGGCCAACCGGCTTCGCTACGGCTTTGGTCGTCACGAGGTCGCGCGCAAGAACGACTAAATTCGGCGACTTTCGTGACAGGTTCTAGAGTAAAATCTGGAAAAATGCCCACAAATTCTCTCGCGATTTTCTGAACGTCCGCATTGCTAGCGTTTCGATTTTCGATCAACGCGACGTGTTTCATGACATGGGTAGACATACCATCAATATCTGGGAATATAATCATTTTTTGCGTTATTCGCCGGTTTCGCTACGTTAAGTACCCCCTACTCCTGAACAGCAAATGATGCAGGCCAACCAAGACGGGATCCCCCGTGCGGTGGACCTGGAGTACGAGAACAGCACGCTAGACGTCGCATACCGCGGCGAGTACGTTGAACTGACCGTAGACAAACTCCGGGTGCTCGGAAACACAGAGTGGATTCGAATCGACCGCGACCACTTCGTAGAAGACCTCCGGTCTATGTGCTAATCCCCACGTACACACGCAACTCCCCTACCCCAATCCCCCCGTATCCCCAATTTTCTGGACGTTCACACCCCTGAGTCAGTACTGTCTACAGACGTGAACGTTTAATTTCCCTCTCGGCAAATGTTGTATGTGAGGGGAACTCATGCCAAGCGTTACCGAATTACAGCAAATGTACGACAACATGGTAACTGCGCGTTACTATGAAGAGCGCCTTCAGGAGGAGTATCTGGAGGGGAAACAACCGGCGTTCGACATCTCCGCCGGGCCGATTCCGGGGGAGTTGCATCTCGCGGCCGGTCACGAGGCCTCGGGTGCGGGGGTCTGTCAACACCTGCGCGATGACGACACGGTAACCGGCCCACACCGGCCCCACCACATCGCCATCGCCAAAGGCGTCGACTTAAAGAAGATGACAGCGGAGATTTTTGGCCGCGAAACGGGCCTCTGTCGGGGTAAAGGCGGGCACATGCACCTGTTCGACCCGAGCGTCAACTTCGCCTGCAGTGGCATTATTGCGCAAGGCTGTCCGACCGCCGTCGGTGCGGCGATGGCCGCGAAAAAGCGCGGACTCGATTCCGTGGCCGTCGCGTTCCTCGGTGAGGGAGCCATCGACCAAGGCGGCTTCTTCGAATCGCTGAATCTCGCGCAGGTCCAGCAGCTCCCGGTCGTCTTCGTCATTGAGGACAACGACTGGGCCATCAGCATGCCCAAAGACCGCGTTACGGACGTCAAAGACGGTTCGATGCGCGCGAAGGGCCACGGCATGCCCGGCGAGCGCGTTGACTCGAACGACGCGATTGCGGTGTACGAAGCCGCGAAAAAGGCCGTCAGCCGCGCCCGCAACGGAAACGGCCCAACCTTGCTTGAGGTGCAGGTACACCGCCACATGGGTCACTTCATGGGCGACGCCGAAGCCTACCGGCCTGACGATGAACTGGAGCGCATCAAGAAACTCGACCCGATTCCGCGCCTCGAACAAGACCTGTTGAACGAGGGCGTCGACCAATCGGAACTCGACGAGATTCGCACGAAGGCCCACGAGCGCGTCGACGAGGCAATCGCGTGGGCGAAAGAACAACCGGAACCGGAGCCACACGAGGCGCTCGAAGACGTGTTCCACAACCCACCGGAGGAGTGGGTCGAGGCGGCGAACATGGCCGCCGCACAGGAGGGTGATGACTAATGACCCAACAAGTCGCAGAACGCGAACTGACGATGAGTCGCGCGATGGTCGAGGCCATCAAACAGGAGATGGAGGCCAACGAAGAAGTGTTCGTCATGGGCGAAGACATCGCCGACTACGGCGGCATCTTCAGCTCCACGACGGGCCTGCTCGATGAGTTCGGCCGTGACCGCGTGATGGACGTACCCATCAGCGAAACGGCGTTCATCGGCGCGGCCGTCGGCGCGGCCCAAGCCGGGATGCGCCCGATTGCCGAACTCATGTTCGTCGACTTCTTCGGCGTCGCGATGGACCAAATATACAACCAGATGGCGAAGAACACGTACATGAGCGGCGGGGCGGTGAGCGTCCCGATGGTGCTCATGACTGCCGTTGGCGGGACGTACTCTGACGCTGGCCAGCACTCTCAGACGCTGTACGGCACCTTCGCCCACCTGCCGGGCATGAAGGTCGTCGTGCCCTCGAATGCGTACGACGCGAAGGGGCTGATGCACAGCGCGATTCGGGACGACGACCCGGTCGTATTCATGTTTCACAAGCGGCTCATGGGCCTCGGCTGGATGCCGTCGCCCGAGGGGCCGAAGAACACCGTCCCAGAAGAGCCGTACACGATTCCGTTCGGGCAAGCCGACATCAAGCGCGAAGGGGCAGACGCGACCGTCGTCACCCTCGGACTCCACGTCCACCGTGCCTGTGAGGCCGCCCGCGAACTCGCAGACGAGGGTATCGAGACGGAGATTATTGACCTCCGGACGCTCGTGCCGTTCGACACCAAGACGGTGGTGGACTCGGTGCGCAAGACGGGACGGCTCATCGTCGTGGACGAAGATTACCGCTCCTTTGGCCTCACCGGCGAGGTCGTCGCACGGGTCGCAGAACACGCCTTAGACGACTTAGAGGAGGTTCGCAGACTCGCCATCCCGGACGTGCCAATTCCGTACGCCCGGCCGCTCGAAACCGCTCTCAACCCGAGCGCGAAGCAAATCGCAGACGCCATCCGCGACACCCAATGAGCGACGCTGCGGTCCTCGTCGATTCGGCGGCGGTGTGGCCAGCGGACGCGATGGACGTAGACGAAGGCGTCGTCTCGAACTGGTTCGTCCGTGAGGGCGCGACCGTCGAAGCGGGTGACACCATCTGCGAGATTCAAATCGAGAAGGTGAGCGTCGACGTACCTGCGCCCCAGTCGGGAACCCTCGCAGAGCGCCTCGTCGGTGAGAACGAGGAGTTCCGCCGGGGGGATTCGCTCGCGCGCATCGAACCGTAATCGACCTCCGAATTCCAATTTTTGCCCCCGAACCGTCCGCCCTAATCAAAATGCTGTTAAACTAGGCTTCCGTACCGCCGACCATGGTTGAAGTACTGGGTGTCGCGCTCGGGGTGCTGTTAACGCTCGTCGCGGTTGCCTTGCACTATTCGACGGGAACGGCCAAGTCGCTTCCAGAGGACATCACCGACCAAGTCCTCGAACGGCGCGCCGCGTCCGTCGCAGAAACGGATTTCCCCGAACCGATGAACCGCTCGATTGGTGGCGGCGGCGCCGTCGGCGCAGTCGCTGGGGGCGAAGCTGGCGGCGAACTCGAAGAAGGCGGCGAATCCGCTGGGTCTTCGAGCCCGGCCGACATCCCTGAAGACGAAGTCGAGTACTTCGAAATCGAGTTCGCAAAAGAAGGGAAAACGATTGAAGTCGCAAACAACGAGACAATCCTCGACGCGGGCGAAGACGAAGGCTGGGACCTCCCCTACGCCTGCCGTCAGGGCCAGTGTATCTCCTGTGCGGGGAAGGTCGCCTCCGGCGAGAACGCAGAGGACTTCGTCGTCCACGACAACCAGCAGATGCTGGGCGAAGAGGAACTCGGCAAGGGCTACATGCTGACCTGTGTTGCCTACCCGAAGAAGCCGTTCACGCTCGAAACCGGCGAGACGCCATAGCGGCCGAACCAGAGCGCTGATATCTTTCCTTCAATTGGATAACAATAGTGAGTAGTGGCCAAACCCAGAGTTCGATAACTGAGGGGGGACTGGCCCGGCCGATGTTCCGTTTGGCGTTGCCAATCGTCATCACGCAGCTCCTCCAGGTCGCCTACAACATCGCCGACACCATCTGGCTCGGCCGCCTTTCGGCCGCCGCCGTCGGCGCGATGAGCCTCGCGTTTCCGCTCATTTTCCTCCTGCTTTCGGTCGGTGGCGGGTTCACCGTCGCCGGGAGCACGCTCGTTGCCCAGTACACCGGCGCAAAGAGCGAAGGCTCTGCAGGGAAAGTCGCGGGCCAGACGATGTCGTTCGTCACGCTGCTCGCCATCGTCCTTGGCGCGCTCGGCTTTTTCGCCACCAAGCCGATGCTTGGCCTCCTCCCGAGCGACCCTGAGACGGCTCTCGAAGTCGTCCCGCTCGCCGCAGCCTACATGCGCGTGTTCTTCCTCGGAACGCCGTTTCTGTTCGGCTTTTTTGTCTTCTCCGCGCTGATGCGCGGCTACGGCAACACCCGCACGCCGATGCGCATCATGGCCATCAGCGTCGCGCTCAACGTCGTGTTAGACCCCATCTTCATCTTCGGCTGGATTGGCTTCCCCGCCCTCGGCATCGAAGGCGCGGCCCTCGCCACGCTCGTCTCCAGAGCCATCGCCACCGGCCTCGGCTTCTACGTGCTGTTCATGACGACTTCGGGCCCGGACGTGCGCCTCTCGGATCTGAACCCTGAACTCGACATCATCCGCAAAATCGTCTCCATCGGCGTCCCGAGCGCGCTCGAACAGTCCGCGAGCGCACTGGCGATGATTACGCTCACCGCTATGGTCGTGACGTTCGCCCCGCCCGTCGTCGCCGCCTACGGCCTCGGCAACCGCCTCATCTCGCTCGTGTTCCTCCCCGCAATGGGCCTCGGACGGGCGACCAACACGATGGTCGGCCAGAACCTCGGCGCAAAGCAAACCGCCCGCGCAGAGCGCGCCGTCAAACTCGCCGCCGTCGTCGGCGCAGGCGTCATGCTCGGCGTTGCCGTCATCGCCGCCCTGTTCCCCGAACCCATCGTCGGCGTGTTCCTCGACACCGGCACGGCCGACGCCGCAGCAACCATCCGTCTCGGCAGCGAGTACCTCCGGATTCGCTCGGTGGAGTTCGCCTTCATCGGCGTCCTCCAAGTCCTCCTCGGAGCCTACCGCGGCGCGGGCAACACGAAGACGGCACTCGTCTTCTCCATGCTCGCCCTCTGGATTGGCCGCGTCCCGACGGTGTACTACCTCGCCTTCGTCGAAGGCATGGGCCCAACCGGCATCTGGTGGGGGATGGCCCTCGGCAACATCGTCGGCGCAATCACCGCCGCCGCATGGTTCACCCGCGGGACGTGGAAACAGTCGGTCATCGACCAGCCCGGCCCGGCCATGGCCGACGGCGAAGACTGACTCACAACGGTTTTACCTTCTTGTCCGGAACTCAATTGTGAGGGCCCGTAGCTCAGTGGACAGAGTCCTTGGTTCCGGACCAAGATGTCGCGGGTTCAAATCCCGTCGGGTCCGTTTGATTTTGCTGCGCAAAATCTCACTCCCCTGACGACCGTCGCAAAACCTTCGGTTTTGCTCGGTCCCGTCGGATCCGTTTTTGAATCTTATACAACGAGCGGAGTGCGGCGGCTGAATCCAAACCCGTCAAAAAGAGAGCTGCATTCTGCGACCGCATGTGCAGACGATTGCGTTCGTGTGGCACAACTACTAAGCCCCATCACGAGGTCGTGTTAGTATGTACCATGTGGTAATTGGTGTCGATGACGATGCCGCACACGCGCTCGCATGTGTCGAAGAAGTCGGGAAGTTGCCAGGCAAGGCTGCAGAGAAGGAAGTCACCCTTGTCCACAGTTTCGTTGACAACCCGAGCGGAGCGTCAGCGACGCAGTTGCATTCGATTCGAGAGGCGGGAGAGTGGCTCGAAGCGCAGGATATCGAATACACTGTCAACGAAGCGTCGGGCGACCCGGCCACCGTTATCATCGAGTTCGCAAACGACGAGGACGCAGACCTCATCGTCATCGGCGGGCGCAAACGCTCTCCGGCGGGGAAGGCGCTGTTCGGGAGCGTCACGCAGTCGGTCATTTTGAATGCTGGACGACCGGTCATGGTGACGGGTGTTCCGAAAAACGAGTAACGCTAGTAGATGCGGTCGAGAAGGTGTCCGATTTCGGCGGCCGACTGTCGTCCAGACGTGTTTTCGACCAGTTCCCCAGCAGCGAAACAGAGCACTGTCGGTGCCGAATCGACAGCAAACGTCCGACAGAAACTGTCGGTGGCCTCGCCGTCAACACCCGCGACGGCGACGCCATCGGGAATTCGCTTGAGGATATCGTCTAGGTCTGCTTTCATCGCATCACACGGGTCACAGAACCGTCGCCAGACAGTAATCACCGCGTCGGGGTTTGTTTCGAGGAACGACTCATACGAGCCATCATCGAGTTCGGTGAGTTCGTCTGGAACCGGCGATGACGGCGTGATTTCGACGAGTAGCTCGGCCATGACCGCGAGCAGTTGCTGGCCGACCGGCACCTCAAGAAACGACTGGGCAGCGAGGTAGGCGACCACGTCGGCGCGGGTGATGTCGAGGTCGTCGATTCGTTGCTCAACGACGTTCTCGTCGATACCGAACAGCTCTGCTACGGTGGTGTGGAACTCCTCGGTGGAAACCGCTCCGTACACGTCGTGGTACAGCGCCAACACCTTCTCGAACGGTTCGGTCGTGGTTAGCGTGCCGTCCGACGCTTCGTCCACTGCACCGGCAGCGATGAGCGTGTCGAGCGCCGTTTCGAGGTCCGGCTGGGTTGCCGCCATCGGTCACACCCCGAGGTAGCGTTCGCGTGTTTCGGTGTCGTCGCGCAGTTCGTCGGCCGTGCCGTCGAACACGATGCCTCCCTGGTCGATAACGTAGGCGCGGTCTGCCAGCTTGATGGCCGCGGCAGCGTTCTGCTCGACGAGGAGGATGGTCGTCCCCTCGTCACTGATGCGTTTGACCGCGTTCTCTACGTCCTCGATAATCTTCGGCGCGAGCCCCTCGTAGGGTTCGTCGAGGAGCATCAAATCGGTGTTCTGTTTCAGAGCACGAGCAATCGCGAGCATCTGCTGTTCGCCGCCCGAGAGCGTTCCAGCCCGCTGGCTTTTGCGTTCGTCCAATCGGGGGAACTGGGCGTACACCTCCTCTGTGCTCATCCCCGTATGACCGAACGACAGCGACCGGCCGAAGGTGTTCGACCTGTTGTTGACGACCTCTGCAAGGTGAAGATTCTCCGCTACCGTGAGGTTCGGGAAGATGCGGCGCTCTTCGGGGACGAGCGAGATACCTTGCACCGAGACGTCTTCTGTGGCAGTGCCGGTGATGTCGTTTCCTTTGAATCGGATATGGCCCGCACGGACCGCAGGCGGTGTCGCTCCAGCGATACACCGAAGCGTCGTCGTTTTTCCAGCACCGTTGCGACCGAGCAGGGTACAGATTTCGCCTTCCTCTACGTTCATCGAGAGGTCACGGATGATGTGGCTCTCTCCGTAGTACGCGTTTATCGACTCGATTTCTAAGAGACTCATAGCTCGACTCCTCCGAGGTAGGCTTCTTGGACGTCTTCGTTGCCCCGAATCTCGTCGGGTGTTCCTTCTGCGATGATCCCCCCGCGACTGAGCACGATGATGCGGTCTGAGATACTAAAGACGATCTCCATGTCGTGTTCGACGAGGACGAACGTGAGGCCGTGGTCGCGTTTGACCTGTTCGATGAGTTCGACCGTCGCTTTCGTCTCCTCGGGGGACATCCCCGCGGTGGGTTCGTCCATCAAGAGCAGGTCTGGCCCACTCGCGAGTGCGATACCAATCTCCAGTCGCCGTTTGTCACCGTACGGCAGGTCGGCTGCAATGGTCTGTGAGCGCTCCCGTAAGCCGACCGATTCGAGGGTGTCGTGGGCGAGGTCGCGGACGTCGGTGAGGCTGTCGCGGTGGGTCAGGAATCCGAAGCCAAACGCGCCGCGTTCTGCGGCCAGTGCCGCAATCTCCGCGTTCTCTTGGACCGTGAGGTCGGGGAAGATAGCGGCGGTCTGGAACGACTTCGAGACGCCCCGCTGGACCACCTCGTGGGGCTTGAGGCCGAGGATAGACTCTCCTTTGAAACGGATGTCGCCACTCGTCGGCTCAAGACGTCGCGTGATGAGATTGATGAGCGTCGACTTCCCGGCCCCGTTTGGGCCGATGATGGAGACGCGCTCGTCTTGTTCGACGGTCAGGTTCACGTCGTCGGTGGCGACGAGTCCGCCGAACTCTTTGACGAGGTTCTCGGTCTCTAACAGCGCCATCAGTTCGCACCTCCGAGCCGCTCGGTGACGAACACGACGAGCCGTCTCAGTTGCTGGGCGATGAATCGACGGATAGACCCGAGGATTCCCCAGAGACCGTCAGGGGCGAGCCAGACGACCACGACGAACACGGTTCCGAGCAAGAGGTGCCAGTAGAATCCGAAATCCTCGATGAGCACGATGCTCGTTCCCGGAAGCGTCAGTGCCTGGAGCGTGCTGACGATGTTCTCGATGTAGAGATATACACCGACACCAAGAATAGGGCCGAACATCGACCCTGCACCGCCAAGGACGGTCATGATGACGATTTCACCCGACTGCGTCCAGAACAGCGACTCGAGCGGGACGTACGCCCCGTGAATCGCGAACAGACTCCCCGCGACGCCAGCGAACGCTCCAGAGATGATGAACGCCATCAGTTTGTATCGCCAGACGTTGAGGCCAACGAACTCGGCGCGCGATTCGTTCTCACGAATCGCCCGAAACACCATCCCGTATGGCGAGTTCAGGATGCGGAATGCGATGGCGACGGCGGCGACGAAGAACACGCCAACGAAGGCGTAGAATCCCGTTCCCAAGAGCGTTCCCGCGATGGATGGTAGGTCGGCTTCGAGATTGACCACTCCGAGGAGGCTGTCGACGTGAACGCCGGTCAGTCCGTTCTCACCGTTGGTCAGGAATGCCAGCGGGGAGGCGGCCATGTAGTAGAACATCTGTGCGAACGCGAGCGTCAGAATCGAGAAGTAAATTCCACCGCGCCGAAGCGAGAGGAAGCCAAGCACCCACGCGAGGACCACCGCGAAGGCAGTCCCGGTGAGCACCATCACGAGTGGATCTGCGATGACGTTCTTGGCGATGATGCCAGCGGCGTACGCTGACCCACCCCAGAAGGCCGCGTGGCCAAACGAGAGCAGGCCGGTGTAGCCAAGCAGGAGGTCAAAGCCGATGGCGAAGATGCCCCAGATGAGGATGAGTGTCGCGAGGTCCTGATAGCCTTGCAGGAAGTCTGCGACGACCGGTGCACGGGCGAACAGCCACGGGAATAAGGCCACGAAGATGGCAGTCAGTGCGACTACGGTTCCCTCCTGTCCGCGAAGGTGTTCCCAGCGGGCGATAACGCTACTTCCGAAGACGGTTCCGCCGTCACTGCTTGCGCTCCGGTTTGTTTCTTTTTGGCTCACGGAGCCACCTCCTCGTCACCGAGGATTCCCTGTGGGCGAACGAGCAGGACGATGGCCGCGATTGCATACAGCCCGACCTGCGACCACGCCGGTGCCAGCGACACCAGTGCGGCCGTGGTGAGGCCGAAGACGATGCCACCAACTACGGCACCGGCGATGCTCCCAACGCCGCCGATGACGACGGTGAGAAACGCCGGCACCAAAATGTTCGTCCCGATGGTTGGGTTGACGACGTTCAGGGGACCACCAACGACACCCGCGACGCCGGCGAGTGCGGCACCGATGCCGAACACGACGATGTAGGGTCGCGTAATCTTGATGCCGAGGAGTCGGACCATCTCCGCGTCGCGCGTCCCGGCGCGGACGACGAGGCCGAAGTCAGTGTACTCGACCATGAGGTAGACAAGCGCCACGAGAATGGCGGTGATTCCGATGACCCACAGCCGCCACTGTGGGAAGTTACCCACGATAGGCAGGGCGACTGGGCCAGAGACGGGAATCCCGGCGAAGGATCCGAACTCGAGGATTCGCTCTGGTTGGGTAAACGGGAGGCTGTTACTTCCAAAGAGGGTTCGGAACAGTTCTTGGACGACGATTGCGAGCCCAAATGTGACGAGAATCTGGTCCGTGTCAGGGCGGTCGTAAAACGACCGCGCGAGGTAGCGCTCCATCGCCAACCCGACGACGAAGACGACGAGTGGGACCAGTAACAGCGCGGCTAAGAATCCCCAACCCAGTCCAAACGTAGAAAATCCCCACTCCTGTAGTTTGCCGCTCGAAAGGGGGACACTGAGGGCGACAAAGAGACCTGCGTACGTCCCGACGAGATAGAGGGCACCGTGGGCGAAGTTGACAAACTTGAGCGTCCCTAGGATGATGGAAAGACCAACGGCGAGAAGGACGTAGATGGCTCCCTGCTGAAGCCCGTTGAGGAGGATGACGATGATGTCTGACAGGACACTCATACCCTCGGACTCCGATTTCTGTTGTTCGAATCGAATTCTTTCATGTGTGTGGTAAATGTACTCATGCACTCGGCGGTGGACATCTGGAATTTTACTTTCATTAAGATAACGGTAGTTGCAGGACGGCCTTATTCGTACGAACCGAGCTCACACTCGGCGGCCGGACCTGCATCACAGGCATACCCGAGATCGTCACGACTCGTGATGTTGACAATTTCGAAGTATTTGCCTGACTGCTGGTCTGCGGCTGGAAGCCCTTTCACGACTGGGACGTCACGCTGGGACTGGTGGTCGCACCCACGCATGGTCTCTGCTCCCATCCCGATGTTGTCGTATTCGTAATCCTCCAATTGCTTGATGACCTCTGGCGGGTAGAAGGTGCCTGCCCGCTCGACGGCCGCAGCGTACTGGAGCGTCTGGGCGTACGCAAGCTGTGCGGGCCCGGACGGCGTCCGGTCGTACTCTGCGTTGAACGCTTCGGTGAACTCCTTCGATGGGGTATTGTCGATTTGTGAGTCCCACGCGACTGTTCCGTAGACGCCTTCGATTGCGCCACCTGCTGCCTCGGCCATCGGGCGGTTGTACAGCGGAACGAGAATCTCCATATTCTCGTCAATACCCGCGTCGATAGCCTGCTGGACGGAGTTTGCGCCATCAAGCCCGTAGTGGTTGAGGATGAGGACGTCCGCACCGGAGTTCTGTGCTTCTGAGAGGTACGTCGAGTAGTCTGTGGTACCCAGTGGCGTCGCAACCGATTCGGTCTGTTCCCAGCCTGCGATTTCGGTCATGAACTTGTTCATCGAGGCTTGCTGGGTCTGCCCCCAACTATAGTCGGCGTATAGCTGATAGAAGGAGAGGTCGCTTCCGTATGCCTCCTTTACCACTGGTGCCAGTGCCTGCCCGGTCATGTACGCGTTGAACATCTCACGGAATGAGTAGCGCACACAATCTTTTCCGGTGGTGTCGTTCGAGTGGGTCAGACACGCCATGAACATGACCTTCTCGTTCTGACATAGCCCTTGGACGGCGATTGCCACCGCGGAGGACGACCCGCCCGAGATCATGACTGCGTTGTCACGCTGAATCATCCCGGACGCGGACTGTCGTGCTTGGTCTGCGTCGGTAGCCGTATCACCGTCTACGTGGTCGATGGTGTACCCGAGAACGCCGTCGCCCGAGAGGTCGTCGAACTGGGAATCGACCCATCCACCTCCCTCGTTCAGGTGCTTTACCGCGAGTTTGTACGCTCGCAGTTCGTCTTCACCCTCAGAGGCGTACGGCCCGGACTGTGGGACGTTGAACCCGAAAATTGCCGTGTCTCCTTCGATGGGGAAGTTCCCGAGTGGGGGGTAGTCTCCGCCATCACCGCCACTGCCGCCGTCTCCGCCACTGCCGCCATCGCCGCCATCACCGCCGTCTCCACCATCATTGCCGCCGCCCGTACAACCAGCGAGTCCAACTAATCCCGCAGTGCCAACTGCACCGGTCGCCTTCAACAAATCTCGTCGATTGAGTGGTGTGTTATCTCGTGCCATATTGTACCCGTGGAGACATCATTAATAATCGTTTTGTATCTCTCATCTTATTTGATGTTAACACCTATAATATGTGTGCGGTATCCTTAATATGATAATATTTACCAATAGTTATATTCTATTGGAATATAATGGTATAATATCATTCTGGGGTGTGTCGCGACAAAATATGGCGTTTCTCTCCCACCCGACTGAACGTTGCTATCCTTTGTCATCTGCCACCGACCTCCAGTGACACGACGGATTTTTTCGCGACTAGACCCCTGTCCCAGTCGGCGCATCGGGCAACTCGTGCGCCGTCGCGTCCATCCCCAACTCCTCTAACGCTGCCTTCATGTGCTTATCCTCGGCGAAATCTGACCCATCAGCCTCCCGAAGCGCTTGCACCTTCGCGAGTACCTCGCCCCGGCGGTCGTCGGGGATGTCGTACTTGTCGGTCGAGAGCTCGATGACGAGGCCGTTGTTGTCGTGGGTGTACAGCGAGAAGAAGATGCCGCGGTCGAAGATGTTGTAGCTCCGGCCGTCGTCATCGATGGCCTCGATCATCTCCTCGAAGCGGTCGGGCGCGATGCGGAAACAGAGGTGGTGCACCGAGCCAACGGCCCCGCGCTGGCCGTACGGGTTCGACTCCCGGTCGTCGCTCACGAAGAACGTGATGATGCGGCCGTCGCCCGTGTCGAAAAACAGGTGTGTTTGGGAGGGGTCGTCAAGATTCGGCTGGCGGAGCACGAGTGGCATGCCAAGCAGGTCGCGGTAGAACGCGACCGTATCCTCCTCGTTGCTCCCCCAGATGGTCATGTGGTCGGTACCGGTGGTGTGAATTGGGCTGTCTGGCAGGTCGTCGGTGACGGGTATCTCGTTGCTCATGGTGTTGGTTGTATCGGGTACTCTCAATCGACGAACGGGCCGCGTTGGCGGATGGATTCGCCGTGTGGCTTTCCTGAAATGGCCGCGACGCGGAGGTCGCCGTCGCTCGAAAGCGTCGTCGTGCCACCGTCTCGACGCACGTACTCGCCCGCGGCGAAGTCGTGGCCGTCTACGCGTCCGGCTCCGGCGATGGCGTAGCACACGCCGCACCAGCCGTCGGGGACGCGCCAATTCCACTCCGCTGAAATCGTCACGTCGCGGTACTCGACGTCGGCTTCGAGGGTAATCGGTGACCCCGCGCCGACGACGGTCGTGACGGTTGCGCCCTCCACTTCCTCAACTGGCAACTCGGCGGCCGTCGCGTCCTGATACGACGGGTCGAGTCCCTTCTTCTCGCGCGGGAGGTTCACCCAGAGTTGCAGGCCGTTGCACGCCGCACCGTCTGCGGGCAGCTCCGAGTGCTGGATGCCACTCCCGGTCGTAATTCGCATCGCGTCGCCTTCGCGGGCGGTATGTGACTCGCCAAGGGAATCGTCGTGACGCATCCCGCCCGCGAGCATGTAAGAGACGATTTCGAACCCGCGGTGTGGGTGGGTCGAAAATCCCTGCGTTGGCTCGATGTAAAATCGCTCGAACACGACGAACGGGTCTGCGTGCTGGAGCCGGGCCGTTGGCATGACGCGGTTGCCGCGCATGCCGCCCGGATGCGTAATGTCCGTCGCCGAGTGGGGCGTCTCCTGCGGCGCGAGTGGGTCGTTCGAGGTCATGGCCTATCCTCGTGTCGTGATGACACGATTTGCCTATTCCTACACGAGACAGGCTCTTAAGGCCGGTAGTAACACCGAAGTCAGTAGGTGTCGTCGCCGTCAGCCCCGACGCAAATGGGGTCGTCACCTGCGTGTTCGAGGACGACGTCGTGGCGCGTGTGGCGGACGTGCGTCTCTGCCCATCGACGCGCCGGACTTTCAGACAAGAAGTGCTCGCCGTCGGGACACTGCTGGCAATCGGCTATCCACGGCGTCACTTCGTCGGGGAAGTGGCCGGTGTGGCGCATGTGGTCTAAGGCGAACTGCTCGAACGACTGGTTGCCCACCCCGAGGTCGTCGAGTTCGTAGGAAAGGCTCCACTCGCGGTCACACCGCGAGCAGGTAATCGTCGGCGTGTCGTCTACGTGCTCGGTCACGACGCGAGATACGGGGCGCGACCACTTCTAAGTGAACTTCTCACTCAATGGCGCGTTCTGTATCGTCCGTCTCCCCACCAACGCGAATCCGCTCGTCCCAGTCCTCGAACATGCCGTAGTCGGTCATCGCTTTCATCCCCGCGAGCGCCGCAGAGAGTTTGATGCCGACGAGCGGCACGTCAGCCACCGAGAGTACGACATCTGCCTGCACGACGGCTCCTTCGCGGAGAATCACGTCGACAAAATCCACGAACGCGTCTTCCTCACCTTTGCTTGGCTTCATTCGAGAACGCCCTCTGCGACGTGGGTGTACGGCGGCCACGGCCCGGTGTATCTGACTTCAACGCCCTCCTCTGTGGCCACCTCGTCCAGTTTGTCGCCTATCGCTTCGGCACCCGCCTCGGTGGCGAGCGCGGAGATTCGCGCGACGACTTCGCCGTCCTCTCTCCCTCCGCCCAGTTTCACCGACTGCTCACCGAGCGCTTTGACGGCTTTCGCGTGTGGCTCCACCCGCGATTCGAGCGCGTCCTGCTCTGCGGCCTTCCGCTCGCGGGCGAGTTCGGACACGCGTTGTTCGTACTGCTTTTCGACGAGAAATCGCTTTCCGGGTGGGGCATCTTCGAGGATTGCTTCGAGTTCGTTGAGGCGGTAGTCGGTCTCATTTTTGGCCGGGCGGTCGTCGGCCCAGACGACTTCGACCCGATACTCCCAGTGACCATTGAGGCGGTCGAGTTGGGTCGCAAGTTCGTCGCGCGACTCACGAAGCCACGCCCGCACTGCGTCGTCACCACCCTCGAACACGGTGTTGAAGCGAAACGGCAGCGGCGTCCCGAACGCCTCGCCAATCTCGTCTACGATGGCGAGGTGGTCGACGAGCAACCGCTGAACATCAGTCTTCTCGGTCGACTCGAACGCCGTGTCTTGTGGCTGGACGAGCGCGCCGAGGTCACCGTCACAGACGAGGTACGCGTCGGTTCCATCGAGGCCGACCGTCCGGTAGCTCACGGGGCCGTCTGCGAGCGAGACCACACAGAACACGTAGCGGCGCTCGTCACTCATCTCGTTCCCCCCAGTCCGACGGCGTCGTCAGGCAGTTCGAGGGCGTGCTCGATGAGGCCGTTCAGGTCGCCGCGCAACCGGGTCACGTCGTCCTCGATTCCCTCGTCGCGTTTGAACCGCTCCAACTCGGCTTCGAGCGTGGCAAGCCGTCTCCCGAGGCGTTCGATTTCCTCATCTGAGAGCGTTTCAGACTCCATTCGGCGGATTGCTTCGCGCTCCATCACTTCGAGCAACACGTCCGCGACGGCGGCGACGAGCGTGACGAGGCCGTTGTCCGCGCCGTCCACCTCAATCGTCGTCATCGGCGTCTCCTTCGGCGGTCATTGCCGTCGCGTCGATGGTGTCTGTGTCGAGTGGGGCTCGCCCGGAGGCTTCCGCCACCCGTTCCATGTCCGTGCCGCTCGGGAATTCGAGGCCGTACTGGGCGGCCGTTTCGAAGGAGGCGATGGCCGCGCGGATACGGATGTCGAGCAGTTCCGTGTCGCCGACCGACACCGCGATGTCGGCGTTGATGACGACGCCCTTGTCGAGCAGCAGCTCGACCATGTCCGCGAGGTCGCCTTGCTGGCGGGAGGGCCGGGCGCTATCCATCATCTTCCTCCTCGAAGCGACTCCCGTAGATGCGCGGACGGTTCGGCGCGGTGGAGTACTTCGTTTCTTCGGGAACCGTCGAGCCGCGAAGCCCCGGCACCGTCCCGGAGTTCCGAGACGGCACCGTCGATACGGCAGTTGGACTCCGCGATGACGGCTGGCGCGAATCCGGCGTCGTCCGCTCTTTGTTCGTGTCGTGAAGTTCTTTCAGCCGCGCTCTCGCCTTCAATAACTCGTCGCGGAACTCGTCGACGGCCTCGCTCGCCTTCTTCTGGACCGCAAGTTGGCTGAACTGGTCTAAATCTTCGGGCTCGTCTACGGCTTCGTCGCTCACATCGGGCGTCTCCACGTCCCGCTCGTCGTCGCCTTTGAGCGCCGCGACCATTCGGCGGGCGTGTCGCCACGCACCGCGCACGTCCATCGCGTTTTTCGCCGCCTCGGCATCGACGGCCTCCGGCACGTCGTCTATGTCGAGCACGTCCGCCACGTCGCGTTCGGTAATCACGTCGTTCAGGTCGGCATCGTCGAGGGCGTCAGGTACCTCGGAGATGGTGATGGCCTGTGCCAATTGGGTCACGTTGATTTCATCGACCATCGAGGTTGCTTCGTCTCCTGCTTCTTGGAGGCGTTCTACCTCCTCGGGTGCGTGGTCTGAAGCCGTGTCTGTGACCGTCTCTGCGACGTCTTCTGCGGTCTCTTTTGCCGTGTCGAGTGTGTCACCAAGGTCAGTGTCCATTATTGTTTCACCTCCACGCGCCCGCCGAGGCGTTCGTGGGCGCGTTTTGCCCGCTCCAGTTCGGCTTCGAGTTCTGCTTTTCTCGCTTCGTACGCCGCATGCGAGAGGTCGCCGAGTTCGTAGAGCAACCGCGCTTCTTTGAGCTGGTCGCGGATGGCGTCGGTGTCGTACAGCTCGGTGAGCGCGACGGTGTGGATGGCGTTGAGGATGGAGACCAGCGGACGAACCAGGAGGTCATCGACCAGTAACATTGCTCCGTTCCCCGCTGATTTCGATGTCTACGAAGTTGTACGGTGCCCACGGCCCCGTGTACTGCACCCGCAGGTCGGGGTACTCGGCTTCGAGTTCCTCAACCACGGCGTCGAAGGCGTCGCGGTTCTCGCGGGCGACGAGATATGACTTGTTCAACACGAGGAGGTCGCTGAAGTGGTCGCCGTCTGCGGCCTGTTCTGCCACGGGGGCAAGCCGCGGGGTCACGTCATCGTGGACGGCCTCGGTGTCCACGTCTGCGTCCTGTTTTGCCACGAGTTTCACTCCGAGTTCCACCTTCCCCTCGGTGTCACGCAGCGCCTTGGTGAAGGCTCTGCGCCCGCCACGTAGGATGTTCTTCACCCCGCGTGCGGAGTCGAACACCATTCCAAACCGCATCGGAACGACCGTCGTGCCGCCGTCTAGCTGCATTACGGCCTGCAACACGTCGTCGTGTGCCCGAGCGTTCTCGTCGGTTTCTTCCGGCTCTTCGGTGTCGATGTCGGAGACGATCGCTGAGAACGGTGGATAGTCGACCGTGTAGATATCGGTCGCCCCCTCTACCCCGGCAACGGCAACGTCTACCGTCGTCTTTCCGACGACGCCGTAGACGTAGTAATTGCTCGTCATCGTCTCTGTGCCCGCCGCTGGTCGGTATGACGGTTCATTGTTCTCATAGCCATTTGCCACACCGCCTTCTAATTGTGACGGCCAAACAGTCTGGAAATTTTACCCGTCGGCCTCAACGAATAAAGGGGTCCACGAGAGACGGACACAGGCAATGGCAGGTTCCCAACCAGACACCTCCAGTCTCGCAGACGTACTCGACCGCATCCTCGACAAGGGCGTCGTCATCGACGTGTTCGCCCGCCTCTCGGTCGTCGGGATCGAACTGCTCACCGTCGAAGCACGCGTCGTCGCCGCCTCCGTGGACACGTTCCTCAAGTACGCAGCCGAGATGAGCAGGCTAGAGCAAGTAACCCAATCCGGTGACCTGGAGGACATCCAGGAGTTCGAACTCACGGCAACGAACTAAATGAGCACCGACGTAGACCAATGTCGCGCGCTCACCGAAGACGGCGCGCGTTGTGACCGGGAGGCGACCGACGGGTCGTTTTGCTACCAGCACGACGAAGACGACCCGACCATCGACGAGGACGCAGCAGACGACCCGTCGCTCGATGGCGACCTGTCCATCCTCGACGTTCGCACGCGCGTCGCGGAGACGGCAACCGACCTCATCGGTCACGACTTAGACGGCGTCTCTGAGGTCATGGCCACTGGCGACGACGGGTGGCGAGCGGTCGTCGAAGTCGTCGAACGCCACTCGGTTCCGGACACCCAGGACATCCTCGGCCAGTACGAGGTGCTCCTCAGCGAGCGCGGCGAGATAGAAGGCTACAGCCGTCTCGGGCGGTTCCGGCGGTCTGATACTGCCGTCCAGAGCTGAAACGCCCTCGCCGGATTTCGCTCACACCGGCGTTCTGAGCGCCCAGCTGTCAGTTTCCGGGTCGAGGCGGTTCGGTTCTTTCCCCCGTTCTGCGAGCAGGCCAACGTGATAGAGCATCGCCTTCAACTGGAACACGGTTGGCGAGTGATACACGTTGCCGTCCATGAGTGCCTCCCTCACTAACTCACCGTCCTCGCTGAGCACGGCAGACCGAACCGAAGCCGTTCCCCGAATGAACAACTCAACCGTGAACGTTGGGTGTTGTTCGTAGAGCGTCGTCACGAGGTCGATGAGCGTTGGCTCGGGCGTGTTCCATTCGTGGAGCTGCTGGAGTTCCGTCACAAGCAGTTGGGTCGCCGGGTAGGCAAACACGACGCGCCGGGCGAGTTGCCCCCAGCGCGGGGCGTCGGTGTAAAAGCGCGACTGGGTTCCTTTCCAGTGTTCGAACCGTTCGAGGGCCGCTTCCACGCTGCCACAGGTCTCCTGTGCAAATCGCACCACTTCGTGACCGAGTGGTGTCAGGGTCTCTCGACCGAGGTCGTCGTCTACAAGGCCAAGAAATAGGGCTCCCCGTCGGGCACTGTTCGTCTCACGGACGACGTACCGCGAGAGCGTTTGCTCGACCTCGTGTTGGTTCTCCCCGAGCGCAAAAGCAAGCGCATAGCCGAGGTAGTTTTTCGGGTGATTCAACCCGAAGGACTTGTCGGCGACGCCCTGTGCGCTTGCCTGAAATCGGATTGCGTCCGTCGCTTCAGAGCCACGGTGACCAACGAGCCGTGGGACGACAGTCGGTTCGACTGCGCCGTCCGGGGAGACGCTCAAAATCCCCACGTTCAACTCGCGTGCGAGCGTCGCATCGGTTTGCGTGATGGCGTCTGCCGGTGCGGCCAGATACGCCGCGTTCGCCTCCCCGAGGCGGTTGTACGCCTGCACGATGCCGCGCTCTGTGTCCACTAGTCCGTTGCTTGTGTGGCCTTTTGCCTCGATGGCGACGAGCGGCGGGTCGTCACCGAAGCGCTCGACAGCGAGCAGTTCGGGTTCGAGCGTTCTGACGCCGACTAAGTCCGGATAGCCACTACCAATCTTGACGTGGTTGAACGGCGCGAGTTCTTCGACGATGTCTGCTCGAATGCGCTCGTCTGCGAGCCACGTTCCCGTCGAAAACTGTGTGTCAGTGACAGCATACACTTGCGAATCTTCAGACTTTGGAAACAGCCGTCGCTTCGTGTGTGCGAGCACGTAGGGTTCAGAGAGCGACCCCGAAGCGCTAGCCATACCCTCGTTTCACCGACCACTGATAAGAACCTTGAGCTGGCAGAACGTTCAACCCGATACCACCCCAACCCCCGCCAATGCCCGAGGTTCGAGGCGTCGGCGTCGACTCAGAGACGCGCTGTGCCCACTACGACACAGCCCGCGACGTGGTCGCGCTCAAATTCGCCTGCTGTGAGACCTACTACCCGTGTTTCCAGTGTCACGAAGCCGTCGCTGACCACGACGCCGTCGTCTGGCCGCGCGCCCGATTCGACGAGCCTGCGGTGCTGTGTGGCGTCTGTGACACAGAACTCTCGGTCACGGCGTATCTCGGCGCCGACGACGCGTGTCCGGCGTGCGGGGCGGCGTTTAATCCGGGGTGTCGGGAACACTACAACCGCTACTTCGAGCGGTGAGCGAGCCCACTCTGGATAGGTGGCAGATGTGATAGTAATGTGTCTACTTACGGTGCTGGTGGGTACGATTTCCCGAATCCGTGTCGATAATCACAAATCATTCGGTGGTAGTAATGGGTCGTTTCCAGACCATCCGTAGTAATAATCTGTAGAAAAACACACGCAATTAATACATTCAATACTGTCAAACATTCTTACGATAAGTATATACTAATAAACGTACACTTTTCACCTAAGATAGCCTGTGGGGACGGGCTAACTGGGGGGTTAGACAATGGGACACTGGGGGGACAGTGGACAGCCGAGAGGCTCACCACACAACAACTGGGGGACAGCCACGCGAGCACAGGCCGAGACGATTGGGGTCGTCCTGTTGCTCTTTTTCGTCATGACGACTGTCGCACTCACCGCGTCGGTGGGTTCGGCCGGCCTCGAAATGGCATCGAACACCGCAGAGACGAGCAAAGCAGAGGTCACACTCATGCAACTCGACAACCGCATGGAACAGGTTGCACTTGGCGACACGAAACTCCAGACGATGGCGCTCGGACTCGACGGCAAAGAGGGAACGATGCACGTCCGCGAGGGTGCCGGGTCAATCCGCGTCGAGGTTTTCCCGTACGAATCGAACGAGGTCGAGACGGTGCTCGTAAACGAGCCGCTTGGCGACGTCGTGTATCGCAATGGTAACGTCACGCTCGCCGCACAAGGCGGTGGGCTCTGGCGCGTCGATGGGGACGGGCAAGCGCGGATGATCTCTGCACCACGATTCCACTACAAAGACGACACGTTGACGCTTCCTATCATCGTCACCAGCGGACAGACGACCCTCGACACTGAAGCCGTCATCACCGAGCAGTCGGTGCACTCTCAATCGGTGTATCACTCACAAGATGAGGGTGCTATCCTGAAACCCGGCTCTCGTGTCCGAGTGACCATCCAGAGCGACTACTACGTCGCGTGGGGCGCGTATTTCGAACGCGAGTTCAACGGAACGGTCACGTACGACTCGGCGGCCGAGACTGCCTCGATCGAGTTCGCTGCGCCACTCCAGAACCCGGGGGTGCTAGGTGGATTGTTTTCGACCTCACCGGACGACGTCATTATTAAGGCCAGCTCTGGGACGGACTTCACCGACAGCTACGATTCGCGGGTTGGCCCCTACGATGCCGCGACGGCTGGGTCGAATGGGCACGTCATCGGGGCAGGAGACGTAGAAATCACCACAGGACAGGTCAACATCAACGGAGACCTCATCGCAGGGGGTTCGCTAAACGCCAACTCGAACAGCATGTACATCTCTGGGAACGTGACCTACAGCTCGCTGGTCACGCAAAAAGGGACGATTGCTGGCTGGATGAAACAACAGCCAGTCTACTTCGAGGACGTTGCTGCGATCGACCGTGTTATCGATGCAAAAGTGCGTGCCATCGCGCCGACCAACGATAATGCAAATGTCTCAGCACTCTCGGGTACCAACGTAGACGCCAGTGGCGGCCCCGTCACTCTCTCGGCTGGCGACTACATCGTCGATGACCTCACCTTAGACGGCTCCGACGAGGTGCTCGTCCTCGACCTGAGCCAGGGTGACGTCAACCTCGTCGTGAACAACAGCTTGACGGTCAGCAACGGCGCGGAACTCCGTGTTATCAACTCTGAAAACGGGACGGCTCGCGTCTGGTTCAACGGGACTGCACTTACTTTCAACTACGCGACCGTTACCGTAGCGGGTGACAGGGCGAACTCGCTGTGGATTTACGCCCCTGCTGACGCCGATATGCTTCTCTACGACGGCCAGTTCACGGGCGTCATCTACGCGCCAAACGGCGGTAACGCCGGTGTTGGCTCCGTGACGATAGAACACTTCGCGGACATCAAGGGCGCAATCGTCGCCGGTCAGACGGAGTTTCTCACCGGATCGTCTATCCACTTCGATGAAGCGTTGCTCCCGACCGACCCGATTCCACCGACGGGCCACTCACCAATCCGGTACATCCACCTCTCGGTGAACGAAATCGAACTCACCGAATCCGACTGACTGTCGCGAGATGCGCTTCCCCGAAGGCTAGCTACTTAGTCACACACCCACCACTTCGAGGTATGCACCTTGGGAGTATGCTGCCAACCCACTGTACCGGCGAGTATCGCGTCCCGGCGGAGACGATTCGCTGGTGGGCGCGCGAAGCGACCGACGCGGGCTTTCACGGGCTCTGGGTACTCGACCACGTCGTCAAACCAGATACCTACCACACGAGCCTGCTCGACCCACTGATTGCGCTGTCACACGCCGCCGCAGTCGCGCCATCTGCGAATCTAGGCACGTCCATTCTCATCGCGCCGCTTCGGCACACCGCGAACATCGCCTCACAAGCCCTCTCGATTCAGCACCTCACGGAGGGGCAGGTCACGCTCGGGCTTGGAGCCGGATACGTGCCAAAGGAGTTCGAAGTGACGGGGGTTCCGCGCACCGAACGCGGCCCGCGTGTGAGCGAAGCCGTGTCCGTGTTGAACCGGCTGTTCGAGGGCGAAGCCTCCTTCTCCGGGCGCTTTCACGAGTTCGAGAATGTGCGCATCGACCCCGTGCTCGACACCCCACCAAAGCTCCTCGCTGGTGGCTCGTCGATTGTTGACGAAGACGGTAACCGTCGCATTCCACGCCCCATTCTCGACCGGATTCTCGACTGTGGGGGCTGGCTTGCCCGGCCAACGCAGCCTGAGAAACTCGAAGCCGAGTGGGAGATCATTTCCGAGTACGCCCGCGAACAGGGTGTCGACCCCGACTCCCTGCGCCGGGTGATGCTCCAGTACATCCACGTCGTGGACACCGACGACCGCGAAGAAGCCCACCGCGAACAGAAACCCGCGTTCGAGGACTATCTCGCGGGCGACCGGGATTTCGACTACGCAAAACGCTACTGCCTGACCGGCACGCCTGCGGACATCCACGCCGACCTCGATGCGGTCGAAGCCATGGGCTTTGACGAAGTCATTCTCGGGCAGGTCGTCCACACGCCAGCCGACCTCGAACAGCAGTTCGACTTACTGGTCGAGACCTTCCTCGACGCCTGAGCCGTCGGCCATGATGCGCGCGGAGGGTGCTGGCTCTGGTTCGGGGCGCAGGGCGGCGTTCGCCTCGGGCGAGAGCCGGGTGACGACCGCTCGGCCCTCGCGTTCGCGCACCACGATGTCGTCGGCTTCGAGCCGTTGGAGGTGGTGGGTCACCGTACTCGGGTCGCGTCCAAGGTCGGCGGCGAGTGCAGACACCGAGGACGGGCCGAGCCGCGAGAGCGCGTCTAAGACGGCCGCCGTCGCCTCGTCGTTGAGCGCCGCGGCGAGTTCGTGACCCTCCGTGTGGGCAGCATAGAACCGGCGCTTGCCCCGTATTTTCGCGCCCGAAATCAGCTGCTCGTCTTCGAGCACCCGGAGGTGGTGGCGGGCCGTCGAAAGCGGCACGTCGGCGCGGTCGGCCACCGCAGAGAGGTAGATGCCGGGCGACTCGCTGATGGCCGAATAGACGGCGTCGCGCCCCTCGTGTTCGAGCGGGTCTGAGTCGTCAAAGCGGCTGTAGCGAAACGGCGCAATGATGCGCGTCACGCGCTCTACGCCCGCATGCAGCCTGCTGGTGATGGCAGAGTGTGACGCCTGCGTTGCAACGTGGCTGAAACTCGACCAGTCGATGGCAGGCCCATAGCGCACCGCGCCCGCGGTGACGAGCGCGCCCACGCCGAGCGCGATGCCGGGTTCCTCAGGTACGGGTTCCGGCAACGAACCCGTCGAAAACGGCGGGAGGAGTGCTGTGGCGTTGTCGGCTGCTGCGGTTGTCTCCGCCGACTCCGCCACGTTCCGTTCTTCGCTGGATGCGGAACTTGCCACCGCCACAACGTCGGCGGATTCGCTCGAACTCGCCTCCACAGACGCCGTGGTGTCGTTCGTTTGCGTGGGTGATTCGTCCTCGGTCGTGTCCTCCGTCACACCGTCCGTCTCCTCGACAACCGCCTCGGTCGTCGTGGTCGTATCGGTGGCGAGGGTTTCGGTGACCGTTTTCGTCGGGTTGCTTGCGACGGTGTCAGTCGTGACCGCCGTTTCCGTGACCGTCGTCTCAGTGGTCGCGGTCAGGTCGGTGGTCGATGCCGTTTCCACCGAGACGGTTGCGGTGGTGGTCGACTCAACGGTTTCCACAACCGTGTCGGCTGGGTCAGTCGAACCGTCGGTGAGGGTGTCTGTGGTCGCGGTTAACTCGCTCGTCGCGTCTCCCGTGTCAACGCTCTCGGTGGTCGTTCCGTCGCTCACGTCTTCGACGACATTGGTCGCCGTGTCCTCGACGGTCGATTCGACGCCATCGACGGTTTCGGTCGGCGTGGGCGTCGGAGCCGACACCTCGTCGGTTAGCGTGTCCGTCGAAGTGGTCGCGGAAGTCGTCGTCTCGGTGGTCGAATCAGTCGAATCGAGCGTCGTCGAAAGCGTTGCTGTCGAGGTCAGCGTTTCCGTGTTTGCTTCAAGCGTCGTGGTCGGTGTGTCAGTCAGCGTCTCCGTGCTCGCCTCAAGCGTCGTATTCGTGGTGTCAGTCGTGTTCGTTGTCCCGGAAAGTGGGTCGTCGGGGAGCGCGGTGACGGCCATCGGTGAGAGAACGAGCGCGACCGCTACCAAAATCGTTCCAAGTACCCACACGCGGACACGGTCGTCAGTCGCTTTCATGCTAGGGCATACCTTCACAACCTGTCGATAGTCTCGATATTAGGCACATTCGCATATACGTTATGGCCCGGCCAGCACGGCTCGCTGCGCGAAAAAGGAGAACTGCTCAGTTCGTATCGACACCGCCGACGGTGTTGCTGTCCGTGCCGGTCAGCGTCACCGTGCGCACCTCGTCGAACGTCGCGGTGGCCGCTGCGGGGCCGAACTCGTAGCTGCCCGTCGAGTCGGGGGCTTCGAGGAAGTACGTCCGAGTGACTGGGTCATCGCCGTCTTCGACCGCGCCGACGGGTTCGGTGAACTCAACGTAGCGCGTGCCGTTTTCGGTGTACACCTCGGCGTCGTCGCCACCGACGAGCGTCCAGTCGAACGGAATCGTATCGCGGACGAACGCAGATCCGGTCGAGCTCTCGACGGTTATCGTCACCTGATTCGTCTGCCCGGCGGTGAACACGGAGCCGTCGTCGGCCCGCGAGCCAGTTGCCTCAAACACCGTGTCGGTGGCCGTCTCGTCGAGGCTCGTGAGGTCTACGTCGTTGAACTTCGCCGGGTGTGGCTTGTTCTCCTCTGCGAGCGTGACCGCGCCGACGGCATCCACGAACCCGGCACCGATGTTCGCCGGGTTGTAGCCGCCGCGTACGTCCTTCGCACTCGCCTCCATGATGAGCAACACGTCGAGGGGGTCTGGGTACTCACCGTGGGTCTGGTTGTAGGCGTCCACGACGAGCGTGGCGACCCCGGCGGTGACGGGACAGGACATACTCGTTCCCGAGATTTTGCCGTACCAGATTTCTGCGTCCTGTTCGTTCGGGTCGCTCGTGCTCGCGTAGGCTTGGAGTGGGTCGTCCGGCGACAGCGTGCTCATGACGAGGTTGCCGTTCGCGCCGACGCCGTTGCGGTAGATGCCGAACGGGCCTTCCGGCTGCTGGCCCGCAGGCGGGGCTTCGCGCGCGGTGAGGTCGATTGTCCACGAGGCGGTGAGATTCGCGTACGGGACGATTTCGAAGTAGTACGTCTCGCCGCCGGTCACGGCTCCCGCGACGTGTTCGGGGTTGTCGAGGCTCGCGCCGCTTGCAACGACGGGGCCGTCTTTTGCGCCTTGATGGAGGTAGATGTCTAAATCTTGGCCCGGCGGCGTCCACGACACGTCGGCTTCGACGTAGCCCGCCTTCTCGGGGGCCGTCCACTCCTGATACGCCGAGTCACCGACGCCCGCGTCGCTCGAACCGGGGCCGACGGTTCCGGTAAAGGAGGTTTCAGAGAGCACCGGCTGGTCTGCGAGGTTCGCGTCGAAGTAGTCGGTCAGATTCGACAGCGCGAGTTCGCGGTCGTACTGTGCGCCCTCGCCGCCGCCGTCGTAGTCGGCGAATCGGCCACGAGAGGAGAAATCGGTGACCGTCTTGTCGTCGAACGTTGCGGCGACGCCGAGGACGTGCGGGGCTTTCGCGTAGTTGTTGAGCGTGTTCTCGCCGGGGCCGTCGTTGCCCGCAGAGAAAATGGGGAGGATACCGCGCTGGAACGCCTCCCACGTGGCGACGTTGAGCGCGTCGCTCGGCACGAAGTCGTCGGGGCTTGAACTGCCATACGAGTTCGAGACGATTTGCACGTCAGTTTTCCCTTGTTCCACCCGCGAGAGCAGGTGGTCGTAGGCTCCTACGGCTTGGACGATGAGGAGGGTCACCCCCGCCGAGTAGACGGTGAGTTTCGCGTCGGGGGCCATCCCGCGGTACTTGCCGTCGCTCGCGGTGCCGTCCCCAGCCACCGAGCCACTGGTGTGGGTGCCGTGGCCGTTGTCGTCGGTGTCTGCGGGACCGGCATCGACCCACATCGTGCCCGCATCGAGTGGGTCGGTGTAGCGCCAGTTGTGCTGGAGGTTCGTTTGGTGGTCGGGGTGGTCGCCGTCGATGCCCGAGTCGATGACCACCGAATGGGCGGTTTCGCCCGTGTAAAACAGGTTCTCTTGGACGATGTCCGCGCCCGTCGCCTCCCGCGAATCGTCGTTGTGGTAGTCGAGTTGTGTGTTCGCTTGGACGTATTTCACGGCGGGAATCTCCGCGAGCGTCGCAATCTGGTCGCCCGTGAGCTTCGTATAGGCAATCGGCAACACTTCGAAGGCGTAGTGGCCCGCCGGGAGGTCGAACTGGGTGATGAGGTCGACGTTCGCGGAGTCGTCGAACACGACCAGCACTTCCTGTAATTCGGTGCTGTCGGTGTCGAGACTGGTGTCGATGGTTGGAGTCTGTGCAAAGCCGCTCCCCGTGAACGGGACGAGAGTGGCTGCGCCCGCCGCGCCTGTTGCTTTTAGGAGTGTGCGTCTGCTGAAGCGCATGGCACTAGGCAACAATTGTCTATAAAATACTCTTCTGGCCAAATCGTCCAAACGTCTGAACTTCGGGCGTTCAGACCTGTTTGCTAACAATTAACACACTGCTTTCTCCTCAGCGCGCGTATCTCTCGCATGGCCTACGAGTACAGTTGCCCGGAGCCAGACTGTGGCTTCCGCGTCCGGGCGGGAAGCGAGTACGAGACGTTCGAACACGCAGAACTGCACGCAGAGGAAAAGCACCTCGTGTGGCACTCCGGAGGCGTCCTCCGAGAGACCACGAAACTCATCTAATTATTCGCTCACGATGCTGACCTCGCTGAAGGCAGCGAAGTCGCCGTTTGCCGCCCGCGAGACGGCCGCTTCCGCATCAACGAAGCCTGCGCCGATGTTCGCCGGAGTGTACGTTTCTCGGGCTTCCGTGGCGGTTGCCTCAATGGTGTTCAACACGTCGAGTGGTTCCGGGTACGACCCCGTCGCGTCGTAGTAGGCGTCTACCATGAGCGTGGCAATCCCGGCGGTGACGGGACACGACATACTCGTCCCGCTGAGCGGGCCGTAGTAGAGGTCGTTTCCGTCACCCGTCGCGTTGAGTGGGTCGAGCGGCGAGAGCGTGCTCACGACGGCGTTGCCGGGTGCGCCGACGCCGTTGCGATAGAGGCCGACCGGGCCGCTCACGGACTCGCCTGCGTGATACGCACTCAAGTTCTCGAAGGCGGTCTGGCGGTCGTAGTTCGTCTCGCCCGAGTACGAGGAGGCGCGACCGCGCGAGGAGAAGTCGGTGACCGCCTTCTGGTCGTCGGTGGCGGCCACGCTGAGGACGTGCGGGGCTTTCGCGTAGTCGTTGAGCGTGTTGGTCGCCGGGCCGGAGTTCCCCGCTGAAAAGACGGGGAGAATCCCGGCTTGGAACGCTTCCCACGTCGCCACGTTGAGCGCGGCATCGGGTTCGTAGTCGTCTGCGCTCGCGCTCCCATACGAATTCGAGACGATGTGGGCGTCGGTGTTTCCGGCGAGGCGCTCAGCGATGAGGTGGTCCATCGCAGAAACAGCGTGAATGATGAGGAGCGTGAGTCCCGCAGAGTAAACGGTGAGGTCGGCGTTCGGGGCCATCCCCCGGTTCTCGGCGGTGTTCGTCCCGTCGCCCGCAATCGACCCGCTGGTGTGGGTGCCGTGGCCGTTGTCGTCGGTGTCGATGTTGCCAACGTCCGTCCAGAAGGTGGTCTCGCTCGTCCCGAGCGGGTTGAGGTAGCGATAGTTGTGCTGGAGGTTCACTTGGTGGTCAGGATGCAGCCCCGAAATTCCCGAGTCGATGACGGCGGTGTGGACGTTTTCGCCGGTGTAGCCGAGGTCTGACTGAACGGTCGAAACGCCGGTCACCTCGCGGGCGTCTGCGTTGTGGTAATTGAGTTCTTTGTTGGCTTCGACGCGCCGGACGGCGTCCCACGACGCGACTTCCTCGATTTGCGACCCGGTCAGGCGGGTGTAGCCGATTGGGAGGACGTTCAGGCCCACGAAGCCGTCTACGAGGCTGAGTCCTGAGAGCAACGAGATGTCGTCGGTGGAGTCGAAGACAACGAGCACTTCCTGTGGGTCTTCGCTTGTGAGATTGAGAACGTCGTCAACGAGTGGCAACGACGCACCCGCGCTCCCGGTTGCGAGCGCCGTGCCGACGCTTGCCGCGCCGATGCCTTTGAGAAACGTCCGTCGTGGCGTGTTCTGACGTGCCATAGCAACTGCACGAGAATACCACATTAATATCTATCGCTGATTGCATTAAATTATCAAAATATCGAGTGACAATACCTCTCTTAGTCGAGGTTTTCGCCCTGATACGACCCCTCGTAAACGCCCTCGTGGTCGGCTTCTGCGAGCACCAGCTGGGCGATGCGCGCGCCGTGTTCGATTTCGATGTCGTGGTGGACTTGGAGCAGGCCTTCGCCTTTGCCTTCGTAGCCCGCGTCCCAGACCGCGGTGTTCAGCATACATGAGTTGCGAAGCAGCGACGAGCGCGGGTAGATGAACCCGACGTGTTCTTCGGGGATGGAGACGATTTCGGCATAGCGGACGATGTAGCCGCCGGGTGGCAGGTAGTACGCCCCGTTCGGGTCGGGCTCTTCAGGTGGCACTTCGACCACTTGTTCGCCCGCCATGCGCTGGCGGTCGCCAACTTCCTTGCCGTCCGTGCCGATTCGGCCGGGTTCGCGCTGTTCGAACACGGCTTCGAGGGTGAGGTCGATGCCGTTCGGTTGGATTTGTTCGTCGGTGACCGGGGTAACGTTGTCTGCAACGAACTGCCCGCTTCGGAACATACCTATGGGAGTTTGGCCCGAGAGCAAAGGTCTGCCGAAGCACGAACCTCCCATACAGCCATCATTTTACCGATATGCTTATCGCCTCGAACCCCATCCCAGTATTTGATTGAACGTTCAAACAACTCTGTTGGGCGCTCACTTGGAAACACACAATGGCATCTACAAACTGGACGGCGGCAGACATCCCCGACTCCACCGGCAAGACGGTCATCGTGACCGGCGCGAACAGCGGCATTGGCTACGCGTCGACGAAACAACTCGCGGAAAAGGGCGCACACGTCGTGATGGCGTGTCGGAGCGCAGACCGTGCCGACGCCGCCCGACGCAAACTCGAATCCGAGGTGGAGAACGCCTCGCTCGACACGATGGAACTTGACCTCGCAAGCCTCGACTCGGTCGCACAGTTCGCCGCCGCGTTCACCGACCGCTACAGCGACCTCGACGTGCTCGTGAACAACGCAGGCGTGATGATTCCGCCGTTCTCGAAGACCGAGGAAGGCTTCGAACTCCAGTTCGGCGTGAACTTCATCGGCCACTTCGCGCTCACCGGGCAGTTGCTCCCGATGCTCCTCTCTACACCCGATTCGCGGGTCGTGACGCTGTCGAGCCTCGCCCACCGCCGAGCCAGCATCGACTTCGACAACTTCCGCGGCGAGAAGTCCTACAGCCAGTGGCGCGAATACGGTCAAAGCAAGCTTGCAGACCTCATGTTCGCCCTCGAACTCCAGCGCCAACTCGACGCCCACGACGCGGGCACTCGCTCGCTCGCCGCCCACCCCGGCTTTACGCGAACGAACCTCCAGCGCCACAGCTCGCTCACGGACTTCGGCATCGGCTTTTTCAGCATGGACCAAGACCAAGGCGCGCTGCCGACCCTCTACGCGGCGACCGCGCCCGATGCACAGGCGGGCGGCTACTACGGCCCCGACGGCTGGTTCGAAATCCGTGGCTACCCGGAACCCGCGAAAATCTCCACGTCCGCCCGTGACGAACAGGTCGCAATACGGCTCTGGGAATACGCAGCGGAGGCGACTGGCGTCACGTTCTTCGAGGAAGGTGACAGCGAACACGACGAAGAAACCGTCGAGGCCTGACCCATTCTCGAAGTATTGAGGGTCACGCGCGTCGAAGTTCCGGTGAGAACTCTATGACCCATCCCGGCGTGCGAGCGGACTCAGGCTCCACGAAACACCGAATCATCGCGGCGGCGTTCGACGCGCTCGCCACCCACGGCTACGCCGACCTCTCGATAAAGGCCATTGGCGACGAACTCGGCCAGAGCCCCTCGCTCATCTACTACCACTTCGACGACAAAGACGACCTCCTGTTGGCGTTGCTCGACTTCCACCTCGCTCAGTTCACCGCAGAGTACTTAGACGGTGCTGGCGCAGACCCCGAGACGAACCTGCGTGCGTTCGTTGATAAACTCCTCCCGGAGACGGTCTCAGCGGACAAACGAACCTTCCTGCGCGTGTACGCAGAGCTTCGCGCACAGGCGGCTCAAAGCGAGGCCTACCGCGAGAAGTTCACGAAACTCGACTCGCTGCTCGTCACAACGGTTTCAGACTTCATCGAGGCCGGTATCGAGGCGGGCCAGTTCGCAGACGTAGACGTGCCCGTCGCCGCAGAACACCTCGTGGGCCTGTTGCTCTATGCGATGCAGACGCGCGCGACGACCACGCGCACGGCGTCTATCTCCTCGATTCGTGTCGCGCTCGATTCGGTTCTCGACGACCTCCGCGGCGAGGCTGTGCGACCGTCTAGTTGATATGTCACCAAGTGTCTATCAGTTCGCGTGAAAATGGCAATTCTTTCGAGAAAATTGCCGGCGGAAGCGGTGTTTATGATGGTTTTCCATGGCTAATTTCACGGGATTTATAACACTGTAGCCTGCATTTTTAGCTGATATGGGACAGACGCTTACGGAAAAAATTCTTGCTGACCACCTTGTCGAAGGGGAACTTGAGACAGGTGAAGAGATTGGTATCGAAATCGACCAAGTGCTCACACAGGACACGACGGGGACGCTCGTCTGGCTCCAGTTCGAAGCGCTCGAAATCGACGAAGTCCAGACGGAACTCGCCGCCCAGTACTGTGACCACCAGACCTACCAGTTCGACTTTAAGAACTCTGACGACCACCGCTTCCTCCGGTCTGCAGCAGGCACGTTCGGGGCCTACTTCTCCCGTCCCGGCAACGGCATCTGCCACAACGTCCACAAGGAGAACTTCGCCGCACCCGGCAAGACGCTCCTCGGATCTGACTCCCACACGCCAACGCCCGGTGGCCTCGGCCAGCTCGCCATCGGTGCCGGTGGCCTCGACATCGCCGTCGCCATGGGTGGCGGCCCCTACTACGTCGAGATGCCGGAAGTCGTGAACGTTCGTCTCGAAGGCGAACTCCCAGAATGGTCGACCGCAAAAGACGTCATCCTCGAGATGCTCCGTCGGCTCTCCGTCAAAGGCGGCGTCGGCAAAATCTTCGAGTACACCGGCCCCGGTGTCGAGACGCTCACCGTCCCCGAGCGCACGACCATCACCAACATGGGTACGGAACTCGGCGCGACGTCCTCCATCTTCCCAACCGACGAGGCGACGAAGGACTTCCTCTCTCGGGTCGGCCGCGAAGACGACTACGTTGACCTCCAGCCCGACGAGGACGCGGAGTACGACGACGAAATCGTCATCGACCTCTCCGACCTCGAACCGCTCATCGCGTGCCCATCCATGCCGGACAAGGTCGTTCCCGTCCGCGAAGTCGCAGGCACGCAGGTCGACCAGGTCATGGTTGGCTCCTGTACAAACGGTGGCTACACGGACATCCTCCCGGCCGCGAAGATGGTCGAAGGCCGCGAAGTCAACAAGAAAACGGAGTTCATCGTCGCACCCGGCTCCAAGCAGTCTGCAGAACTCCTCGCCCGTGAGGGCTGGGTCGCAGAGATGATGGCCGCCGGTGTCAACTTCTCCGAGGCAACTTGTGGTGCGTGTATCGGTATCGGTCACGTCCCAGCCTCCAACTCCGTCTCCCTGCGGACGTTCAACCGCAACTTCGAGGGTCGCTCCGGTATCGAAGACGACAACGTCTACCTCTGCTCGCCAGAGGTTGCCGCCGCCGCCGGTATCAAAGGCGAAATCGTCGACCCACGCGACCTCGCAGAGGAACTTGGCGACTTAGCCGCACCGGGTGCCGTGATGCCCGACAAATACAACGGCTCGAAAGCGGACATCATCACGCCGGACGAACCCGTCGACGACAGCCTCATCAAGGGGCCAAACATCGGCGACGTGCCGCTGAAAGACCCACTCGACGCCCATCTCGAAGGCTCCGCGCTCCTCAAGATGGAGGACAACATCACGACCGACCACATCATCCCAGCGACGCAGGACATCCTGATGTACCGGTCGAACATCCCAAAGCTCTCTGAGTTCACGCTCTCGCGCGTCGACCAGAGCTTCGCCCAGCGCTCGCTCGACTCCGACGGCGGCTTCCTCGTCGCCGGCGAGAACTACGGGCAGGGCTCCTCCCGCGAACACGCCGCGCTGTGTCCGATGTTCCTCGGCATCCAGGGCGTTTTCGCCCAGTCGTTCGCCCGCATCCACAAAGCGAACCTGTTCAACTTCGGTCTCATCCCACTCGTCATCGACGAGGAGACCTACGACAAGCTCGAACAGGGCGACGACATGGAAATCGTCGACGACGTCGCAGAAGGCGTCCGCAACGGCAAGGAGACGTTCACGGTTCGCGTCAACGACGACTGGGAGTTCACCGCAGAACTCGAAGCGTCCGAGCGCGAGCGTGAAATCCTCGCAGACGGTGGCAAACTGCCACACACGAAGATGCAGACCGAAGGCGGCGCAGCACCCGCAGACGACTAATCTCTCTTCCCTTCTCTTTCGTTTTCACCGGCCCCGAGCGACGACTCTCGGTCACTGACTCGCCCCACGCCAGCGGGAGGGACCCACCGGCAGAAAATGTTCGCCCAAATGTGATATATAGCGTTCCGTGCGTATTTCTCTCTGTGACAACGACGGCCGACGATGTCGGGCAGGCAGTCGAAATTCGGGAAGCAACGCGCACAGATTTGCTCTCAATTTTCCGCATCGAACGCCAGTCGTTCCCCCAGCCGTGGCCGTATCAGGCGTTCGAGTTTTTCGTTGGCGAACCGGGCTTTCTCGTCGCCGAAACCGACGACATCGTGGGCTACGTCGTGGCCGACGCGGTGGCGAACCATGGGCGGCCGATTGGCCACATCAAGGACTTTGCCGTCTCGCCCGCCCACCGAGGTGAGGGGATTGGCAGTTTATTGCTCGAACGCGCGCTGTTCGTCCTCGCCACCCACGGCGTGCGCTCGGTGAAACTCGAAGTCAGGGACTCGAACGCGGGCGCACAGGCGCTCTACAAACGCTTTGGCTTCGCCCCACACCACCGCGTTCCCGGCTACTACGAAGACGGCGAGGATGCGCTCATCTTCCTCAAAACAGACGAGTGAGGCGATTGCCTTTTTTCGACGGCTCACATTCCACCCATCATGGGATATGTCTGCCCGGTCTGTGAGGCACCGCAGATGGACGGCAAGCATCTTGCGAACCACCTCGCCTTCACCGCCATCCTCGGCAACGCCGAGCACGAAGCGTGGTTGGACGAACACGCCCCCGGCTGGTCTGCGGAGGGACAGAAAGAACTCGCCGCGCGCGTCACCGAGTTCGCAGAAGAACGCGAGTACCCGCAGGTGTTCGAGGATACGACGGGTCACAACCACGAACACGACCACGAACACGACCACGACGACGTGCGCCCGGGCGACCTCTTCGATGACGAGCCAAACCATGCACACCACACGGAAGCGCCCGACCAGTCGCCCGAGTTAGACGCGAAAACGCAGGCGGCGATGGAGGAGGCAAAGCGGATGGCGGAAGAACATCGCGCGAAAGACGAAGACGAAAACGCGTAACTGCGTCCCGCCACATACACAGACCATGCACAAAGACGGCCTTTTCTCGCCCGAGACTATAGAGGACGCCCGCGAGCAGTTCGAACAGGTCGGCCCCGCCGCCCAACTCACGGTCAAAGAGACGGCGAAAGCGATGGCGTTCGACCGCGAGGAGTACCACGAACGTGTCACCGACGACGTGGTCACGACCGCACGAAACGCGCTGTTCTCCTCACTGCTCAAAGTCACCGTCGGCACCCGCGAAGAGTTCGACGAGTGGTGTGCCGCCCACGACGAGTACGACGTCGTCGAAGCCGGAAGCGACAGCGTAGACCACGTCGTCTGGCACGTCGCCCCGTTTGCGAACACAGTCGTGGCCGCCACCTTCCAGAACGAGGAGGCGGCCGCTGTGGCAACCCTGCGTCGCCAAGCGTTCGGCCGCATCTACCGCGAGACGCTCTAACTCTAGCGAGGCGCTTTTTCCCGTTCGCTCCCAACCCTCGGTATGCGCCCGGTCACCCGCAACGCGCTCCTCGCCATCGGTGTGTTTCTCGTCCTCTTGCTCGCGCTCGGTGCGGTGCCGAGTCTGCTCAATAGCGGCGACCCCTACTACCTGACCGCGACGCCCACAGACGGCGACCACGAGGTGGTAAACGGGTCGTTCCTGCCGAGTAATCGCTATCCCTACACCAGTGTGGCGCTCGCATCCGGGCAGTCTGAACCCTACTGGAAGGGGCCGATTGGCCTGAAAGAGGCGTTTACCCACTCACCTTTTGACGAACGGTCGGCGCTTGGCCAGCGCAACCCCGCCGCCGTGGACGGTGACGCAGTGTACGTCTCTCACAACGGCACACTTTATCGGATAACGGTTGTACAGGACGTATGACCGAGTCGCGCGACCACGACTGGCCCGTTCTCGAATCGAAAGCCGAGTACGAAACCGGCTGGTACACCGGCGGCTACGACCTCGTCACCCAACCGGACGGCTCCGAGAAGAAGTACTACTGGGCGGAACTACCCGACGCCGTCGTCGTGGTGGCTGTCGCAGACGACGAGATTATTCTCGTAGACCAGTACCGGCCCGCCATTGGCGAGCAGTGTCTCGAACTCCCCGCAGGCATCGTCGAGCAAGGCGAATCCTACACCCAAGCCGGGGCGCGCGAACTGCAAGAAGAAACGGGCTTCGCCGCAGACAGCCTCGCCCTCATAGAAGAGTTTTGGTGCTCAACTGGCGTGTTGCGCCACCGCCGCGGAATCGTGTTCGCAGAGGGCCTCCGCCCCGTCGAGCGCAAACTCGACGGCAATGAGTTCATCACCGTCACGTCGGTTCCCGTTGATGAGGCGTTGGAACTTGCTCGAAAAGAACCCGCAAACGACGCCACGATTGAAGGCATTCTACTGGCGAAAGAAGAAGGCCTCATCTAGCTCCTCTCCTCAATCTCTACAACCCAGTCAGCTCACCAACCGCCACGGGTGGGACTGAAAGGGGCCGCGTTTTCGGCGAGCGAACCGACGTAAGCACTGCAGCCGAACGGAGTGAGGCGAAGCGCGTGGTTCAAAGCGGCAAAGCCGCTTTGGCATCTCAGAAACCTCCGATTTCTGGCGACAGCGAGGTGCAGCCGTTGAAAACGCAGGGGCTTTCGAGGTGGTTGATTCCTCTCTGTCTCAACAACCCCGTTTTCTTCTTTTTCATCTCAACCCAGATGCTTATCCTCACCCACCGAATAAACCACGTATATGACCGACCGCAGGGACGACGAAATCGCGCCGGACGAGGTCAAAGCGCTGCTCGATGAGGGCGCAGACGTGCGTATCATCGACATTCGTTCGCCCGGAGCGTTCGCCCGGGGACACATCCCCGGCAGCGAGAACATCCCGTTTCACAGCCTCGTAACCAAGATCCCGACGCTCACAGATGCAGACCACATCGTGACCGTCTGCCCGCACGGCGTCTCCAGTTTACAGGCAGTGCGGCTCATCTCGTCGTACGAAGGCACGTCTCACGCCCGCGTCGAGAGCCTCGCTGGCGGGCTGGATGCGTGGGAGTACGACTTTGCAACCGGCGGGCTCGAAGCAGAGCAGTCCAACGAAGGCCCCGGCGCGCCGTTTTAGCACCGCTGGCGCTCTGTTTTCGTAGAAAGTGAAGGTGTGGCCCGAAGGCCGAAGGTGACGATTCAGTTGAAGGTCAGGCGACGTTGAAGCCCTTATCGCGCAGGAAGTCCTCTACGCGGCCCGTGTGGTTCCCCTGGAGTTCGATGGAGCCGTCTTCGACGGTGCCACCGCAGGCGAACTTCGATTTCAGGTCAGACGAGAGACTATCCATGTCCACGTCCTTTGGATCGAGACCTTCAATGATCGTTACCTCCTTCCCATAGCGACGCTCGTCGATGCGGATGTTAATCTGCTGTGATTCCCGAGCTACGTCCTCACAGACGCAGAGTTCCTCGGGCAATCCACACGTCGAGCACACTTCCGACATTACGACCCGAGATACGAAAGGGACCTACTAAACGCTGTCGGGTGTTGTGTTTTTAGAAATTCGTGAGACGCTACCGACCCAGCCGCCGCACCAACGGGGTTGCGTCCCGGACTTTATCGGTCACGAGCGAGAGCGCTTCGTCTGCCTCCTCGCGGCTCACGCGACCAGCGTACGTCGCTCGCTCGTATATTGCGCCGACTCGCCGCGCATCGCCGTCTGCGTCCACTCTCGTCAGATACTGCCGGGGCGTCTCGCCCGGTCGACGCGGTCCGTGATGACGCGAGAGCAGGTATTCGAGGCGGGCGAACGCGCGTGCGGCATCCTCTTTTGGCGTGCCAGACTGTGGCCAGCGCAGCCAGAGGGCGCGATAGGCGCGCTTCGACGCTCCCGTGCGGTGGGCACCCGCGGCCATCCCGACGAGCGCGACCAGCCCAACGGCGGTCTGTTCGCGGCTCGGAATCGGGATGCCACCACCCCCATCTTCAGGCGCGGCTCCATCGGGACCGGGTGGTGGCGTACTCGTGTTCGAGGTGCCCTGTGAGCCGGGGTCGCCGCCGAGAATCTCGGAGAGGCGGTCGTCGTCGGGGCCGGAGACGGTGTTGTTCGAACTGGTGTTCGTGTTCGTATCCGGCGTCTCGGTGGTCGTCGTCGCGCCGGTTTCGTTCGTATCGACGTTCTCCTCACCGGCCGCTCGCGCTTGGGTTAGGCGTTGGGTTTCTGCGTTTTCGCGCGGGCCTGCGGGCGTCGGGTCGAACTGCACCCAGCCGGTCTCGGGGAAGTACACTTCCACCCACGCGTGGGCGTCTAAGCCGCGGACGACCCACTTATCGTCTGCGACCTGTTCGCCGGGCGTGTAACCAACCGCGAGGCGCGCCGGGATGCCTTGGGTGCGGAGCATCGTCACCATCGTCGTCGCGTAGTAGGTGCAGTAGCCGCGGTCCATCTCGAAGAGGAACGAGTCTGCGATGTCGCCGTCCGGCCGTTCAACGTCTAAGGAGTACGCTTTGTTCGATTCGAGATATACCTCGATGACGCGCGCGGTGTCGTAGGGGTTCTCGGCGTTGGCCGTGATTTGCGAGGTGAACTCACCCACGCGGTCGGGCGTCGATTCGGGGAGTTGGAGATACCGGTCTTCGATGTATTCTGGGTAGTCCGTCCCTGCCGAACGCAGTTGGTCGGGGTGGGTCTGGGGCACCCGGCTCAACACTGTGTAGCGGTCGCCTTCGCGGAGTGAGCCAAGCGGCTGGATACCCTCGTGTTGGGTCACCCGCGTCCGGTCTGATTGCGTCCCGCGGACGCTCACTGGCTTCCACGCCGAGGGCATCGTGTCCATCCGACTGGTCTCTATCTCGAACGTCTGGACGAGTCGCCGCGAATCACCCTCCGGCGCGGCGAGCGAACTCGTATAGAGCGTGCTTTCGCCGGTTCGCACCCAGCCGCCACCGGTGTAGCGGTCGTAGCTGCCAACTTTCCAGTACTGTGGGCGGTCTGCGGTCACGCTAAAGCGCACCTCCGGTGAGAGGCTGATGCTCCCGAGGACGGCGACCTCCTCGTCTGCGGTGAGCAGGTTCGATTCGATGGTGTCGCCGCCTGAGTGGCCCGGGAACAGCGGGTTCGACGCGCCGCCGGGCACGACGCTGATGGTAAGCGAGAGCACGACCATCGTCGCGAGCACGACGGTCAACAGGTCTGCCTGTCCGAGCCTCGCGCCAAAGCGTTCGAGTTCGCCAAACCCGACGAGTGCGGCGGCGGCGGTCACGCCCATCGCGGTGAGCAGCATGTCAGCGTCTCCCGTGAGGACGAACAAGCCGAGGGGAATCGCGCCGACGAGCGCACCGAGGGCGTAGCGTCGCTGCATGACGAAATACCACGAGAGGAACACTGGCCCGGGCGCAATTGCCATCGCCCAGACGCTGGCTTTCGTCACCCGAAGAATCGACAGGCCGGTCATGAGCGCGGTCACGTCGCTCAGGACGCGCTCGGTCTGGAGGAGCAGGGCAAAGCCGTCGGGAATCGACTGGAGGTAGACCCACATGCCGCCGCCGAGCATGATGGCGGCGAGCAGGAGGGCAACCCACGAGGAGAGATAGCGCGCGAGTAGCGTGCTCACGAGGAGCGTCCCGGCGACGAGTACGAGGAGGTCGGTAGAGCCACCGACGATGGTCGTCACCTCGTACAGCACGTTCACGTAGGAGATGGTCAGGATGGCGGCAGCGACGAGCGAGAGGACGCGAAGCGGGTCGCGCAGGCCGAAGTCGGTGCGGTCGACAAAGGAGGGGGTTTCAGTACTCATGGCTCAGGGATCCCGCCGTCTGCGGCCACCGCAGCCCGGCGAGTCAGGTCGCTAAAGGTCAGTTCACGGTCGCGCAGCGAGAGGGTCGTCGGGCCGTCGCCCGTCGCAGAAACGAGCACATCAGCAGCCTCACGGCGGGCGGTTGCGACCCCGCCGGCGGGCGTCTGGGCGAACAGCGTGAGGACACGGTTTCGTTGGCTATCACCGCGGGCGCGGGTGACGTGGCCACCGGGGGCGGTCACGTCGCAGGAAAGTCCCGAATCGAGGACGTAGGCCGCGACGCTCGCGGCGGCACAGGCCATCTCGTCTGCGCGCCCGGCGTCGCCCTCTGCGACGATGGAGAGGCCGTCTTCTTCTGCCTCACCGATGAACTCCGCGACGAGCAGGTCGCCATCGCGTTTCGCGCTCGTCTTCCAGTGGATGTCGCGCAGCGGGTCGCCGGGGACGTACTCGCGCAGGCTGTCGAACTCTTGGCGCGAGATGACGGCAGCTTCGTCAAAGAGGAGATTCAGCGTGTGGCGTGCGTCGTCTGAGAGGTCTTCGAGTCGCGGATAGACGAGCGTCCGCGTGATGAGCGGGTACGAGAAGGTGCGCTCGAACAGGCCGAACATATCTCGAACCGAAACGGTGACCGGGCCGAGTTCGTGTTCGCCCCGCCGGTCGTACTCGATGTCGTAGGTGATGGTGCCGGGGACGGATGCCTCGAAGTGCGTCTTCGTCGAAGACAGCCCGTCGCCAACGGCGTCGGTGATGCTCGCGCTCGCGGTGTTCGTGCCTTCGACGATGAGCGAGACGGTTCGCGTCTCTCCCGGGAAGCCGGGCGCTGGCTGGCTTCGTTTCACGTCCGGCTTCGAGAGGCGCGTGCTCTGGATGGCTCCCGCGACGAGCGCGATGGCAGCGGGAACGACGATGGCGTTCAGCGCTCGCCCGCCGAACTGATAGGACATGGCGAGTGCGAGTGCGATGGCGACCACCACCACGATGCCCCGGCGGGTGATGCTCATGGAACCGAAACGGCTTCGAGTGCGTCCTCGATGAGTTCGCGCTTGGTCACGCCAGCCGTGTCCGCGCCGAGTTGGATGCGGTGGGCGAGCACCGACACGGCCTCCTGTTGGACGTCGTCGGGGATGACGTAGTCGCGGCCGTCGATGACCGCACGGGCTTGGGCGGCGCGCAGCAGTGAGATGGAGCCGCGCGGACTCACGCCGAGGACGGCGTTTTCGCGGGTGTGGCCCGCAATCTGGGTGACGTAGCGGCGAATCGGCTCCTCGATGGACACCTGCGAGACGGTTTCGCGGGCCGATTGGAGGGCTGCTGCGCTCGCAACCGGCTGGAGTTCCTCGATTGGGTGATGGCCAACGACGCGCAGGAGCATCTCGCTCTCTGCGTCCTCGTCGGGGTAGCCGAGGTGGAGTTTCTTCATGAAGCGGTCGACTTCGGCCATCGGGAGTTCGTAGGTGCGATTTCGCTCGACGGAGTTCTGGGTCGCGATGATGGTGAAGGGCAGCGGGACGCGGTGGGTGTCGCCATCGACCGTCACCTGTTCTTCTTCCATCGCCTCTAACAGCGAACTCTGGGTTTTCGGCGGTGCGCGGTTGATTTCGTCGCCGAGGACGAAGTTTGCGAAAATTGGGCCGGGGCGGAACTCGAACTCTCGGGTTTGCTGGTTGAAGACGTTGACGCCGGTCACGTCAGAGGGGAGCAAATCGGGAGTGAACTGGACGCGTTTAAACGAGCAATCGACCGACCGAGCAACGGCGCGCGAGAGCATCGTCTTCCCGACGCCGGGAACGTCCTCTAAGAGGATGTGCCCGCGTGCTAAGATGGCGGTGACGATTTGCTCGACGGTGCCGTGATTTCCGACGATTACCTGTTCTACGTTCTCGATTATGTCCTCTGCGAGTGCGCCCGCGTCGTCGATGGACAACGCAGTAGTTGCCGCACTCGGTTCGGCGCTAGTGATGTCGGCGTCTGTCATGGGAGGGGTAGTTACGCTCTACAATGAGGTTGTCTGACACTCCGGAGGCTGGTTACAAATGCTTTCTGTCATATACCCAACGAGAGTGTGCACCTCTTCGCCCGTTATAGTGCCCCAGAATATCTAACGTTACTGGGCACTCAACCCGTCAACTACCAGGATTTACACGATTCACAGACTAACTCGTCCCCATCGCGCCACCGGCGCTCGACGACTTCTCCGCACGCCTCGCAGGCGGCACCCTCGGGTGACCACGCGTAGGTCGAAGTGGCGGGCGCAATCTCATTCGCACTCGGTTCCGGGGCCGCGTCTGCCTCTTCTTCTGCCGCCTCGCCCCCGGCGAACGCATCGAGCGTCGAATCCTCGCTCATACCTACTCTCTCGGCGCGACGGACTTATACCGTCTGCCGTGTCGGACAGTAGCAATCAAATACCCGCAGTACAATCCCACGACTATGGCAAACATCGCTTTGGAACTCCTGAACAACGCCGTCGAACTCACGATGCGCTTTACTGACGTCGCCCTGAGCGACCCACTCTCTGCGCTCTTGCTCACGATGGGCGCGCTCCTTACGGGCGTCTCGATGCTCGCTCTGCTCTACCTCGGCCTCGGTGCGGTGGGCGACGCGATGGTCGGTGACGTCACGCAAGGACCGCCCCAGCAAGGGCAATAGCCGTCTCGATATCTGGGCCAAGCGGCGACCCCATCACGATGCTATCGACGTGCGCGAGGACGCCGTCCACCTTTTCCGCCACTTCGTCGGGCGTCCCCGCGATACAGAAGGCGTCTATCATGTCGTCGGTGACCGCACCGAACGCCGCGGTGAATTTACCGGCGCCAATCTGTTCACCAATCTGTGCCGCCGCATCGGGGTCGATGCCGTGGCGTTCCAACACTGGCGGTGCGGCCCCGCCCGCGATGAACGCGACCGGCGGCCGGGCAGCCTCGCGCGCCGCCTCCCCGTCTTCTGCGATGCTCACGCTCGCGTAGGCCGCAGCATCGAACGCGCCACGGTCGTCGGGACGCATCGCTAACCCCTCAGAAATCTGGCCCGCCGCCCACTCGACATCGGCCGGGTGTGAGGCGTTTATCAGCACACCGTCTGCGTGTTTCGCGCTCATTTTGAGCATGTGTGGCCCCTGTGCGCCAATGTAAACGGGAATCTCGCCCGCGTCGTAGTTGAGGCCCGCATCGGTCGCCGTAAACGTCCCATCGTGGGTGACGCGCTCGCCCGCCCACAGCCGTTGGGCGACTTTCATCGTTTCGAGCACCCGCCGCAGGGGCCGGTCGCGGTCGTAGCCCAAATTCGTGAGCGTCGAGCGGTCGCCCGCGCCCAGCCCGAACACCGCGCGGCCGTCCGTCGATTCGTCGAGCGTCGCCATCCGCGAAGCGAGCGCCACGGGGTGGGTTTCGTAGGGATTGACGACGCCAGGGCCGACGCGCAGGTCGGTCGTCGCCTGTCCGATGCGGTCGAGTGCGATGAACGGGTCGCGGTTGTTGTAGTGGGCGGAGACGAATCCGGTGTCGAACCCAGCCGCTTCCGCCAACGTTCCGTACTCCGCAAGCTCCGAAACGGGGTGTTCCGGGGTTAGCTCAATTCCGTTCATACGACCACCCTCTGAGTGCTTGGCGGACGAAATCTGTCTCGACAGACCGATACAGGTTCTCGCTGCCGCCGTGGTCACCGAACTCCCAGTCGCGGACGATGGTCACGGGTGTCCCACCGTCGCCTTCGCCCGAGACGAGGTTCGCCGCGCCCGCCAGTTCGTCGACGACACACTGGACGGTGACGCCGAGTTCGCGGCCGTCTCTGTCGCGCTCGCCGCGCCAGTCGCGGCTCGCCGGCATGCCCGCCCACCCAATCGCCACCGCGCGCTGGCCGTGACGAAACGGTCGGCCGCAGGTGTCGGTCACGACGACGGGGACGCCGAGTTCGTCGTGAATCCGCGCGGCGCTTTCACTCGGGCGTTTCGGCAGGAGAAGCAGGTCTGCATCGGGGACGTTCGAGCGGTCGATGCCCGCGTTCACGCCGACGTGGCCAAAGCGGGTTTCCGTAAGTAAGAAGGGCGCGTCCATCACGATGTCCGTCGATTCTTCGAGCACGGCTTGGGCGAAGCGTGGGTCTTTTTCCTCGCCGGTAATCGCTTCGAGAGTCGCCGCGATTTCGCGGGCACGGGGGCCGGCCGGGAACTCAGCAAGATTGGCCTGTCTGCCCTCCGCCTTCGAGATGATGGTGCTCGCAATCACCACGACGTCGTCGGGGTCGAGCGAGACGCGTTCTGCGATGAGCGCGGCGATGTCGTCGCCCGGACGCACCTCGGGGAGGTCGGGCACCGAGAACAGTTCCATAGGTGTTGGTCGCTGTCGTCACCTAAAAAGCGACCCGATAGGTGCAAGCTACCCGTCGATGCGCGAGACGGAGATGGCGTCGCCGTCGACATCCACAACGAGCATGGTCGTCGTGAGCGCGGGGGCTGCGCCAGTTGCACTGCCCGGATTCAACAGACGTACGCCGTCTACCACTTCGTCGAGCACCTGATGGGTGTGCCCGGAGACGCCGATGGTCGTCCCTGCCGCGTGGTCAGCGACAATACCAGCCACTCGCTCTTTGTAGGTGTCGAGATCGCCGGTGCCGTGGGTGACGACGAAGCGAACCTCGCCCACGTCGAGGGTGGCAACCTCTGGCAAGTCGAGGTCGTCTGCATCCATGTTTCCGAGACACGCCGTGAACGATTCACCGGCAATCTCTTTGACGCGCTCGAAGGCGTCAACCGAGTCGAAATCGCCCGCGTGAATGGTGTACTCGGCTGATTCGATTTGGGCTACCACCCATTCGGGGATGGTCTCTTTTCGGGAGGGAATGTGCGTGTCTGCGATGAGTGCCACGCGTGGCATACGCGGAGATTCACCGCCCGCCCTTCTAAATGTTCGCCGGACGAAGGAGGTGTATGGCCCGAGACCTGTCGGTCGAAACCATCCGCGACGACCGCGACCACGGCTCGGCACAGCTCTCGTTGTGGGCACTCGACGTCCTCCACGAAGGCGCGAAAGCGGCCGACGATTGGGAGGACGTCGCCGCCCTCGCCCGCGACCTCGTCGCCGCCCGCCCGAGCATGGTGGTCATCGAAAACCGCATCAATCGCGTGCTGCACGCCGCCGCCCACACGCCAGAGGCGGTGGCCGCCGAGGCTCGCGCCGTTCGAACGCGCGCAGAACACGCAGACAACGCGGCAGCAACCGAACTTGACTGCCTTTCTGGGAAAACCGTGTTCACGCTATCGCGCTCCGGGACGGTGCTCACCGCCCTCAACCACGCGACGCCTGCCCACGTCATCGTCGCCGTCTCGAACCCCGGCGGCGAAGGCGTCCGCGTCGCAGAGAGGCTTGCCTCGACGACGAAAACGACGCTCGTCTCGGATGCGGGTATCGCCCAAGCGCTCGCGGACTTCGACGTGGCGTGTGTCGTCGCCGGCGCGGACACGATTCTCGCAGACGGCAGCGTCGTGAACAAGGTCGGAACGCGCGTCGCGGCGAGCGCCGCCAACACGCTCGGAATCCCCTTCTACGCCGTCTGCTCGCTCGACAAGGTGAATCCGCGAGACGGCTACGACCCCGAGCCACGAGACGCGGCGGAACTGTACGACGGCGACGCAACCCTCGGCGTGTCGAATCCTACCTTCGACCGCACGCCACCCGACCTCGTGACGGGGATTGCGACCGAGGCGGGACTGTTCGACACGGGTGACGTGGCGACCGTGTCTACGGAACTGCGCGGACTCGCTGATTGGTAAGCGTCAAATCCCTCCATCCGATACGTCTCACTGGGCGGCGGTGACGACAGTTACCCCCTCTGAGCCCCTTGTGACGACGCTCACATTCTGAGCCGCCCACTCTCTATGGTTGTGAGCGGCCCGTACCCACACGCGCACCAGTTACGTTCGATTCGTGCTTAGTTCTTCCATGCACCGTCGTCGGTTTCTCGCCACAGCCGCCGGACTCAGCGCCGCTGCGGGCTGTCTCACGGGTGGGTCGCCAACGGAGCCGACGACCACCGAACCCGTCCCGCCCCTCTCACTCGCAGAACAGGGCATCCCGAGTACAATTTGCGAGGAGGAGATCAAACCGAAAACCATCCGCGCCATCGTCGAACCGCGATTCGGCACGAGCTGGAACGGCCTCGAAATCGAGTCAAAATATCTCCGGCGCAACCAACTGACTCTCGCCGACCACCAGACCGTCATCGGCCTCCGCGATGACGAGCGAGCGCGAGCCTACCCGCTCACGATTCTCTGGTGGCACGAGATAGTGAACGACGACTTCGGCGGCCCCGTTTTGATAACGTATTGCCCGCTCTGTGGCAGCGGCCTCGTCACAGACCGACTCATCAACAACGAGCCAACGCGCTTTCTCGTCTCCGGCCTCCTCTGGCAGGCACCGGGCGTCTACACCGCCGCGAGCGAACTGGAGAACAGAACGTTCGTCGCCTACAAGAACAGCTCGGTTGTCTCAGAACACGTCCGCAACAACGCCAATCTCGTGATGTTCGACGAGGCGACGCGCTCCTATTGGAGTCAAATTCTCGGGCGCGCCATCTGCGGGCCACTCGAAGGCGAGCGTCTCGTCATCCGCCCTTCAGAACTGACGACGTGGGGCGACTGGAAGACACGATACCCAGACACGGACGTCCTCCTTCCGCCACCGTATTCGACGGTAGTGGAGTGATGGAGAAGCGCACCACTCACAAAATTACGATTTAAAAAAATTTGAGCAAGTCGTCGCGCTTGTTCGCGTGGGCGTGCTCTCGAAGCGCCTCGTTCAACGTGTCGATGTTGCCGCGTTTGGCGGTAATCGGGCAGATAACGTCTTGCCACTGCTTCCACGGCGGGGCGAGGCCGAGTCGGTCTGCGAGGTCGTTCAGGCGCTCGTCTTTGTCGTCCACCTTGTCCATCTTGTTGACGGCGACGACGACGGGAATCCCGAGTTCTCTGAGGAAGTAGAACATCTCCACGTCGTGGGGAATCGTCTCGTCTGTGGTGTGGCGGTCAATGATGTCGATGACACTCTTTCCGTCCACGACGAGGACGCCGAGCATGATGTTGTCCGCGTTTTCCTCGATATAGTGAACGATGTTGGTCTTGATCTCCTCGCGGTGGTCTTCATCCACGCCGGACATGAATCCGAAGCCGGGGAGGTCGGTTATCATGAAACTCTCCGGTGCCCAGTCGAAGTGGTTCGGTTGCCGGGTCACGCCCGGTTTCTTGCCCGTATTGAACTTCTTGTGGCCGGTGAGAAGGCGCATAAGCGTCGATTTCCCGACGTTTGACCGCCCGACGAGGACGATTTCGGTGTCGCGGTCGGGGCGATTTTGGAACATACGCTCTCTTTTCGCTCAGGCTTGAAAACCACCGCGGGTTATTTTTCACCCGCCCCCGTCGATTCGGTGTGCGACTCGTACAGGTCACCATCCCGGCGGGCAAACGTGAGGCGATTCTCGATACCTTGGACGACGAAGGTATCGACTACGTCCTCACCGACGAGACGAGCGGCCGGGAGTTCACCGGTGTTGTGTCGTTTCCCCTCCCAACGAACGCAGTCGAACACGTCCTCTCTCGCCTCCGCGAAGTCGGCGTCGAAGAGCACGCCTACACCGTCGTCATCGACGCAGAAACCGTCATCTCACGGCGCTTCGAGGCGCTCAAAGAAAAGTACGACGAGAGCGAGGCGGGCAACGAACGAATCGCCCGCGAAGAGTTGGTCGCAACTGCAACAGACCTCGCGCCCTCGATGGTCATCTACGTCACCATGACGGTGGTGAGCGCGGTCATCGCCACCGCCGGACTCTTGCTCGACTCACCAGCGGTCGTGGTCGGGTCGATGGTCATTGCACCACTCATCGGCCCGGCGATGGCTTCGAGTGTGGGGACGGTTATCGACGACAGCGACCTGTTCCTTCGCGGCGTGAAGTTGCAGTTCATCGGCTTTGCGTTCGCCATCTCCGCGGCCGCCCTGTTTGCTTTTCTCATCAAGACGATTCACCTAATTCCGCCGGGTATCGACCCGACCGAAATCGGGCAGGTCAGCGAACGCCTGTCGCCCGATTTCCTCTCGCTCGTCGTCGCCCTCGGTGCTGGTATCGCGGGCGCGTTCAGCCTCTCGTCTGGCGTCTCCGCCTCGCTCGTCGGGGTGATGATTGCCGTGGCACTCGTCCCGCCCGCCGCCACCGTCGGCATCGGCATCGCGTGGGGGCTTCCGATGGTCGTTCTCGGCTCTGGCATCCTCGCGCTCGTCAACGCACTCTCCATCAATCTCGCCGCGATCTCCACGCTCTGGTACACCGGTTATCGCCCAGACCGCTGGTTCAAACTCGATGCGGCCCGCACGACGACGATAAAGCGGATTGGCGTCCTTCTCGGTGCGATTCTCATTCTCTCTGTGTTCCTTGGCGGCGTGACCTACGCGTCGTTCACGAGCGCAACTGCAGAAGAGGACATCCAGAACCAAATCGAACAGACGCTTTCCGCACCCGGCTACGAGCAGGTGACGCTGCTCGACGTGCAGGTGGAGTTCACGGATAACATCATCACACAGCGCCCTTCTGATATCATCGTGTCTGTCGGTGTCCCGCCGGATACCGAAAAGCCACCGCTCGCCACGACGTTGCACGCAGCAATCGCGGAGAATCTTGGTTACGACGTTACCGTACAGGTGCAGTTCGTCGAACTCCAAGCCAGCTGAGCGCTCGCTATTTTTCCTTGTCTGACGTAGGAGGGGTATGGGGTACCGATTCATGACGCGCACCCTCGCACTCGCTGCATTTGTGGTGCTCGCAGGGTGTTTGGGGACGATTGATTCACCGGGCGCTGATTCTGCCACCGGACAGCGAACGATTCAGATTTCGGCTGTGGGCGAAGCCACTGGCGAACCAGACCAGGCAGTCGTAACGCTCGGCGTCAGCGCGGTCGCTGCATCCGCAGACGACGCTCGAACGCAGGTTGCTGCCGACGTCTCTACGATGCGAACCGCGCTCCGCGAAGCGGGCGTGGCTGACGACCAACTCCAAACAGCCTCGTTTTTCATCGGTGAAGAACGGCTAACCGACGAAACCGACTCCCGGATGTTCCGCGCCACGCACCTGTTCCGGCTCACGCTCACGGATACCGAGTCGGTTGGCGCAATTATCGATACGGCCATCGAGAACGGGGCGACGAACGTCCAAAGTGTCCAGTTTACGCTCTCGACCGATCGGTCGCGCGAACTGCGAGCTGTGGCGCTCGAAGACGCTATGGCGAATGCACGTAACCAGGCGGACACGCTCGCCGCGGCCGCGTCACTCTCGATTAGCGGGGTTCAGTCGGTAGAAACGGGGGAACTTTCGGTCGGGCCGGTGTTCCGAGATGTCGCCGCAAGCGCGGAGACGACCATCGAACCCGGGCCAGTGACCGTCACGGCGCAGGTAACGGTGGTGTACAACGCGACTGTCTAGCGGATGGTGAACTCGTGTTCGTAGCCGATGGCTTCGACGGCCGCGTCGAGCGTTTCTTCGACGCCTTCGTTTTCGGTGACGCTCATGTAGCAGTCGGCTTCGACCTCGTCTGAGCGGTCGATTTTGTTGGCGACGGTGAGCACTGGCTGTTGGTCGAACTGCGCAACGAGCGCGTCGCGCAGGGCGAGTTGGTCTGCGAGTGGGTAGCCACACGAGGCGCTCGCGTCAACGAAGACGAGCACCACGTCGGCGAGATGTTCGAGCGCGCTCACGGCTTGGGCCTCGATGTCGTTGCGTTCGTCTGCGGGGCGGTCGAGCAGGCCGGGGGTGTCCACAATTTGATAGCGGATGCGGTCGCGCTCGATGTGGCCGACGTGGACTTGCGTCGTCGTGAACGGGTAGGTGGCCGTTGCGTTGCGGGCGTTGGTCACGGCGTTTACGAACGACGATTTGCCGACGTTCGGGTAGCCTGCGACGACGATGGTCGGCTCCTCGGGACGGATGTCCGGCAGTTTGCGGAGGATGTCGCGGGCTTCGTTGAGCCGCTTTAAGTCGTCGTCAACCTCTTCGGTCACGTCTGCGAGGCGGGCGAACGCCTGTTTTCTCACCTTGCGCGCGGTGTCAACATCGCCGCTCACGCGGCGCTGGTACTCCTTTCTGATGTCGCCGCACTTGCGTCCGGCCCACATCACTTCGGAGAGGCTCTTTCTGAGTTCGTCTACGTCTACGAGCGCGTCTGCGAGCTCGTAGTAGAAGGGGTCGACGTCATTGAAGTCGGGCCACGACGTGCCGACGTTCTGGAGATTGTCAGAGAGAATGTTGGCGGCCGTCATCAGCATCGACTGCTGGGCGTCGAGGCCCTTCTTGGCACGACCCGCTCGCGCTGCCCGCGAGAAGGCCTTATCGATGAGTTCGTCCGACCGCGGCGTGGTCGGGAGGTCCTCGAAAATCATGTGCCTCGCTATGCGAGCCGAACATAAAAGCCCGTTCGTTGGCGTTTCCGAGCGTGTCTCCGTGTCATGGCGAACAGCCAGCCAGTGGTTTACGCGACGAGCGTGGCCGGACTATCGCAGTCCTCGTCGCGGTTTACAGTCAGGACATACGGGCGGTGGCCGCGGCTTTGCTGATAAAAGTTCGCTCGCTCAGCGTCGGTCAGCTAGTTCCGCACGCAGGTCTTCGAGGTCCATGTCCTTCATCGAGAGGAGCACCAGCATGTGGTAGACGATATCCGCGGCTTCGTGGGCCAGTTCGTCGTGGTCGTCGTCTTTCGCCGCGAGGATGAGTTCGGTGACTTCCTCGCCCAGCTTTTCGAGGACGGCGTTTTCTCCCTTCTCGTGGGTGAACAACGACGTAGTGTACGACCCTTCGGGAAGCTCTTCTTTGCGCGATTCGATGAGGTCGAACAGCTCGTCGATAACGTCGTCGCTCATAGTTGGCCGACCTCACGAATGTCTCTCAGTTCGTCGAAGTCTGCGAGCGGGCGGCGGCCGTCTTCGAACACGGCGTCTGAGATGTGGATGGGTGCGTTCGTGCGCGAGACGAGCGCGAGGGTGTCGCTCGGGCGGGCGTCGATGACGGTGGTGTCGCGCGGGGTGTTGAGATAGAGGTCTGCGATGTACGTCTCGTCTTCGAGCGTGCTGATTTCGACGTGGTCGATGTGGCCGCCGAGTTCCTGGACGAGGTCTAACATGAGGTCGTGGGTGAGCGGGCGGCCGATGTCGATGGCGTCCATCCCGCGGGCGATGCTCGCCGCTTCCTCGAAGCCGATGAAGATGGGGAGGATGTCGGTTTCGTCCTCCACGGCGAGTAAGACCACGGGCACGGGGCCGTCGGGCGTGTTGGCGACGCGGACGGCCTCGATACTGGCGTTCATACTCACACCCAAGCGGGGGCGAGTAAAAAGGGTGTCACTGCCGGTCGAAAAAGGCCAGTCCGTGGATGCGCGCGTCGGCGGTCAGTTCGGGGTGAAATGAAGTGGCGATGACGTTGCCGTCGCGGATGGCGACGGGGCGACCGTCCCACGCGGCGAGTATCTCGACCCCGTCGCCCACCTCGCTGATGAGCGGCGCGCGGATGAACACGGCCGGGAACGGTTCGTCGAGGCCGGTTACGTCGAGGGGGGCCTCGAAGCTGTCTTTCTGGCGGCCAAAGGCGTTGCGCTCGACGGTCACGTCGATGATATCGAGCGTTTTCACGCGCTCGTCGTGGGCGTCTTTTGAGGCGACGATAAGCCCGGCGCAGGTGGCAAGAATCGGCTTTCCGGCTGCGTCGTGGGCCTTGATTTCCTCGTCGATGCCCTCTTTTTCGAGCAGCCGCGAGATGGCGGTTGACTCCCCGCCCGGGAGGAGCAGCAGATCACAGTCGGGGACGATGCCCGCTTTGCGGATTTCGACGGCGGTGACGCGCTCACCGAGCGACTGGGCGGCCTTTTCGATGGCCGCTGCGTGTTCGCTGACGTCGCCCTGCACGGCGATGACGCCGGCTTTCAGACTCATAGCTCACGGTAGGAAAGACGCGGCGAAAAAGACCCGGTTTCGTGGGCGGTGTTACAGTGCGTTCAGCACCTGAATCATGATGCCGAAGAAGATGCCAAAGGCAACGACCGTCTTCGGGTCGATGCGGATGGCGTTGCGGTCTTCTGCGTCGAAATAGCGCACGAGACCGGCGCTTGACATGAGACCGCCGGAGTTCTGGCCTTTGCTCATACTCACCACAAAACGAGCGAGTGCCCTAAACGTTTCGACAGGCGGTTGTGAGCGGGGTTTGGCGATAGTGGAAACCCTTATGCGCGAGGCTGAGTAACCTCGGATAGACCTACCTATGACCGTCACGCTCAAGGATTTCTACGCAGACTGGTGTGGCCCGTGCAAGACCCAAGACCCAATCCTCGACGAGCTTGAAGAGGACTGGGGCGACGTTTCCTTCGAGAAGGTGAACGTAGACGAAGAACAGGACATCGCAAACGAGTATCAGGTTCGCTCGCTCCCGACGCTCATCATCGAAAACGACGGCGGCGTCGTCGAACGCTTCGTCGGTGTCACCCAGCGCGAAGACATCGAACAAGCCCTCGAAAAGGCGAGCGCATAAACGCCGACTTCTCTCCGACTTCACCGACTGTTTAGCGGAACGTAACGCCGAGGTCGTGCATCCCGTCGTTGTTCATGGCGACGTTGATGAGCAACGGCGTGATGGCTTCGACTTCCGACGCGTTTGCGAGGCCGCCCGCATCGACCGGCCGGAGTCCCTCGATCCCGTCTGAGAGCATCCGAACCGTCTCTTTTGCGTCCGGGTCGTCACCCACGAGCAGCGTGTCGATATCCAATTCAGCATCCAGATTGGCGAGCCGTGCGGCGGGCAGGTTGTGGAACGCGCCGACGACCGGCGTGCCCTCGGGGGCCGCACCGGCGGCCAACTGGGTCACGCTGCCAGCGCTCGGTGCGTTGTAGTGGAAGCCGTCGTCGTCGCGCTTCATCCCGACGGCGGGACTCACGAGGACGGTATTCTCGTCTAAGCCGTCTGCGACCGACTCGATGGTGTCGACGAGGTGGTACGCCGGAACCGCAAGCACGACCACGTCGGCGCGGTCTGCGGCCATCTGGTTGGTGAAGCCGGTGACCTTCACGTCGCGGCCGCGGCTGTCGAGTTCGGTCATGTACTCTTCTGCCTTCCCACGGGCGCGTTCGGGGTCGCGCGACCCGATGACGACCTCGTGGTTCGTGTCGTACGCCCAGCGCAGGGCGAGCCCTTCACCGATATCGCCGGTTCCACCAAGGAGTGCAATTCGCATAGCTGACCCTCGGGTGTTGGGCGATTAAACGTTTGGAGAGCGGAGGGTGTTTCAGGAAAACTGCGCGCGAACCGTTGCAAAGCCGTCGCGGTAGACGAGCCAGTAGGCCGCAACAAGTGGGAGACCAAACGCGAACGGGAGATACGGGAGTTGCGTGAGCGGGTCCGGCGGGAGGAGGAGTGCCATTGGCCCAATCGTGAAAAACGAGAGAACCCACGTCGTGAGAAAAAATTTGATGAAGCGATTCACATCCGCACTTCGTGTTACTAACCCATCAATTTTTGCGGAGTAGGTTCGGTAGCTCGTTGACCGATTCGAGCACGGCGCTTGCGCCCACGTCAGCGAATTTCTTGCGGCCTGCGTCGCCGGTAAGCCCGCCCGTAAGGACGCCAATCCCGTAGTAGACGCGCGCGCCGTCGCCGCGGTCTGCATTCAGGGCGGTCTTCACGTCGTCTAAGGTGTCGCCGACGAATGCGACGTGGGCCGCCCGGGTTCGGTCGGCCAGTCGGATGAGCGCGCGTGGGTTAGGCTTGCCTGCTTCCCAGTCGTCCATCGTCCAGCGCAGGTCGTCGGGGATGTCGAGGCCGACGCGCTCTAAGGCGATTTTCGCCTCGCCTTCGGGACGACCGGTGAGCACGGCCACGTCGAAGCGCTCGGTCAGGGCTTCGATGGTTTCGGGTTCGAGAAGCACCGGTTCGTCGTTGATGAACCCGCGCGTCTCCATCGTCGGCTCTTGACCTTCGAGTTCTCGATAGCGGTCGCTTCCGAGATAGAGCTGTTGGAACACGTCGCGCAGACGCTCTGGCTCCCACTCGTCGAAGACGGCGTCGGGTTCGTCGAGGATGACTCGCACGGCGTGTTTTGCCGCGCCGAGACCCCCACCTTCGCGGGCGATTGCGTCGGTGTATTCTTCGAGCGTCAAATCGAGGCCTTCGTGGCGGGCGAGGATGTAGAGTGCCGCCGCGTAGGTGAGTTGCCAGTCGTTGTTGAACCCGCCTGCGTCCTTGAACAGTTGAATGCCTGCCTTCTCGATAGTGTCGCCGTACACCGTCTCGATGCTCTCTACGATGGCCCGTCGGTAGGAGTCGGCCACGTCAACGAGCACGCCGTCGATGTCGAGGACGACCGTGTCTACGCGCATATCACACACTTTGCCCGGTCAGTCATAACGGGTTCGTCCGCGTTCGAGCGCACGAAAAAGGGTGTCCCCAGGAAGCATTTCAGGTTTCGCAGGGATGACTGCGGGGTCGGTGCCGAGGGTCGTGAAATAAAAGTCAGCGCCGACGCGCTTTGCGACCTCCGCGACCGCTCCTTGGAGGTCGGGTGGGCAGTTGAGCGCGTAGATGCACTCTGCGGTATCGTACACGCCGAGGCCGGGGTTGGTAATGTCATCTCGTACGAACGTCACGCCGTCCGGCACTGGCACGTCGTCGATATCTACCGCCGTCACATCCTTGCCGGAGGCGACGAGGCCCGCCGCAACGTCGGTGCGGCGGCCGATTCCCACCTCGACCAACCGGTCGTAGCGGGATAATCGGGAGACGAGTGCCTCGGTCGAGTTGTCCACGTCGGTGTGTTTATCATTGACGCAGACAAATGTGTTGCCATGCACGTCGACATCGTGCCGGTCGGCGAGGTGCCGGCGCTGGTCAAGCGTGAAGCCTCAGCCGGGCTCCGGTCTGTCTATGGCTGTGACGTCACGCTCCACGACGCTCTCGACATCCCCGAGAGCGCCTTCGACTCGAGCCGAAACCAGTACCGGGCCGAGGACTTTATCGAACTCGCCAGCCGCGTGGGGTCGGGGAACAAGAACATCGCCATCACCGCCCAAGACCTCTACTATCGTCGGCGTAACTACGTCTTTGGCCTCGCCTATCTCTCTGGCAACGGCAGCGTCATCTCGACGTACCGCCTCCAAACCTCCTCCGACGGCGGCTTTTCGAATCGCTCCTCAGAAGACGTGTTCGCAGACCGCGTCCGCAAGGAGGTCGTCCACGAAATCGGCCACACCCTCGGCCTCGAACACTGTGACAACAGCCGATGCGTCATGAACTTCTCTCCCACGGTGCGCGAAGTCGACGTGAAAGAACAGAACCTCTGTGGCACGTGCCAGCGGCAAGTGCTGTAACGTAGCATACACTTCCGAGAAGGTTATCTTCTATCGGGAACTTTTGACTATCTGCAATGTCTGAACAATCTGCCCGGTCACGCGCACGCTGGGCCATCCGCGAGGGAGCCATCATCGGAGGTATCCTCGGCTTCTGGCTGGTCGCCTTGCTCGCGTTGACCCTCCTGTTGAGCGTCGTCGCCAACGTCGCGCTGATGCTCAACCTCGAACCGTTCTATTTCTTCCACAGCCAGTCAATGCAGTTCGTGCTCCCGCTCGTCCTCCAAGCCGCAACCGCCAACGTGGCGCTCTACACGCTCGTCAGGGTGGGCATGCTGATTATCGACCACTGGCGAAAAACGAGTCCGGCAGTTCAGGGCGCGTAGTAGTACTCGCCCGCTTTCTTCTGTTCGCGGTCGAGTTGGCTGTCGAGTTTGTTGATGCGCGGACGGCCCATGCGCTCGTCGCGCCGGAACGTGATATTGAGATTCGAGAGGAACTCGTTCATCCCCTCGCGCATTTCGAGTGGCGGCGCGGCGTGGCCGTGCATCGCCGGTTCGCCGTCGAACACCATGAGGCGGTCTGCGAGCAGGTCGATCATGTAGATGTCGTGGTCGATGACCATGACCGTCGCGTCGTGATTTTCTGCATACCGGCGAATCGCCGTCGTCGCGCGAACTCGCTGTTCGACGTCGAGGTGGGCAGACGGTTCGTCGAGCAGGTAGAGGTCTGCGTCCTCAGAGAGGCACGCGGCGATGGCGACGCGCTGGCGTTCCCCGCCCGAGAGGTCCGTAAGGTTCTGCTCCATGATGCGGTCGAGTTGGAGCGGTCCCGCAATCTCCGTCTGCCAGTACGACGAGCCGAAGTCGTCGGTGATAGAGGAGAGGAACACGTCGACGCGCATCGGCTGGTCGATTTCGATGTACTGCGGTTTGTACGAGATGTCCATCCGCCAGTCGAGTTCGCCCTCGTCTGGCTGGAGGTCGCCGGTGAGCAGCTGTGCGAGCGTGGATTTCCCAATCCCGTTTGGCCCGACGATGCCGAGCACTTCGCTCTTGTAGATGTTCCCGCCTTCGACTTCTAAGCTGAACTCGCCGTCGCCGTAGGATTTCTTCAGGTCGGGGTACGAGACGAGCAGGTCGCCTTTCGCCGTTTCCCGTGGCGCGTGTTCTTCGAACTTGATGGCGTTCGGGCGAATCCGCATGTTCTCGTTGTTGAGATACCCCTGCAGGTACTCGTTGATGCCGTTTCGCACGGATTTGTTGCTCGTGATGACACCGAACGCCCCGGGTTCACCGTAGGCGATGTGGAGGGTGTCTGCGAGCATGTCGAGAATTGCAAGGTCGTGTTCGACCACGAGCATCGAGCGGTTCTCTTCCTCGGCGAGTTCGCGGATGAGGCGCGCGGCGGTCATGCGCTGGCCGATGTCCAGATACGGCGTAATCTCGTCTAAGAAGTAGAAGTCGGCGTCGCGGGCGAGCGTCGCCGCAAGCGCGACGCGCTGGAGTTCGCCGCCGGAGATGGAGTCGATGTCCTGATCCATCACCGGGCGAATCGACAGGCGGTCTACGAGTTCATCGAGAACGCCTCGTTCGTCGGTACGTTCGAGCAGTTCGCGCGTGTTCCCGTCGAACGTCTTTGGAATCTGGTCTACGTACTGCGGTTTGCGGGCAACCGTGAGGTCGCCTTCGCGCAGGTCTTCTAAGAAATCCTGTAGTTCGGTGCCGCGATACTCGTCGATGACGGCGTCCCAGCCGGGCGCATTGCCGAACTGGCCGAGGTTCGGTTCGAGTTCGCCGGAGAGAATCTTGACGGCGGTCGATTTACCAATCCCGTTCGGTCCGAGAATCCCGGTGACGCGGCCCTCTTCTGGAACCGGCAGGCCGTAGAGCGAGAAGGCGTTCTCGCCGTAGCGGTGGGTCGGTTCCTGGTTGAGCTCTTGGGGGAGGTTGATAATCTCGATTGCGTCAAACGGACACTTCGAGACGCAGATACCGCAGGTCTCACCGAGACAGATCTCCTCTGAGATACGAATCTGGTCCGGTTTGCCCTGCAGCGTGTCCTCGCCGCGTTGGGTGATGCATTCTTTGCCCGTTCGATTTGGCGGGCAGTAGTTTGCACACTCGTAGTTACAGCGGTCGGGTGAACACCGGTCTAAGTCCACGACCGCGATGCTGTCATCCGCCATGTTTAGAAGACGTGGCCTTGCAACAGGAGCGTCCAAGAAACGAACCACAGCGAGAAGGTCATGAAGCCCACGTACAGGTAGTCCTTCGTCGAGAAGTCCTGTACGTCGATGCCGAGCAGGCGCAACAGCGGCAGCTGCACCAAGATTGCACCAACGAGGGCGAACACTGCCGTCGTGTCCTGTGGTCCGGTCGCGACCATCGCGGAAATGATTGCACCGGCCACCCCCGCGAGTGCCGAGACCGACGTGACCGTAACCCCACGCATATGGGCTTTACGGCGGTCGAGCGTTTCGGTTGCCATACAGCAGTGTTCGGCTATGGAGCGTAAAAAGGCGTTCGTTCGTGCGCCCTCAATCTTTATGCTTCCAGCGCCACAGTCATTTATAGTAATGGCTGAAACTACTGGGGAGGGGCTCTCTGACCTTCCACCGAGCGCGAAGCTGGTGTTTAAAGTGCTCGAATACAACGGGCCGCTGACGCAGAAAGGTATTGTCCAAGAGTCGATGCTCTCTGCGCGCACCGTCCGATACGCCCTCGAACGGCTCGAAGAAATCGGCGCAGTGAGCGAAGATGTGTATTTCGCAGACGCACGACAGAATCTCTACGAAATTCCGTCAGAACTTATCGCGGCAGATGGCGGTGCGGACCCGGCTGTCTGCGACGACTAACTCCATACTCACTTTCTTTGTGCTTCTGAACGCTGAGCCGCGGCTGTATCTTGTGTTAGGAAAAAGGAACACTGTAACGGTGGTGTTTGAGCGCTTACAATCCGGTCATTCGGTCGGAAGGTCGACCACACCGAGTTGCTGCATCATGCCGAGTGTATCCGGCTGCACCCACCGTTCTGCAATTTTCCCGTCTTTGATACGGGTAAACACCATGTTCTGAACCTCGAACCGCTTGCCCGTCGGCTCGAGCCCCATGAACGCCCCTTCGTGGGTTCCACGGAGCGTCACGCGCATCGCCACCATGTCTCCTTCGGCGATGACTTCCTCAACCGTCGCCGAGAAATCAGCCCATGCAGTGCGCAATTCTTCGATTTGTTTCTTTACCGCGTCGCGCCCTTCTACGTCTCCGAATGGGCTGTGATCGATAATGTCGGCTGCACAGTACTCGTCGATTAGTGCTATGTTTCCTTCCGTGGCGATCTCTTCGGGGAAGCGCCGCGCAATCTGTTTGTTCTTCTCAAGTCCAGCTATTGTTGCCATGACCAACCTCTCTGTGAGCTCGATTCGGCCGATAATTGCAGCCAGTTGTCTCGCGCTCACGTAGTATCTTGGCCGCAAATCGTGTTAACTATTCGCTCGTTCGATCCGGTTCGCCAGCCGTTTTCAACCACCGAACCACCCGCTCTCGCGCGGCTCGAAACCACGCTTTCGAATTTAGCTCACCGCGAAAAAGGTTCTGCCGACAACAGGTTACGACGAGATGACCGAAATCTGTTGGCCGTGGTCGATGGCGCGCTCTAACTCTTCTGCGATTGCGCTGCCGCGCGACACCTGGATGTCGCCGCCTCGGGAGACGGTTGCAGTGAACAGGTACTCGCCGTCTGCCTGGACTTCGATGGTCTCTCCGGCCCGGTCCTTCCCGATGGGGATGACGACGTGGCGCGAGGAGATCTCAGGCGTGACAACGTCGCTGGTCTCTTTCGGGGTGCTTGCCTGGGCTCCCTGTCCAGACTCGTTGCGTTCTTCTGGGCGTTCGTCGAGCGTCCGCACGTCGATACTCATGCCGAGGCGGTCTTCGACGTCTTGGATGCGACCGCCGCCTTTGCCGATGACGTAGGAGATGTCGCGGTCTTCGACGTACACGACGGCACTCGATTGGCTCTTGATTTCCACGTCAACGTGGCCGCGGGCAATGGAGCGAATCTCACGTTCGATTTCCTTCTTTGCGAGTTTGTTCACGCCCTTGTCGCGGCTGCCACCCGCGCCGACGGGCACGGTGACGACCTGCCGGTTGAAGGTGTAGATTTCGTACTCGGGCTGGCCCGTCTCGTAGTCTCGAATCATGATGACGGGCCGGGCGAGGTCTTCTTCCATGAGGCCTTCCGGCACCTTGACTTCCGTCGTCACGTCGTACACTTTCGCCACCTGTCCGGCCTCAATGTAGATGACCGTGTCTGCCACCTGCGGGATGAGGCCGAGTTCGACGCGGCCAATCAGGCGCTGGAGGGCGTCGATGGCGCGGGTCGCGTGGACCACACCAATCATCCCAACCCCGGCGAGACGCATGTCCGCGAACACCGAGAAGTCGCTCGTTTTGCGCACTTCGTCGTAGATGGTGTAGTCGGGGCGCACCATCAGCAAGGAGTCCGCGGTCTTCTCCATCGACCCGGCGAGTTCGGTGTACTGCGTGATTTCGGGGCCGACCTGCAGGTCGCGCGGTTTCTCCATCGTTTTGACGGCGAAGCCGGTGTCGTTTAAGAACTCGGCGACGGCTTGGCCGAAGGTGGACTTCCCCGCCCCGGGAGCCCCGGCGATGAGCACGCCGCGCTGGTGTTCGAGCAGGCGCTCTTTGATGGTGTCTGCGGCGTCGTAGTCGTCCATCGTCGTCTTGACGATTGGCCGGACCGCCGTAATTTCGAGTGCGTCGGAAAACGGCGGGGACGCAATCGCAATCCGATAGTCGCGGAATTGGACGATGGTCATGCCCGGCTCTGAGAGTTCAACGAAGCCTTCTTCGTCGTCCTCTGCGCCGTGTTCGATTTCCGCCGCCATGTCACGGAGTTCGCCTTGCGTGAGCACTTCGTCGCGGATTTTCTCGAAGGACATCTCGCCGACAGAGCCGCGTTTTGCCATCGGACGGACGCCCACCTTTAGGTGGACGGACATCGTTTGGTCGTCGAAGTACTCCTCGATTTCGAGGGTGCCGACCTGCCGGATGGTCGGCTCTAAGTAGATGACTTCGAGGCCTTTCGCCTTCGCAACCTTGCTCTGGACGACGTCGCTCGTGACGAACGTGGCGTCGTACTCGGCCGCGAGGTCACGAATCAGCGCGTCGATTTCACCCTGTTTGGCACGGCTTCGCTCGCCGGTACTCGGTCGTCGTCCGACGTACTTCATGGTCACCTCACCGGCGTCGGCTAACTCTGCAAGTTTTTGGAGTTCGCTGAGGCCTGCCCAGCCACTCTCGTGGCCGTCGTTGGCCCGCGACTCAAGTTCTGCAACGACAGCTTCCGGGACGTAGACGGTCGCGCCAGCGAACTCGCCGCTTTCGACTCGTTCGGACACGCGGTGGTCGATGACCACACTCGTATCCGGTACGACATTCATACCAGAGGTACGCCCGCGAACCCTGATAAGACTGTTCAACAGGCGGTCGCGCGTGGACGCACACGACCCCTGAGAGGTAAGGCCCTCGCCCGCAACTCTTTGCTCATGACCGTCGCAGCCCTTACCCGCGACCTCGTCTCGATTCCGAGCCACGACGACGAAACCGCCGCCGGAGATTTCATCGAAAACTGGCTCCGCGAAGAAACAGACGCCGCCGTCACGCGAGACGAAACAGGCAACGTCATCGCTCGAAAAGGGTCGGGCGACCGCTCGCTCGCGCTCGTTGGCCACCACGACGTGGTCGCCCCCGACGCCTCCCAACTCAACGGCGACGAGTACGTTGTCGAAGAACGCGACGGCCGGCTCTACGGCCGAGGCACAGCAGACATGAAAGGAGCCGTCGCCGCCGCCATGTACGCCTTCCGCGACGCCGACCCGTCCTGTGAACTCGTGTTCGCCTCGTTCGTTGGCGAAGAAGTCGGCGGCACCGGCGCACGCGCCGCCATCGACGGCGGATTCGCCCCCGACTTCGCCATCGTCGGCGAAGGCTCAACCGGGTACTCTGCCGCGGGCGTCACGGACGTGGCGGTCGCCCACAAAGGCCGACGTGGGAGTACGATTACGGCGGCGGGAAAAGCCGCCCACGCGAGCGAAGTGGAGTCGGGTGAGAACGCAATCTACCGCGCCTGCGACGCCGTGAACATCGTGCGCGACCTCGATTTCCCGACCGCGACCGTGCTAGGCCACGACATGATGGGGAGCGTCGCCGTCACCGAAATCGAGGGCGGCAGCGGCTGGAACGTCATCCCTGCGTCCTGTTCGGTGACCGTAGACGAGCGCACGGTTCCCGGCGGCTACGCGCCGCTCGAACAGGTCGAGGACGTGGAAGGCGTCTCGTGGGCCGTAGACCAGGACTTACCGCCGATGGCGTGTGATGACGCCGACTTCGCCGCTCTGGTGCTCCGGGCGGCCGAGGACACACAGAACGTCGGCCCAGAGCAGGTTACGAAACCCCACGCCACCGACGCGGGGTGGCTCGCACAGGCCGGGACGACCTGCGTCATCTGTGGGGCGGCAGAACAGGGCGAGGCCCACACCAAAGACGAGAGCGTCTCCATCGCGACGCTCGAAACGTGTGAAGCAATCTACCGCGAGGTAGCCGAATCGGTCTGAGCCACCTCGTGTGAGAGGATTGATAGGCGGCGGCTTCCTTGTTCCAGTATGGCACCGGACACACCCGATGCGTACGACGCCCTTCTCTCGAAGTACCGCCGAATCTCCGGCCTGCAGGACGCGGGCCAACTGCTCTCGTGGGACCAGCAGGTCATGATGCCGCCGGGCGGCACCGGTGCGCGGTCGCGCCAACTCTCGGCGCTCTCTGCGACCAGCCACGAACTGCTCACCGCAGACGAGATTGGCGACCTGCTCGGTTCGGTCGAGGGGAACGTCTCGGGCGAGCAAGCCTCCGCAGTCCGCGAGATTCGCCGCCAGTACGACCGGGCGACACGCGTCCCGACCGAGTTGGTCGAACAAATTTCGATTGCCACCTCAGAGGCGCTGCCCGTCTGGGAGGAGGCAAAGGCCAACGACGACTTCGACGCCTTCGCGCCGACGCTCGAAAAGATGGTGGAGCTAAAGCGCGAGTACGCAGCCCACATCGACCCGGACGAAGACCCGTATGCCGTCCTCTTTGCGGACTACGAACCGTACCTTGAACTCGACACCGCAGACCGCGTCCTCTCGCGGCTCCGTGACAACCTCGTCCCGCTCATCGAAGCCGTCGGGGAAAGCGACGTAGAGCCACCGCGTCCGTTCGCCGGAACGTTCGACACGAGCACCCAAAACGAACTCTCCCGGGACGCGCTCTCGTTGCTTGGGTACGACTGGAATCGTGGCCGCCTCGACTCCTCCAGTCATCCGTTCTCGACGGGGACGCAGTTCGACTCGCGCATCACGACGCGCTTCAAAGAAGCCGACCCAATCGACGCGCTCACCGCGACCATCCACGAGTTCGGCCACGCAACCTACACGCTTGGCCTGCCACAGGACAAGTACGGCTCCCCACTTGGGGAGTCCCGCGACCTCACCGTCCACGAGTCCCAATCGCGCCTCTGGGAGAACCACATCGGTCGCTCGCGGGCGTTCTGGGAGCGCTTCCTGCCGTCGTTCAAAGACCGCTTCCCGCAGGTTGGCGGCGCGAGCGCGGACGACGCCTACCGCGCCGTCAACCGGGTTTACGATGACAACTACATCCGCGTCGAGGCGGATGAACTCACCTACCACATGCACATCGTACTCCGATACGAAATCGAGCAAGCGCTCATCCACGGCGACATCGAGGTCTCAGAGGTGCCACAGGTCTGGAACGACAAAATGGAAGAGTACCTCGGCATCCGCCCCGAGACGGACGCGGAGGGCTGTCTGCAGGACATTCACTGGAGCCACGGTAGCTTCGGCTACTTCCCGACCTACTCACTGGGTTCGGTGCTCTCCGCCCAACTCTTTGCGAGCGTCGAAGACGCCATCCCGGACGTGTACGACAAGGTGCGCGAGGGCTCGTTCGACGACCTTCACTCGTGGCTCACCACGAACGTCCACGCCCACGGCAAGCGCTACACCACGCCCGACCTCGTGGAGGAAGCGACTGGCGAGGAGTACACGGCCGACTACTTCATCGACTACGCCACCGAAAAGTACAGCGACCTGTACGACCTCGACTGAGCCGCAAACTATTCGTTTTCCCGTTTTTCGCCCACAATAGTTACAACTGTCTGGTTATTCGGCTACCATCTTCACACTGTCAAAGCCAGAAACACTAAGTACTGTCGTGGTATAGCATACCATGTATGGCCTCAGCACCGAACGACACTGTATTCGACGAGTTTCTCTCGCAACGTGGCCACGAAACTGCTGTTGTTGGATGGCAGCAGAACTATAACAAACTCCAGTGCCCAGAGTGTATGGGCCTCCACGATACAGGAGCAACGGAGTGCTCGGTATGCGGTTGGTCCCCGCGAACCGCGTAGAACCCGTCGCTGATTCATTTTTTGCACAGATGCGCCGTTGATACCGCTTATCAGGGATACTGATTTATTGTATTATTTCCATAACGATAAATGAGAAATATGCCCGAATGCCAGAACTGCGGCTCTTTCGTGACCGACGCCTACGTCCGCGTCTTTTCACCGACTGGAATCAGCGACCCTCGCGTCTGCCCGCGATGTACCGACAAAATCAGAGAGGGCGCGTCCGTTCGGGACGCCCGTTCGCCCCGAAATCCGTAGTCTGTGGGCTTCTACGCGGGCTTTTGGAGGCTAACCCAGAGGTTTATCCATCACCGTCTCTACCACATGGACAATGACTGACGCCGAACCCACGGTCACTCGTCTCTTTGGGGGGCCGGGGAGCGGGAAGACGACGGCACTTCTCGACGAAGTTGAGGACATCCTCGCACAGGAGGGTGTCGAAATCAACGACGTGCTCGTTGTCTCCTACACCCGCGCTGCAGCAGCAGAGATTCGAGAACGCCTCGCAGAGCGCCTCGATGTCACCCCGCGGTCGCTCAAGGGGAACGTCTCAACCATGCACGCAAAGGCCTACGAACTGCTCGACCTCTCGCGCAAGGACGTGGTAGGCGAGAAGGAAAAAAAGGAGTTCTGTGAGGAGTACGGCCTCGAATTCGAAGACGAATATTCGAGTTCACGCCGCCGCACCGCCCGCTCGACCACGATTGGGAACAAAATCATCGCCACGAGCCAGTGGCTCCAGCGCACCCGCCGCGAGGTGGCAGACTGGTACGACGTTCCCTTCCAGTGGAACGTAGAGAAAGTCCGCCTCCCACCGGACATCGACCCGAACGCCCAAGAGGGGAACAAGTACACCCCGACGTGGCCGTCTGACGACAAGCGCATCGACATCCCTGAGGCCATCCGCGCGTGGCAGTCCTACAAGGGCAAGCAAAACAAGGTCGGCTTCGCCGACATGCTCGAACGCGTCCACCAGCGGTCGCTGCTCCCGAGCGTTGACTACCTCGTTATCGACGAGTTCCAGGACATCACGACGCTCCAGTACGCGGTGTACGAGGAGTGGAAACAGCACATGAAACACGTCCTCATCGCGGGTGACGACGACCAGGTCGTCTACGCGTGGCAGGGCGCAGACCCGAAACTCCTGCTCGAAGAGGAGGGCGAAGACGTGATTCTCCCGAACTCCTACCGGCTGCCGTCGAAGATTCTGAACGTCGTCCAACACGAGATTCGCCACATCGAAGAGCGCCAGGAGAAGAAGCTTCGGCCGCGGAAGGAAGGCGGCATCGTCGAAGCGATGAGTTCGCCCTCCATGCTCGACCTCGTGCGCGAACTCCGGCGCACCATCGAAGAAGAGGAAGGCACCATCATGGTGCTGTTCCGGGCGCGCTATCAGATGTTCCAGTTCATGGACGAGTTCATCGACGAAGGGATTCCGTTTCGCGTCCTCACCGACCAGCGCATGTGGACCGACCGCCTCCATCAGTACGTCACCGCGGTCGAAGCCATCGACGCGGGCGAGAACGTAGATGGGTTGCAAGCACGCCGACTCGCCAACATGCTCGCGGATTCGGCGTTCGGCACGAACGACCGCGATGCGCTGTTCGAGGCCATTGAGGACGCGAAAGAGGAACACGACGAAGACGACCTCACGAATCTCGAATTCGAGCCGGATTTCATCCGCGAATTCGCGCCGTTCGTCCCCGCACCCGTGTCTGCCGCAGACATGCTCCGGAAAGTGACGTCCTTCCAGAGGCGCTCGCTCAAAGCCTACTTCGCGGGTGATTACCAGCACTTAGACCGCGAGAACGTTCGTGTGGGCACTATCCACTCCGCGAAAGGTCGTGAGGCAGACCACGTGTTCGTCGCCACCGACCTCACCGAGAAGGTCGTCGAACAGATGGCCGCGCTCCTCGAACAAGAGGGGCGCATCCCCGAGGGCATCGAGTTCACAAAGCGCACGAGTCCAATTCCGATTATGACCGACAACGAGCGGCGTGTGTTCTACGTCGGGATGAGCCGTGCGCGCGAACGCCTCGTCATGATGGAAAATCTCGTGGACGGCGCGCCGACACTCCCGATTGACGTGTTGCTCCACAACCGTCCGGTCGAAAAGCCGCTCGCAGAACTGCTCGAAGAAGCCACAGAACCGCTGTCTGCCGACTGATTACTCGTCGTCTTTCTCTTTGACCACTGCGCCCGCGACCTTCTCTGCAGCCATCCCTGGCAGGTCGCCGGGCGTCGTGATGTACTCCTCGATTGCAATCATTAGAATCGCGAGGCCGATGAAGCCGCCGCCGATGAGGTGCTCTCCTCTCGTGAGCATATCGAGGCCGAGCAAGCCCACGGGGATGGCGAAGGCGAGCGCGATGGCCAACTGGATGGTTCCGAGAATGCCCTTTCCCATTGGAAGAGCGTTTCGCTCGCGCGTGCAAAAACGCCTCGGCTGAAGGCGGGGGATTCTTTCGCTTCCCCTCCCTATCTGCCCCTATGTTCACCGGAATCGTCGAAACGACGGGTGACGTACTCGCCGTCACCGACACCGACGGCGGCCGACGGCTGAAACTCGGCGCGCCCTTTACTGACCTCCACCACGGCCAATCCATCAGCGTCAACGGAGCCTGTCTCACCGTCGAAGAATTTGGCGACGGCTGGTTCTCCGTGTTCCTCCTCAGAGAAACCGTCTCGCGTACCGCGTTTGATGCCATCGAAGAAGGCGACGTGGTCAACTTAGAGCGCGCCATGCCCGCAGACGGGCGCTTTGACGGCCACATCGTCCAAGGGCACGTCGATGGCACCGCCGAGATTCGCCGCATCGACCAGCTCGGCGACGACTGGGAGTTCGAAATTTCGCTGCCCGAAGACTCGGCCAAATACGTCGTCGAGAAGGGGTCGATTACCGTCGATGGAATCTCGCTCACGGTCGCCTCGCGCGAGGACGACTCGTTTACGGTTGCCATCATCCCGACGACCTACGACCTCACGAACCTCTCAGAGAAACAGGTCGGTGACCGCGTCCACCTCGAAGTGGATGTCATCGCGAAGTACGTAGAACAGTTGCTTTAGGCGTCGTATTCTGTTTTCTCGACTTTCATCTCGCTCGCGTCGGGCGTGTCGTGTAGGTCGCGGTAGGTGTGGCTGTATCGGCGGAGTTTGCGCAGGAGGATGTAGCCAAAGAATCCATCGTAGACGATGACGAAGCCGAGGAACACGACGAACGGCGAGACGCTCGGGATGAGCACGCTGATGAGGTCGGGGACGATGGTGACGAGCGTGTTGTAGGTTGCGTGGATGAGTGCTGCGATGAGCAGGCCTTTCACGACGATTGGGCCGCGATTTTCGGGGTTGAACTTGGCGAGTCCGAGATAGTAGCCCGCGAACGCAGAGTAGATGACGTGGCCCGGCCCGGCGAGCGCACGCACGGCGGTGATGTCGGAGCCTGCGCCCACGATGTTCCCGCTCGCGAGGAAGGCGGCGTTCAAGTTCTGGGTGATGTACAGCGCGTTTTCGATGGTGGCGAAGCCGAGTCCGGCTATCGCGCCGTACACCGCGCCGTCAATGACCGCGTCGAAGCGCTCTGAGCGGTAGGCATACAGCCGGATGGCGAGCCACTTTACGGTCTCTTCGACGGGACCGACGACGAGGTAGAACATGAACACGAGGCCGAGCACGGGGAGGGTGCCAAAGCCGGAGCCGATGGCTTGGACGCCGTTGCCGACGTAGGTGTTCAATATGCCCGCAAAGCCCGCGAATAACACGGCGAGGACGAACGTCGCAACCATGAGTTCGAGTGGCTCTTCGCTCGTCGCATCTTCGCGTCGCACGTACCATGCAAGCCCAAGGGCGGGGAGTGCAGAGAGCACGACGAGTGCGCCAACGGCTGGCTCGGTAATCGCACCAACACCACCGAGAGCGAACTGGGCGACAAAGATGATCAGTGCCATCAGAAAGACGATGGCACGAAGGGAGAACTTGAGCCCGCGGAAAATGGAGACTGCAACGCGGTCGAGCCGAGACCGCACCTCCCACGTCGCAACATCGTAGAGATCTTGTGACCCGTCGGCGCGCGCCTGAATCGGGTCGCGTCTATCCGTCATGCACCGATGTATGCCATCCCCGACCCTAATTGTTCTGCCTACTAGCCCTCCTTCAAACACCTAATACAGGTGTTAGGGGTAGTTTTATCACTGCCTTCGTGCCGAGTGTTGGGTCATGGCACGGTACAGCACGAGCAGAGGCCTGCTCTACACGGCCCCACCGAAAACCGACCGACGGACCACAACCGAAGAACACGCACCGACGACAGCCAAAGACCTCCCGACCGTCACCGACGACGCCCCGACGGCCGCCCCCGCAGACGACTGAGCACAGACCGCGCTATTTTCAATCCCGCCCACCCAACCGTGGAACATGCACTTCGACCAGCGAACGCAGGCGGCCCTTCGTGACGCTGGCCTCTCGCTCGACGACCTGAAAACGGTCTCTCGCAATATCGTCGAGACGACGCAGGCTGACGCAGACCGCCTCCGTGCCTTCTTCGAGGAACACGACACCGTCTACTCGGACATGGATCTCGCCCACAGCCGCGACGACTTTCCAGAACACACCGTGTCCTACTGCGACCTGTTCACCCACGGCGCGGACATCCGCGGCTACCTCCGCTTTGACTCGTGGGGCGTCCCCGTCGAAGGCGGGCGCATCCTTGGCGACGACGTGGTCGAACTGAACCTCGGCGCGACGGTGCACGACCGCGTCCGCTTTGCCACCTCGCGCGACGCGCTATGAACGTCCGCGTCCGCGGCATCTACACGACCGCCATCACCCACCTGCTCCACGAGGCGGGCCACGACGTGGTGCTCGCCTCAGAACCCATCCAGAACCGGTTTGACGAATCGTTCCCCGACGCCGAATACGACGCAACCGTCGAGACCACCGCCGACCGCCAAGGTGTTTCGGTCATCGGCACCGAGGACGCTGTTTTCGCCCTCACAGACCTGCTTTCGGTGGATATCGACACGTTCTCGTGGGCAGACCCGGCCCCGAGGGGGGCCATCTGCAACGCCGTCGTGATGGAGACGAAAAAGAGCGGCGCAATCGTGGATGTGGGCGAATGCGACGCCTTTCTCCCGTACTCGAAGGTTGACGACCGCGTCGAAGAAGGCGACGCGCTCCGCGTACAGGTGCGCGACCCCGCCGCCCCGTGGAGCGACGACCGGCCGGTCGTTGACACCCGCATCAGAGTGATGGGCGGCCTCGTCACCCTCGTCCGAGGCAGCAAACCGTCCGGGACCCGCCCGATGGCCCTCGGCGACCTGCTCCCGACCGACCCACCCGAGGGCTGGTACATGAACTGGGGACGGGACGCAGACGACGCCAGCCTCGACGCCCTCGACGACGCGCTTTCGGGAGCGGTCGAACAGGCAACGGCCATCGAGCAGGCGCTGTCGTCGGCACCCGCACCCGAAGACGACGCTCCGCACCTGCACTACACGGGCGACGCCACGCGCTGGGTTTGGTTCGGCCGCGACTCCCGGTTCGCGCTCGACGACCACCGCCGCGCCGTGACGACGACGATGCCCGGCCACCACCGGACGAAGGCCGCAGACCGTCGCGCGAGCGCCGCCGTTGATTTCGCAGAGGCCATCTGCGACCCGAGCGGGGGCTTTCCCTTCGCTGCCGTCACTCGACAGTTCGGCCCGCTGACGGGCGACCGACTGGCGATTGGCCACGGCAAACCCGAAGGTCGGCTCATCACGCTTGGGTCAGGAACAGTCACCGACCGAGACGTGGACAAACAGCGCATCACTCTGACCCGCGAAATGTCGCCCGGTGGCTCCTACGACGCCTTAGACGTGCCCCGACGCGCCGGGGACGTGGCGGTCACGAAGTTCACTGAAGGCAAATGGTGGTATCCCACGGTGTACAAGAGTCAGGACGGCGAGCGCCGGGGCACCTACGTCAACATCTGTACGCCGGTCGAACTGTTCCCCGACAGCGTCCGCTACGTGGACTTACACGTCGATGTCATCAAACACGCAGATGGCACGGTCGAGCGCGTCGATGACGACGAACTCGACGACGCCGTTTCCGCCGGACACATTTCACCCGAACTCGCAGAAAAAGCGCGACGCGTCGCGAGCGCCATCGAAAACGCGCTCTAATCAGACTGCTCTTCTCGCCGCAGATAGCGCCACGCGCCCAGACCGACTCCGGTAATCGCTGCGGGCACGCCAAAGCCCGGACCGGAGGTGTCGGTTGTCGTCTCTTCTGTCGTGGTGGTCGATTGCGTCGTCGTGGTGGTCTGGGTCGTGGTTTGGGTGGTCGTCGTCTGCGTCGCAGTTTGTGTCGCCGTCGGGGTTTCCGTTTCCGTCAACGACGGCGGATTTGCTTGCTCGCCCGCCCGGTCGGGGAAGGTGTAGAGTGCCGTGCCATTGGCACCGTCGCCGCTCGGGTTCTCGTGGCTGGTTGCGACGAAAAATTCGCCCGGGACGGCGAGTTGTGCCGTCCAGAAACTCGTTTCGTCGGGTTCGCGCCACCACGCGAGCTCCTCGGGGGTGGCCGGGTCTGCGATGTCGTGAATCTTCACGCCGCCTTGGTACCACGAGGTGTAGAGGTGGTCGCCCGCGATGTCGAAGTTGTGCGAGGTGGTCCACGTCCCTTGGAAGGTGCCATCTGCAGTCTCCGGCGGCGCAATCATGGCGAGCGACTCCGGCGCGGTTTTATCGGAAATGTCGAACAGTTCGATGCCACTCGGCCCGCCCGTATCGTCAGCGGCGTCTACGTCCCACGACTCGCCGCCGACGCCCATCACCGTCGCGTCGTCGTTGACCGTGACGTAGTGGTCGTTGCCCGGCGGCTCGAACACCATCTGTCTGAGCTGGTCGTCGGTGAGTTGGGCGAGTTCGTCCGGGTCTGGCGTCCGCACGTTGCCGAGATACTCGGGGTTCGCCGGGTCAGAACAATCGACAATCCACGTCCCGGCATCCCAGAAGACGAGATACGCAATCGGGTTTTTGACGTACAGGTCGTGGAGCGTCCAGACGCTGGTGTTGATGTCGGCCCACCGCTCGTCGTGGTCGGCGATCGACCAGCGGCCGACTTCTTCCGGTTCGCCGCTCACGTCAACGATGACGAGTTCGTTTCTTCGCGTATCGATGTCGGCGTGTTCGTTGTCGCCGAGGTAGGCGGTGTCGCCTTCGAGGTAGACGTTGTGGTGGAAGAAGTTCGTCTCGTACACAGCGCGCTGGGTCGGATTCTCGGGGTCTGAGACGTCGTAGATGACGAGTGCGTTGATGTTCTGACTCGCCGTGGGGTTCGCCGGCCCGGCGACGAGGAGCGTGTCGCCGTCTATTTTCACGTCGTAGATACCGCGAAGTGGCCCACCCTCAACGTCGCTCAGCAACCCCCGTTCTTCTGCGAGCACCGTCGGGTTTGCGGGGCTACTCACGTCCACGATGGCGAAGCCGTTGGTCAGGGCCACATAGGCGGTTTCGCCGTCGGCGCTCACGACGACCTCTTTTGCGCGAGGAAGGTCAAGGCGCGCAATCGGTGCATAGCCGGATTCTTGCGCAGTGCCGATATGACTGAAAAGGGGGAGGGCGGCGCCTGCGGCTGCAGCCTGGAGGACCTGTCTGCGGCGCATGCCCCATGTAAACCCGTTACATATATGATGGTTTTGGTCAGGTCATTCGTGGCTCAATTGCTGTTGTTGTTGGTGGGCAACTGCGGGATGAGCCACGAGAGGAACGCGTCTTCGCTCCGGGTCTGCATCCAGATGCGTCCGGGACCGGTGAACGTCACGACGAGGCCTTCGCCGCTCAGCAGCGTCGACTTGAGGCCGCCGACTTTGTTCACCGTGAAGTTCGCCGTCTCCTCGAAGGCGACGACGTGACCCGTGTCGACGATGTATCTCTCGTCTGCATCCAACTCGACTTCTTGAATCGCACCGTAGCTCGACAGGAAGGTTTCACCCGTCCCGGTGAGCTTGAGCAAGAACAGGCCTTCGCCGCCGAAGAACGTCCGCCCGCCGCCGAACTTCGTGTCGATGTCGATGCTCGGGTCTGCGGCGAGAAACGACCCCGACTGGACGTAGAGCGTTTCGTCTTCTAAGTCGTGGTTCACCACGTCGCCGGGAAGCGGCGGAGCGAGCGTGACGTGCCCGGCGGTGTTCGCGGTAAACGTGTTCATGAAGAAACTCTCGCCGCCGAGGACCGAACGCTTCAGCGACCCGAGAATCCCCCCGTTCGCCGCGGTCTTGATTTCGACGCCGTCTGTGTAGCTGACCATCGAACCAGCTTCGGTGACGATTGCCTCGCCTGTATCAAGGTGAACGGTCACGAGGGCGAACGACGGGCGGTGGTCGATTTCGTGGTGCATTACACCTACGTGTTAGTTTGCCTCCACTAAGGAGATTTGCCCCGTTTGGGTCGCGTCAGTCTCGCCGGACGTACGTCACCGGGCACGGGGCGGCAAAGAGCACTTCCTGTGCCGTAGAGCCGAACACGGCCTTGCCCGTCGGGGAACGCTTTCTCCCGCCGATGACGACGCGGTCTGCATCGACGTTCTCTGCGAGGGTGACGATAGCGTCGCCGTGGTTTCCGACTGCGCCTTCGATTTCGTACGATACCTCCGCGTCGTCAAAGTGTGCCGCGAGGTCTCGAATCGTCGTGTGCCGTCGGGCGACTTCACCGGGCTCTGCACGGGTTTGCGGTGTGTAGTCGAGTTGGTCTAACACCGATTCGAACTCGTCTTCGGTGAACACGTGGCCGAGTACCACGGTCGCGCCGGTTGGCTTCGCCACCTCGATAACGGTCTGTGCAAGTTTGTTCACGCTGTTTGCGTCGCGGGGGCCAACCGCGAGTAACATGGTGTCAAGTGCCATGCTCGGCTGGTTGTTTCGTGACCGGCTAAAACGTACGGCCATCAATGAGCGACTGCTTTTCTACCCCGCTCGCGTGCCACCGTCTCACACCCTAACCGACAGCGTTTCACTGCTTCCGTCCATACGCAGACGTAGATGAGCAAGGACTACATCGAGGTTCGGGGGGCCAACGAACACAACCTGAAAGACCTCGACGTTCGCGTGCCACGCGAGACGTTCACCGTCGTCACCGGACTGTCGGGGTCGGGCAAGTCGTCGCTCGCCTTCGACACCATTTACGCCGAGGGTCAACGGCGCTACATCGAGAGTCTGAGCGCCTACGCCCGCAACTTCCTCGGGCAGATGGACAAGCCGCAAGTCGAGAGCGTCGAAGGGCTGTCACCGGCTATCTCCATCGACCAGAAAAACGGGGCGAACAACCCCCGCTCAACGGTCGGAACGGTGACCGAACTCCACGACTACCTGCGGCTGCTGTACGCCCGCGTCGGGATTCCTCACTGTCCCGAGTGTGGCCGTGAGGTGGGCGAACAGAGCGCCCAGAACATGGTGCGCCGGATTCTCGAACTGCCCGACGGAACCAAGGCGAAAATCGCCGCGCCGGTCGTCCGCGACCAGAAAGGCGCGTTCGCAGACCTGTTTTCGGACCTCGTGAGCGACGGCTACTCGCGCGTCGAAGTCGACGGCGAGGAGTACGACCTCACCACAGAGAAGCCAACGCTTGACGAGAACTTCCGTCACACCGTAGATGTCATCGTAGACCGCGTAAAAATCGCAGAGAAGGCGCGTTCACGCATCACCGACAGCGTCGAAACCGCGCTCCGCGAAGCCGACGGCATCATCAAAGTCATCCTACCGAACCCGCCAGAGGGCGTCCGTCTCGGCTCCGAGACGCGTTCGACCGGGTCGCTTAGCGCGGATGCGGAGAAAGACGGCCGCCTCGTCGTTGAGTTCTCAGAAGACCTCGCGTGCACCCACTGTGGCATCGACCTGAGCGAAGTCGAGACGCGGAGTTTCTCCTTCAACAGCCCGTACGGGGCGTGTCCGGAGTGTTCCGGACTTGGGGAGACGAAAGAAATCGACGAAGCACTCGTGATTCAAGATGCGAACCAGCCGTTGAAACACGTCTTCGAGCCGTGGAGCTACAACCGGAACTACTACCGCCGCCAGCTCGACTCGATGGGCGAGCACTACGACGTTTCGCTTGACACGCCATTTGAAGAACTCGATGAGGAAGTCCAGCAGGGCTTTCTCTACGGCACTCGCGAGGACGTGCTGTTCGAGTGGAAGACGAAAAATGGAATTCGCCGCAAGGAACAGCCGTTCGAGGGCGTCATCCCGAATCTCGAACGCCGCCACGTCGAAACCGACAGCAAGCGCGCTCGTGAGCACATCGAGAAGTTCATGTCCGTCACGACGTGCCCGGCGTGTAACGGCTCGCGCCTGAAACCCGAATCGCGCGCGGTGCTCGTCTCCGGTACGTCGCTGCCCGAGGTGAACCGGATGAGCATCGGTGATGCACTCTCCTACTTCGAAGGCCTCGAAGACACGTTCACCGACCGCGAGCGAACCATCGCCACGGAGATTCTCAAAGAGATTCGCGCCCGGCTCGGGTTCATGTGCGAAGTCGGCCTCGAATACCTCACGCTCGACCGCGAGGCGGCGACCCTCTCGGGCGGGGAGAGCCAGCGGATTCGTCTCGCTACGCAAATCGGGTCCGGCCTCGTCGGCGTGCTCTACGTGCTCGACGAACCGTCGATTGGCCTCCACCAGCGCGACAACGACCGCCTGCTCAACACGCTCTGTGAACTCCGCGACATCGGGAACACGCTCCTCGTCGTCGAACACGACGAGGAGACGATGCGCCGGGCGGACAACATCATCGACATGGGACCGGGTCCCGGAAAACGCGGCGGCGAAGTCGTCTTCCAAGGCACCTACGACGAAATCCTCGATGCTGACACCATCACCGCGGAGTACCTCTCCGGCCGGAAAGCGATTCCCGTCCCAACAGAGCGACGCGAAGCGGCCGACTCGATCACCATTCGCGGCGCGCGCCAGCACAACCTCAAGAACCTCGACGTGGACATTCCGCTCGGCTGTTTCACCGCCGTCACGGGCGTCTCTGGCTCCGGGAAATCGACGCTGATGCACGAGATTCTCTACAAGAGCCTCGCGCGGACGATGAACAACAACACGAGCGTTGACCCCGGCGAGCACGACTCCATCGAGGGCCTTGACCAAATCGAGACGGTGCGCCTCATCGACCAGAGTCCGATTGGCCGCACCCCGCGGTCGAATCCGGCGACCTACACCGGGGTGTTCGACTACATCCGCGAACTGTTCGCAAAGACGAAACTCGCCCGCCAGCGCGGCTACGAGAAGGGACGCTTCTCGTTCAACGTGAAAGGCGGCCGCTGTGAGGAGTGTGGCGGACAGGGCACCGTCAAAATCGAGATGAACTTCCTCTCAGACGTGTACGTCCCGTGCGAGGAGTGTGAAGGCGACCGCTACAACGACGAGACCCTCGACGTGACCTACAAGGGCAAGACCATCGCTGACGTGCTGGATATGAGCATCGAGGAAGCACTCGAATTCTTCGAGGCGGACACGCGCATCAAGCGCCGTCTGCAACTGCTCTCCGACGTTGGCCTCGACTACATGCGCCTTGGCCAGCCCTCGACCACGCTCTCGGGCGGCGAAGCCCAGCGCGTCAAACTCGCCGAAGAACTCGGTAAGAAACAGACCGGCGAAACGCTGTACCTGCTCGACGAGCCAACGACTGGCCTCCACTCGGAAGACGAGCGCAAACTCATCGAGGTGCTCCAGCGACTCGTGGACAACGGGAACAGCGTGGTCGTCGTTGAACACGAACTCGACCTCGTCAAAAACGCAGACCACATCATTGACCTCGGGCCGGAAGGCGGCGAGAAAGGCGGCCAAATCGTCGCCCGCGGCACGCCCGAAGAAATCGCCCGCACCGACGACTCTCACACCGGTCGCTACCTCCGTGACCTGCTTCCGGACATCGAACTCGACGGGCCGCGCGCAGACCGCGTCGCTCCGGCGATGACGACCGACGACGACTAACGACGCTACATCTCTTTCTGCTGAGAGCGCGTAGCTTTCACTATGACCGCCATTTACGCACCATTCCGTGAGGTGCTCGTCGTCGCCACCGGCCGTGGCGAGGACTGGCAGGCAACCGAACGCCTCGACGGCCATGCACTCGAATGCGTGGCCGTCTCGCAGGCCGCACCCGATCGTGTGTTCGTCGGAACCTTCGACGACGGACTGCAGCGCAGTCTCGACGCTGGCGACACGTGGGAACAGGTTGGTGGGGACGTCATCGAGGGTGCCGTGATGTCGGCGCGGGTGAGTCCGCACGACCCTGACACGGTCTACGTCGGCACTGAACCAAGCGCCGTCTATCGTTCAACTGATGGGGGCGATTCGTGGACGGCGCTCTCGCCGCTCACCGACCTTCCCTCAGCAGACGAGTGGTACTTCCCGCCGCGTCCAGACACCCACCACGTTCGGTGGATTGAGGTCGACCCGGCAGACCCAGAACTCCTCTACGTCGGCATTGAGGCCGGAGCGTTCGTTTACTCCGAAGACGGCGGCGAGTCGTGGCACGAACGCCCCTCCGGCTCGCGCTATGACAACCACTCGCTGGCCGTCCACCCAGATGCGCCTGGACGCGTCTATGCGGCGGCCGGCGACGGCTACGCCGAGTCACGAGACGGCGGGAAATCGTGGAGCCACCTACAGGACGGGTTGCGCCACCGCTACTGCTGGAGCGTCGCACCCGACCCGGGCGACCCGGACACGGTGGTTCTCACCGCAGCCGCCGGGCCGTATTCGGCGCACAACCCATCGTCTGCTGAGTCCTTCGTCTACAGACGCGAGGGCGACGGTGCGTGGGAACGCTGTGGGACAGATCTCGGAGAAGGAGACGGACTGGTTCGCCCTGAGTTGGCGACGGTCGGCGAGCCCGGAGTCGTCTACGCGTTCTCGAACCGCGGCATCTCGCGCTCGTCGGATGCCGGAAAATCGTGGGACTCGCTCTCGGTTCCGTGGAGCGACCGCTACACCGGACTGACACCACGCGGCTTCGCGGTCATCGAATAGGGGCACACAGCCAGCACAGCACGCTCACGAAGCCGGCTGCTGGACACCCGCGGCGGCTTCGCGGCAGTTCTCACATGGCCCGTGCTGGCCGCGTGTTCACTGATAAGTGCTCGCACGGGACGCCGAGAGGCCGGGAAGTATATACTGGCGGAAAAGTTAGGCGAAGGCAATGTACGATTTCGTCGTCGTCGGTGCTGGCCCTGCCGGGTCGCGGTTTGCCCGTCGTACCGCCGAGGCCGGACACGACGTGCTCGTCCTCGAACGCGGTGAGGTGGGCAAACCCCTCGCCTGTTCGGGCCACGTCAGCACCGACCTCTGGGAGTTCACGCCGCCGGGTGCGCGCGAGCAACTTCTGCAGAACGAAATCTCGGGCGCACGATTCCACGCGGGCGGCCCCGGAAGCGACGCCCACCTTTTCTACAAACACGAGGTCATCTCGAACGTCATCGACCGCGTCGGCCTTGACAAGATTCTCGCAGACACGGCCCGCAAGGCGGGTGCCGACCTGCGCGAGAATCACAGCGTCACGGGCGTCACCGAACGCCGCGACCGCGTTTCGGTTGTGGCACAAACGCCAGACGGTACGGAAACCTTCGAGGGAAAAATCGTCGTCGGGTGTGACGGTCCCGTCTCGCGGGTGCGCCGCGAGTGTGGCCTCCCCGAACCCAAGGAGAAACTGCAGGGCGTGCTTGCCTTCTCCGAGGAAGATGACCCCGGCGAGTACGTGGACGTGCACTTGACCGCGCCGACCTTCTTCGCGTGGCGCATCCCCCGTGGTGAGGCGGGTGTCGAGTACGGACTCGCCGCGCCACCGGGTTCGGAGCCGACCGCACGCGAACTGTTCGACGAGTTCGTCTCCGGCTACGACGTCGAAACCTCGCATTTCTGTGCGGGCATGATTCCCATTGGCCCGCCAAAGCGCGTGACTGGCCGCCGGAGTTTGCTGATTGGCGATGCGGCCGCCCAGACCAAGCCGTTCACCGGCGGCGGAATTGTGTACGGGATGACCGCCGCAGACCACGCCGCGGCGACGGTTGACCCCGACGACCCGAGCACGCTTGGCGACTACGAGCGGGCGTGGCGCGATGATTTACGTACCGAAATTCGTCTCGGTGCGTGGATTCGCAAGGCGTACTCGCTGCCGAAACCCGTGCAGAATGCCGGACTTGGGACGCTCGCAGGCGAGATTGGCGTCCACATGGACAAGCCCACCACGATTGCCTCGCGCGAGCAGTTGAAGGCGCTCCTGTCGAGAAAGTAGTTAGTCGAGATACGTCGGCAGTCGCCCGGATTTCTGGCTCCCTTCCACAAACGGAAGTCGTTCGATGGTTCCAGTCGTCTTTCCGACTTTGAGGTCGAATTCTGTCAGCCCGTATTCGACGTAGGCGAGCGCGAGCGGTTCGTCGCGCGAGGGGCTTTCGACGGCGCGGGTCACGGTTCCAACTTCTTCGCCATCGACGGAGACGGTAGCTCCCGCTTCGGGAAGTTCTTCACAGACAATGCCGACGAGTCGGCGGCTTGGCTGGCCGCGATTTTCGACCCGAGAGACGACCTCTTGGCCGACGAAACAGCCCTTCTCGAAGTTGAGAGCGTTTCTGATGCCGGCGACGTTCGGAATCTGGCCGTCGAGTTCGGTTTCGAACAGCGGCGTTCCGGCTTCAAGGGTGAGCGAGTCCCACGTCTCGTAGCCAAAGGGACTGGCTGCCATGCCGAAATAGAGCAGCGCGTCGAGCACTTCTTCTGCTTGGTCTGCGGTGCAGACTACCTCGTAGCCCTCCTCCCCAGTCGGGGCGTCGGTTGCGATGACGGTGACGCCCGCCTCGCCCATCGACCCACGGTCGAACGAGAGTGGGCCTTCGGGCGCGCCGGGACCAGTCAGGACGCTTGCGATTTTTTCGGTGGCTTTCGGGCCGTGGACGCCGAACACGGCGAAGTCGTCGGTGGCGACGCTGATGTCCACGTCTTGGATGAACGTCTTGCCTTGCCAGTCGTCTGCGAGTGCTTGTGCGTGGTCAGGCGGCGTGAACAGCAAGAGGCGCTCGCCCGCGTTGTAGACGTACATGTCCAGCTTGACGCGGCCTTGCGGGTCGAGAAGCAGTGAATAGACGCCCTGTCCGTCGTCGGTCGGGACGGAGTTCGAGATGGCGTTGTCCACGAACGCGACGCAGTCGTCGCCTTCGACGAGGACGACGCCGTAGCCCATCTCGATGACGCCAACGACGTTCCGGACGGCCTTGTGCGCCTGTGCGGGTCGCCCGTAGTGACGGACGACGCGACGGCCGCCGCGCTCTGTGAACGTTGCGCCGTGGTCTTCGTGGAATCCCTCGACGACAGTCATGGCTGGTGGTATTTGCTGGCCGGGAATAAACCTCGCCCTCTACGGCGAGAACTTCCCGAGAATCCGGTCTATCAGTGACGGTTCGTCTTCTGCCTCTCCCGGCTCTGGAACGACCTTGTCGTCTGGGAGGATGACGGTTCGTGCCCCTTCGTCGGTTACCTCGATGAGCCCGGCGTCTTTCAGGCTCGCCAGTGCGTCTTCGAGTTCGTCGATGGAAATGTCTGCGTGCGCCCGCAGTTCGAACACGGTCAGCCCCTCGCCCTTTCTATCGACCAAGGCGTCGAGCACCGCAACCTCCGTCGCGTCGCGGTTCCGATACTCACGCTTTGCCCTCATACGCCACTGTATGTCGGGATACATCTTACCCTTGTCCCCCACCTGTCAGCTTGTTTGTTGTTTCACCCCCCGAAACGGGGGGTCATTTCGCTCCCACGTGGCCGTCTGGAGTACAGGAAACAGTACTCTTATACTCGCACGTTGGGATGCAATTGCCAATGAGTCTCAAGTGTTCGCTCCTCGGCCACCGGTACGGCGAACTGGAAGTCGAACGGGAGCGAGAGGAGCGCGGGAGCGAAGTCGTGGTGACGGTGCGTGAAATCGAGGTGTGCGAGCGCTGTGGGGGCACGCAGGTGCGCTCTGAAGCCAAAGAGGTCACGACGATGGAGACGGCGCAACGAGCGCCAGAACCCGTCGAGGACGAACCCGTCTCCGATGACGCAGCCGCTGTCACAGAACCCGACGAGGAACCCGCCGACTTCGAATCGACCGACGAGACAGGCGACGAGGAGGCCGTCCCGTCAGACCCTGCAGACGAAGATGTCGAAATCATCGATGAGCACGAAGCCGCAGACGTGGGGCACGATTCGGCCCCGAACTTAGCGGAAGTCGAGCAGTACGAGGAACTGGACGACTTAGACCCCGAACAGGACGACGGCATCATCCTCACCGACGAGGAAGAGGAGGTGCCACAGCGCAAACCCGGCGAGTGGCCGGACGAACCAGAGCACGTCGACCCGACGGACACGAGCTGGGTGCGAAACGGCGACGGCGACGATGCTGCAGCGGAGCTTGACGAGCCTGCTCCGGCCACGCGGCCGGGCGATGGCCACTTCCACTGTCCGAAGTGCGACTTCGAGACCGAGGTGCGCGAATCCCCACTGCGCGAAGGTGACATCTGTCCGTCGTGCAAGCAGGGGTATCTCGACCGGGTTGCGACGCGAAAAGAGTAAAACCTGGCTACGCAAACACCTGTTCATGAAGGAGTATAAGATGCGCCGTGGCGAGACGCTCGAAGAGCGAATCCCCGACATGAAAGCAACCGTCGAAGACTACTTTGGGACAATCACGGGGACGGAAGATTTCAAAGGAAGTGACCTCTTCGTCGTTGGCGAACCCAAGAACCCAGTGTTCACGCGCATCATTGCCGGTGCGGTCAAATACAGCGGCAAAAAGGACAAACTCGCCGTCCACTTCGAAGAGCGAGACGCAAAAGAGATTCTCGATAAAGGCCTCGCAGACCACGCCGCAGACGCCGTGAGCGCCAAAAACGACTTCCTCCTTGAAGCCACGGGTCGCGACGCAAAGAGCCGCCGAAAGTCGATGAAGCGCGAAGTCGAAGACGACTCGCCGGACTTCTAACCCCGATTCGACGTCGGTTCAGATTTTTCGGACAGTCCGCAAATAATACCTAGATTTATCGTCGTATGGTACGTAGTAACATACTGGCCTTCCGTGAGTGCTACTATGGTGGGAGTCAATAGCACGGAGTGAGGCCGCACTGTCTGTCATGGTCTTTCATACTCTCGGGCCCTTTTTGCCCGCAGAGAGAAAAGTCGAGCGCGCTTAGCGGCCGCCGAGTTTCTGGCGGCTGATAGAGACGCCCGTTGGCGTGAGGATAAGCTGGTCGTCGTCTTTCTGGACGATGTCGCCACCGACTTCCTGGGCGACCTGCTGGAGTTCGTCGCTGATGCGTTGCATCGTGCGGTCCTCGGTCGCGTGGCGCGTGATGTCCGCGATGACGAGGTCGCCGTCATAGATGGCGTCTTTGATGGCGATAACGTCCTGTTGATTGCCGATCTTGGCGATGTGGACGCGCATCTTCGCATCGCCAGCCGCGGCCTCGAAGTCATCTATGTTGAGCTCTAGGTAGTCGTCGGTCTTTCGAGACCCACGCTCACCCAGCAGCTTGTTCATAAATCCCATAGAACACACACCGGTTGCTTCGAGTATAGGTGTTACGTCAGACGTGGTCTGCTTGACACCATGCGCCCGGGTCGCTGCGCCATGCCAACACAGGCCAAGAATTAAATACTGTGGCTGGGTCGTAAATATTGCATATATGAGTGATATAAATTTAACGCGACGAACATTGCTAAAAACCTCTGCTGTTGGAGCAGTTGGCACACTTTTCGTTGGGAGTGCGGCCGCTGAAAAGCCGCCCCGCCGCATCGTCGGGACGAGCTCCCCCGGCGCAAGCGCAGAAGCGCGCGGGCAAGCCCACACCGTCCACCGCACGCTCGACTTTGGCGCACATGGGCAGGCAGTTGCCGGGCGCTTTTCAGACCAAGCCGTTGCGCAACTGCAAAAACACAGCGAGGTCCGCTACGTCGAAGACGACATTACGATGTACGCCATCGGCAAACCGGGCGACGGTGTCACTACACAGTCCCAGACCCAGCCGTGGGGCATCGACCGCGTAGACGCAGACGTCGCCCACGCAAACGGCTACACCGGTAGCGGCGCAGACCTCGCCATCATCGACACGGGTATCGACTCAGACCACCCCGACCTCGCCGCGAACATCGGGGCTGGCCAAGCGTTCACGAAGGCAAAAGGCAACTACGCCTACGACTGGGACGACGACAACGACCACGGCACCCACTGTGCCGGTATCGCCGCCGGTATCGACAACGCAGAAGGCGTCGTCGGCGTCGCCCCCGAGGCAACCCTCCACGCCGTCAAAGTCCTCGACAAGCGCGGCAGCGGCTACCTCTCTGACGTCGCCGCAGGCATCGAGTGGGTCGCAGACCAAGGCTACGACGTCGGCTCGATGAGCCTCGGCGCGAGCAGCGGCGCACAGACGCTCAAAGACGCCTGCCAGTACGCCGTCGACAACGGCGTCTTCCTCGTCGGCGCGGCCGGAAACAGCGGGCCGTGTACGAACTGCGTTGGCTACCCCGGAGCCTACTCGACGGTCATGGCCGTCTCCTCCACTGACTCCGCTGACAACCTCTCCGGGTTCTCCTCACAGGGGCCAGAAGTCGATATTGCCGCACCCGGGACGGACATCTACTCCTCGGTCGTCGGCGGGTACGACACCTTCTCCGGCACGTCGATGGCGACGCCGCACGTCGCGGGCGCGGCCGCCCAACTCATGGCGGGCGGGAGTTCGAACACGCAGACGCGCTCGTCGCTTGCGAGCGCGGCAGAAGATATTGGACTCGGTTCGAACGAGTCTGGCGCAGGCCTGCTCGACGTGGCCACAGCGCTCGGCCTCGACTCGTCGGATAACTAAAACGCAACTTCTCTTTTATGCGGTAAAGTTGTACAACTCGTCGCCGACGAAGTGGATGGATTTGACGACTTTGCCGGAGTCACCGACCATGTCCGAACCCGCGGTGAGCGCCGTGCCGATGGCGAGCACTTTGCCGTGGGTTTCCTCTGCGATGGCGACGACGTCACCTTCTTCGATGGAGTCGTCGGCTTCGACGATGCCCGGGCGCATCACGTCTGCGCCGTCTGAGACGAACGAGACGGCGCCGGCATCGACCGTCACGACGTTTCGCTCTGGCGGGTAGTCGTTTGCGCCTCGAACCGTGAGAAACGGTGTGCCATCGAGACGGCCAACCGTTGCCGCGCCGTCTACGAGGATGAGTTCGAAGTCCGAATCTTTGAACTCAACGAGCTCGAAACTGTCCGCGTCGAGGTCAACACCGAGTCCGTCTGCGAGGGCTTCTGTCACGGCTTTTACCTCGTCACTGCGGAGGTGATGGCGAGATTTGACTTCCATATCGGAGACTGTCACTGCCGGACATTAAATCGTCCGTCCGCAGATTTGCGCCCGCAACAACAGCTAAATATTCCCGCGTCTAAGCCCCGCTCATGTGGGGTTCCCGGAAGTCCCGGGCCAGCACGGTTGTCACCTGTACCGCGTGTGGCAAGACTGTCCTTCGCAACGAAGCGCGTGAATACGACAAGTACGGCAACCGCTGGGATCGCGATGGCAAACAGTTCGAACACCTCTGTAAGAAATGCGACACAGACCTCTGCCACCAGCCACGCGGCGGCCTCGAAACTTTGCTCACGGAGTGTGGCGCGGGCGAAGTCTCACAAGATGAGTTCCTCGCACGCTACACCCAGACCGTCAGAGACCGGTACGATTCGCTCGGTGAGCGCTGACCGACCCTCCCTGTTCGGGTCGATACGTCTTTCTGTCCGACTTCCGTAGCCCCGGGTATGACTGACGACGCCCAGGCCTACGCCGGGACGGCCGAGGGACAAGGTCCCGTCGAAATCGACGAAGACCTCGCCCGACACCTCGCGAACAAACGCGAGGAACTCTTCGAGAAGTTCGAGATTCGCGATGCCTTCCCACCGGAAGTCATGGCCGAAGCAGAAGAACGCACCACCGACGTCCAGGAGGAAATCCACGCCGAGGTGGACAATCGGACTGACCTCCGGGACATGCCGACGTGGACCATCGACCCGGTGGACGCCCAGGACTTCGACGACGCCATCAGCATCGAGGAAGGAGAAGAGGAGTACACGCTGTGGGTACACATCGCGGACGTGACCCACTACGTCCACCCCGAGTCGAATATGTGGGAGGAGGCGGTCAAACGCGGGAACACAGTGTACCTGCCCGCGTACACCATCCACATGCTCCCGCCGATGCTCGCAGAGACGGTCTGTTCGCTCGTGCCCAACGAGGAACGCCTCGCTCACACCGTCGAGATGCACATCAGCAAGGAGACACTCTCCTACGAGTCTATCGACATCTACAAATCTGTCATCGAATCCGACGAACGCCTGACCTACTCGCAGGCAGAAAAGCGCCTAGACGACGAAGACGCAGACCTCCACGACGAGATTTCGCTCGTCTTCGAACTCGCAAACCAACTCCACGAACAGCGCAAAGAAGACGGCTCGCTCGTGCTCAACCCGAGCCGTGACCGCGCTCACACCATCATCGAGGAGTGCATGCTGAAGGCGAACAAGGCCGTCACCCACGAACTCATGTGGGGCCGTGGGGTCGAGGCGATGTACCGCGTCCACCCCCAGCCAACTCCCGACGAGTGGGACAAAGCCCTCCAAGAGATCCAAGACCTTGACGGCGTGAAAATCCCCGGCAGCACGTGGGACGACCCGCGCAAGGCCGTGAACGCGACCATCGAAAACGCCCCCGGCCGCCAGCTCAACAAGATTCAGTGGGCCGTGATGAAGGTGATGCCCCGGGCGAAGTACATGAACGACCCGTTCGGCGGCCACCACGCGCTCAATTTCGAGATTTACGGCCACTTCACGAGCCCCATCCGACGGCTCTCAGACCTCATCAACCACTGGATTGTCTACCAGAACGACGTCCCCGAAAATCTCATCGAACTCTGTGACCGCGCTTCCGACCGCCAGAAGGCCGCAGAAACCTGCGAACGCCAATACAAGCAGTTCCTCGAAGAAGTCGGCCTCGACCCCTACGCGGTCAACAGCCGCGGGCTCGTGGTCATCGAGGACGATGACGACGAAGCCGACGAGTCAATAGACGAGTAACCCCACCCGCTTTCTCGCGCTTTCATATGTGAACCTCCGGTTAGTAGGCGCTGCCAGCCGTAGTCTGCGCCATGGCTTGGCACGTCACGGTTCCAACGGAGAGCTACGACACCGCGCGCGACCAGTTCGAGTGGGACCTTCCCGATGACTACAATCTCGCTCACGACCTCGTGAGAAAACACGAAGATAGAGACGCCCCAGCACTGTATCAGGCGTATCCTGACGGACGACGCGAGACCTACTCGTTTGCCGACCTCGACCGGCTGTCGAACCAACTCGCCAACGGCCTCGAAGCTCGCGGCATCGAACGCGGTGACCGCGTCGCCGTCCTCGTCCCACAGAAACCGGAAAACCTGCTCACGCACCTCGCCTGCTGGAAACTCGGCGCAATTTCGCTTCCGCTCTCGAAACTGTTCGGCCCGGACGCCGTCGGCTACCGCCTCCGCGACAGCGAGGCGAAAGCCATCGTCGTAGACGAAAGCGTGCGCGATGTGGTCACGGAGATTCGTGACGACTGCCCCGACCTTGCCCACGTCATCGAAGTCGATAGAGCAGCGGACAGCCCCGAAACGCCGTTCGAAGACGTACTCGCCGGGCAACCAGACACCTTCGACATCGTCGAAACCGACGCCGAAACGCCCGCCATTATTATCTACACGAGCGGTTCGACCGGCCCGCCGAAAGGCGCACTCCACGGCCACGGCGTCTGGGTAGGCCACTGCCCGGCGTTCCAGATGTACTTCGAACTCGACTTAGACGACGCCGTCTGCTGGACACCCGCAGACTGGGCGTGGATTGGCGCGCTCGGTGACCTCGTCTTTCCCGCGTGGCACTACGGCCGTCCCGTCGTTGGCTACCCGATGGGGAAGTTCGATGCAAAGACCGCGTTCTCGCTCATGGCGGAGTTCGGCGTCACCGATTCGTTCCTCCCGCCGACTGCCATCCGCATGCTGATGGATGTTGACTCGCCTGCAGAACAGTACGACCTCTCGCTTACCGCCATCTGTTCGGGTGGCGAACCGCTCACGCCCGAAATTTTAGACTGGGCAGACGCCGAACTCGACGGCGTCGCGGTGAACGAACTCTACGGCCAAACTGAAGCAAATCTGCTCGTCACGAACTGCCGAAAGTGGTTCGACGCGCTCCCCGGAAGCATGGGTAAACCCGTCCCCGGCCACGACGTGGCCATCGTCGACCCCGACACGGGCGCAGAGTGTGCCACGGGCGACATCGGCGAAATCGCGGTGCGTCGAGAGGGCGACCCTGTCGTGTTCAAAGAGTACTGGAACAACCCCGAGAAAACCGAAAAGGCGCGCGTCGGCCCGTGGCACCTCACTGGCGACCTCGGCAAGCGCGACGACGCGGGCTACATCTGGTTCAAATCGCGGGACGATGACCTTATCATGACGAGTGGCTACCGCGTCGGGCCGGGCGAAGTCGAGAGCGCCATCTTGGAACATCCAGCCGTCGCACAGGTCGGAGTCGTCGGCGTCCCGGACGACCGCCGAGGCGAACTCATCAAAGCGTTCGTGCAGGTGACCGACGGGACGGAACCGAGCGACGCGCTTAAAACAGAGATTCAAACGCTCGTCAAACAGAATTTGGCGAAATACGAGTATCCACGCGAACTTGAGTTCGTCACCGAACTTCCGCAGACGACGACGGGGAAAATCCAGCGAAAAACGCTCCGTGAATCGGAGCTTCCGAACTGATTATTCCTGTCCGCTTCCCTGCATCAGTTCTTGAATCGCAGGTTTCTTTTTGAGTTCGTGTGGGTCGCCCGAATCGACCACCTCACCGCGTTCGATGACGACGATGCGGTCTACGATGTCGGGGACGTGCGTCACGTTCGACTCCGCGATGAGCACGGCAATGCCCTGTTCGTTGATGGCTTTGATGTGGGTTTTCAGGTTCTCGACCACAACTGGAGCAAGCCCTTCGAGTGGTTCGTCTAAGATGAGCAAGTCGGGCTTGAGCGCGAGGGCGCGACCAATCGCAGCCATCTTCGCCTGCCCACCAGAGAGGTTCTCGACGTTCGCGTTCGAGCGTTCTTCGAGTTCGGGCAGCACGTCGTACACTTCCTCGATTACGGCGTCTTCGTCGTCGATTCCCCGCGCTTTTCCGGCCGTCCAGATGGGGAGTCGAAGGTTCTCCTCTACGGTCATCCCGGTGAACAGTTTGCGGTCTTCTGGCTGGTAGCCAATCCCGCGTTTCGGGATGAGTTCGGCGCGGAGGTCGGTGAGCTCCTCGCCTGCAAACCGCACCGACCCGCTCTGGAGGTTGGTGAGGCCCATAATTCCCCGGAAGGTGGAGGTCTTACCCGCACCGTTGCGGCCAACGAGGCCGATCGCCTCGCCTTTGTTCACCTCGAAGGAGACGTCGTGGGTCACCTGAAAGCCCTCGACTTCGGCGTTTACGTTTTTGACCGAGAGGAGTGAGTCGCTCATTTCTCCACCCCCAACAGGAGGCGGCGGAGTTCGTCGTCGGTTTCGAGAATTGACGGGTCGCCTTGTCCGTGGATGGCTCCCTGATGGAGTGCCACGACGCGGTCTGCATACCCCTTCACGATGTCCATGTCGTGTTCGATTGTCACCGTCGTCACGCCCTCTTCTTTGCTCACGCTGGCGATGGTCTCGATGACGTACTCCTTCTCGCTGGTCGAAACCCCGGCGGTGGGTTCGTCGAGCAGGAGGTAATCGGGTTCGAGGCCGAAGGACATGCACACGTCGAGCAGTTTGCGCGTGCCGTGGGGCAACTCTGCGGCAACGTGGGCTGCGTGCTCGTCTAAGCCGAACTTGATAAGCAGGTCGTCGACCTTTCGTTCGACCTCGGCGTGTTCGTCGCGGAGGCTGAACATGCTCATCAATTTCTTCTCTTTCGAGAGCACCGCCGTCCGGACGTTTTCGCGGACGGTCATCTCGTCGAACACCTGCACGACCTGGAAACTGCGGACGAGTCCGGCGTGGACTCGGTCTTCGGGAGCCATCCTGGTAATGTCTTTCCCGTCCATGACGACGCTCCCTGAATCGGGCGAGAGCAGGCCAGTCAGGAGATTCACGAGCGTGGTTTTCCCCGCGCCGTTCGGCCCGACGATGAACACGATTTCGCCGTCGTGCCGGCCGAATTCGACGGACACGTCGTTGGTCGCTACGAGACTGCCGAACTGCTTTCTCAAGGTTTTGGCTTCTAGCATCTCACTTCACCCCGAAGACGAGGACTTTGACGTTCTGTACCGACCGGCTTGCGGCGGTGACGAGCGATTCTGTGAACGACGAGAGCCACGACCCGATGACAGCCGGATCGTCTTTGAAACTGCTCGCGGCGTTTCTGACGCGCCCGCCTTTCTTGAGCGACCCCACGATACCCTGTGGGAACCCGAAGACGAGCGCCAGCAACACGAGGCCGGTCAGCGCGTCGAAGTAGTTGGTCAGGTCACGACCCATGTCCTGCAAGAGCACGAGGACGATACCGCCGACGAGCGGCCCGAGCAGGGTCTGATACCCGCCGAGGATGGCCATGAACAGGATGTCCCCCGACCGGAGGAAGTAGAGCACTGGGCCGGGCCTGACGTGTTGTTGCACCATCGCGTAGAGCGCGCCGGCCATCCCGCCGTACACCGCGGAGACGACGAACGCGAGCCAGACGTACCGGCGGACGGGGATGCCGATGAACTGAGCACGGGTGCGGTCTTGGCCAATCGCGTCGAGCGCCGCGCCGAACGGCGAGTTGATGAGTCGCCACATCACGAGCAGCGACACGACGACGAGGACGACGGTGAGGTAGTACATCAGCACCTCGTAGGCGTCCGGCGGGAGCGCCAACCCGAAGATGTCGGGACGCATGTTCGGCCCCGGACGGACGGGGAGGCCGTCGCTCGACCCAAAGAAGGCCTGCCCCTGAACGAGCGCGTAGAGCAACTGCCCAAAGGCGAGCGTCAGCAGCGAGAAGTACAGCCCCGTGTGGCGAAGCGAGAGGTAGCCAATCAGCATCGCCATCAGCGTCGCAAGCAGCATCCCTGCGATGAGTAAGAGGGCGAACTCGGTCACGTTGTACTTCGCGGCGAGCAGCGCCGTCGTGTAGGCTCCCGTCCCGAAGAAGGCGGCGTGCCCGAACGAGACGAGTTGGGTGTGGCGAACGAGCAGGTTGAGGCCAACCGCCGCAAGCCCGAACACGACCCCTTGGTGGAGGACGCTGAGTTGAATCGTGGGCGAGAGCCGCGCGATGTCCGGGAGTGCGAAGAGAAAGAGCAGGCCAACGAGTGCAAGCGCCGTCTGGCGCAACGTGAGTTCGAGCCCGCGCATCACTCTGACCTTGCGCTCGCCGTCGCGCGAGACGAGGCCGGGCAGTCGATTACGCATCCATCTCACCCCACGTGCCAAAGAGGCCGTCCGGCTTCACGAGCAGGATGACGGCCATGATGGCGAACGGTGCGGCGAGTTCGGCTGGCGGGTACTGCCACGTCGCCCACTTGCTCAGAATGCCGACGACGAGTGCGGCGACGAACGCCCCGCGCAGACTCCCGAGGCCGCCAATCACGATAACGACGAAGGAGAGGACGAGTGGGTTTGCGCCCATCTCCAGAGTCGCGTTCGTCGGTGGGAGCGCCATCGCGCCGGCGAAGCCAGCGAAGAATGCGCCGACGGCGAACACGAGCGTGAAGGTCCGGTCGGTGCTCACGCCAATTGCCGTCGCCATCTCGCGGTCGATGGCCGTCGCGCGGATGATGCGGCCGGTTTTCGTCCGGTTGAAGAAGTAAAACAGCCCGACGACGACGACAGCGCCCACCGCGATGATGACCAGATTGTACGTCGGGTAGTTGAGGCCGACGAGTGAGGCGGCGGGAATGCCGTTGATGCCGCTGTAGACGCTCTGCAGCCGGACAGGGGTTGGTCCCCAGCCGAACTTGATGGCGTCTTTGATGATGAGCAACAGTGCGAACGTCAATACGAGTTGGTACACCTCGTTGCGGTCGTAAATCGGTCTCAAGAGAACTGACTCAATGGCTGCGCCAACGGGCACGAGGACAGCGGCGGTGAGCACCGCACCCCCGAGGACGACGGCGACGAACACGGCCTGTGACGCCGCGTCGGTCGGTGGCGGCACCAGCCCGACGACGTAGCCGAGGACGCTCGATGCGACGTAGGCTCCAAGCGCGTACAGTTCGCCGTGGGCGAGGTTCAACACGTCGAGGATGCCGAGGATGATGGTCAGTCCCGACGCGATGAGAAACAGGATGAACCCGTACTGGACGCCGTGGAGCGTGTGTGTGATGAAGTTTGTGAGGACACTCATAGGTCGCTGTTCGTGGTTTGCTGAATTTTCGTCATGAAAGCGGAACTCGGGTTACCAGCTCTCGATCCAGTCGATGGACTTCGTGCCCGGCGGTGGCGACACGTCCGGTGGACTGTACGAGTTGATGTCGTTCAAGACGGGTGCGCCAACGTCGCCCGACCAGCCCATCTCGCCGAAGTACGTCGTCGAGAGGCCCTGGTGGCGCTCGCTCATGACGTGATAGCCGGCGGGCGTGAAGAAGCCGTGGCCTTCGAGGGACATGGCAATCTGCTCTTGGCTTGGCCAGCCACCGAGGAGGTTGACTGCTTTTTCGGTGGCCGTCGCCCACGACGCAACCGCGCCGTAGCCGCTCATGAAGTGGCCACTCGGGATGATGTCCCACTTGCTGCGGGCATCGTCGAGCATCTTCTGGCCGGGACTCCAGCGGGAGGGCTCCGGCTCGCCCCAGTAGTAGTTGCGCGACCCAGAGAACGCCTGTGCCTGCTCGACGATGTCCTGACTCAGGTCATTGACGGCGCTGTAGAGTACCGTCCCGACGAGTTGGGTGTTGTCGAACATGTTGTTCGCGGCGGCCTGATTCATCATGGTCACCACGTCGCCACCCCACTGACTGGAGAACGTCACGTCCGGCTGCTGGTTGTTGATTTCGGTGATGTGGGTGGACATGTCGTCTGCGAGCAGGTCGGGGAAACCTTCATAGACGATTTCCACGTCGGTGAGCTTCTGCAGCGCCGTCGTGTACACCTTCCACTCGTCTTTCCCGAAGGCGTAGTTCGGGTTGATTCCCGCGACGGTGTTTACGTTCTCCGCACCGAGACGGTTGACCGTCTCGCGGGCCGCAGATACGCACTCCATCACGTCGTAGTTCTGGAATCTGAACGAATAGGTCGGGTCTGGAACCGTCTCCTCGTACAGCGTCGTGACCGTCCCGTCGGTCGAGACGTTCACGACGCCCTGGGCTTCGACTTCCGGTGCAAGGGCGGCGTGCCCGCCCGATGAGACCGGCCCAAACGTGACTTCCTTGCCCTCGGAGACGAACTGCGTGTAGTTCTCGACGTAGGCGTCTGCTTCGTGTTTCACATCAAGTTGGATTTCCCGACCGGCAATCCCGCCCGCGGCGTTGATGCGTTCGACGGCGAGTTCCGCGCCGTACTGCGACTGGAGGCCAAGCACGGCCGCCGGGCCTTCGGTGAACGTCTGGAGGCCCGCCTGAATCGGTTCGTCCGGTACGTCGCTTACCTCACCCGAGGTGTCTTGGTTCGTGCCTGCACCGATGAGCGAACTACACCCGGCGAGCGCCGCCGCGAGTGCCGTTCCGCCGACGGCCTTGAGCATGGCCCGTCGGTCCATTCCGTCGTCTGGAGAAGTTTTGTGAGTCATAGCTGTATCATAGTCGTGCGCCTGCAGGGAGGGGGTCTCGAACCACGTCACGGCCTCCCGTGCTGGCCACTGTCACGGACTACTGTTCCTCATAAACCGAAAAATAGCACCGGGTTAATATGTGAACGTGCGCCTCATTCGAGGTCGGCCATCGCCCTGATGACGTTTTCGAGCAGTTTCTGTTGACTGCGCCTGAGATTCTTCGAGACGGCGGTTTTCGAGATGTCAAACTCCGCGGCGAGAGTCGAGAGATTCGCGTCGCGCGGGCTGTTGAAGTAGCCCGCTTCGACCGCCGTTGAAAGCGTCTCACGTTCGACCGTCGAGAGATTGCGACAGCCTTCGAGCAACGAGATTGCCGGGCCAGCGTTTCTGAGCAAGTCGAACAACTCGCCGAGTTCGTAGGTTCGCCGTGAGTCGATGCCGAACTCGTTGTGGCGTTCGAGCTCCGCGAGAAAATCGTCCGCAAGACCGCCGTCATCGACGCCGACGTGCCACGTCTCAGAGCCGTCTTCGATGTGGAACGGGCCGGTGATGTAGGCGTCGTACTCGCGCACCGTCGCCATCGCTTGTGTCTCGCCAATCGTCGTTTTCACTTGCGCGCGGTCGCCTCGCTTCGAGAGCAGTTCGAGGGTGTGCATGTGGTCGTGGTCTGCGAGGGCGTGGAGGCCGTCATCGAGCGTTGACCGGTCCGGTGCTTCGACCAACATCCGAGTTTCTAATTCTTGAGAGCGGTTGTTGAAGTCCCACTGCATGGCGGTAAACGAGACTGGGTGGTCGTCGGTGGTGTCGATGAACGGGCAGTCGTACTGCGTCATATCGAGAGTGAGGTCAATCATGGCCCAAGCCTGTCTGTGCCTACTCACATGGTCATTCGGTATAAATTCCTGTCACAGATTCTGGACAGGTAATTGTCTTGATTGATTCCGCAATAAACGGGTCGAATGCGCCGCTGGGTGGTGTCTCACTGGCCCACGAAAAATGCAAGCAGCGCGGTAGTTCGGCGTTACGAAAACCGCTTTTTCACTTTGCCGAACAGCCCGCCGTCGTCATCGTCGGTGTCGTCGGTCGTGTCTGCTGTGCCGTCTGCCGTGGACGCTTCCTCGGTCGGTGGCTCGGAATCGGTGTCCACCGTCTCCGCTGCGGACGCGTCACCGGCAATCGAGACGGCCTCCTCAATCATCGCACCCGCGTCGTTCACGGCGTCTTTGACCGTGCCGTTTACGAGCGGTTTCCCCTCGAAGCGGTCGGTCTGAACCTTGGTGTCTGCGGCGACGATGACTGCGTCGGCCGCGGCGATATCGTCTGCAGTGAGTTCGTTTTCCGTGCCCATGGCCCCGTTGACCTCGACTTTGATTTCGTGGCCCAGCTCGGGGGCGCTTTGTTCTAAGTTCTCGGCGGCCATCTGGCTGTGTGCGATTCCCGTCGGACAGGCGGTTACGGCGACGAATTTCATTGGTTGAGCAGTTGTGTGATGTCTGAGATAGTCGTTGCGGCCAGCGCGTCGCTGGCGAGTGTGGCGGCGTCTGCGTGCGATGTTGCGGCGACGCCCGCTTTCACATCCGGGATGGTGATGGCACTCATCGATAGCTCGTCTAAGCCGAGGCCGACGAGCAGTTTGAGCAGCGTTGGGTCGCCCGCCATCTCGCCGCACATCCCGACCCAGCAGTCGTGTTCGTGGCCCACCTGTACGATGCGGTGGATGGCCCGAAGCACGGCCGGGTGGCGTGGGTCGTGGAGGTAGGAGATGCGGTCGTTCTCGCGGGAGGTCGCCATCACGTACTGCGTGAGGTCGTTCGTCCCGATGCTGAAGAAGTCCACGCGCGTGGCGAGTTCTTCTGCCATGAACACCGCACTCGGCGTCTCTACCATGACGCCGAACTCGGGGCGCGCCCACTCGACGCCCGCTTCCTCAAGGTCGGCTGCAACCTCGTCTACGGCTTCGAGCGCACGGTCGAGTTCGTCCACGGTCGAGACGAGGGGGAACATGACCGAGAGACCGTCGCCGTGTTCGCTCGCCGCCGCACGCATGAGCGCCCGCAGTTGCGTGCGAAACAGGTCAGCGTCGGAGTCGAGCGACCGGCGGATGCCGCGCTCGCCGAGGAATGGATTTTCTTCGGGCGCTTGGTCGAGATACGGAATCGGTTTGTCCCCACCGATGTCGAGCGTCCGGACGACGACGCGGCCGTCGGGGAACGCAGACAGCGTCTCCGCGATTGCCTCGTACTGCTCGTCTTCGCTTGGGGGCGACTCGCGGTTGAAAAACAGGAACTCGGTGCGAAACAGGCCAATCCCGTCTGCGCCGTGTTCGACCGCGCTCTCGATTTCTGCGGGCGTCCCGACGTTTGCGGCGACTTCGATGGACACGCCGTCGGTGGTCTCGACGGCGTCCGTATGGATCTCAACGTCGCGGCCACTCGCGGCGTCGGCTCTCACGGCCTCGTCGGGGTCAACGATGATCTCGCCTGCGTTGCCGTCAATGACGACTTCCGTTCCTTCCTGAATATCTTCGATGCCCGCGCCCGCGCCGACGACCGCGGGGATGCCAAGCGAGCGAGCGAAGATGGCGGCGTGTGAGGTGCGCCCGCCTTCGACGGTGGCGAAGCCCGCGACCCGCGAGGGGTCGAGCTGGGCCGTGTCGCTCGGCGTGAGGCGCTCTGCGAGGAGAATCGTTCCCGCGGGGAGCGCAGAGAGGTCGATGCGCTCGCTCCCGGCGAGGATGCGCACCAGTCGGTTGCGAACGTCGCGCAGGTCGTCTGCGCGCTCTGCCATCATCCCGTCCATCGACTCGAACTGTGCGATGGGGTCTGCGAACGCCTCGCGGACGGCGGCGGTCGCAGCGAGGCCGTCGTCGATACCGTCCTCGACGCTGGCTTCGATTTGCGGGTCTGCGAGGAACTGGAGGTGGGCGTCGAACACGCCTGCTTCGTCCTCACCGACCAGGTCGCGGGTTCGTTCGCGCTCTGCTTCGATTTCTTCACGAGCGGTCTCCTTTGCGTCCTCGAAGTTGGCACGCTCCTCTTCGGGCGTCCCGGCGTCGGTCGTCTCGGGGAGGCTCTCGTCTGGGCGATACCAGCGGACAGTTCCGACATCGGAAAGCGGCGTCGCGCCGGTTCCAGTGACGGTTCGAGACATCTGTTCAGGCACTGTCTTCGGGGGTTGTAAGGATTGCTTCGAGCGCGTCGAGGGCGGCTTCTGCGTCCGCGCCCTCGGCGGTGAGCACCACGTCGTCGCCGGAGGCAACGCCGAGGCTCGTCACCGCGAGCATGCTCTGGGCGTTGACCGCATCGCCGTCTGCGGGGGCAATCGTAATCTCCGAGTCGTACTCTCCCGCGGCCTCGACGAAGCTCGCGGCGGGGCGGGCGTGGAGGCCGTCTTCGGGGACGACGGTGACGGTGCGCTCCATTACGCCACCGCCTCCTTGAGCGTCTCGCGGACGGTCGCCTCTGTCTCTGCGTCGTACAGCGATTCGCGCACTTCCTCGTGCATGAGCGCCCGAGAGAGCGAACTCAGAATCTGGAGGTGGTCGTCGCTGCCCTCGGCCGGGACGAGAATCATGAAGATGAGGTGGGCCGGTTCGTCGTCCATCGCGCCGAAGTCGATTCCCGCCTCAGAGCGGGTAAAGGCGACGAGAGGCTCGTCTACGGCGTCGGTTTTCGCGTGGGGGATGCCGATGCCCATGCCGACGCCGGTCGTCGTCTGTTCTTCGCGTTCGAGGAGGGCTGTGAGGGCTGCATCGCGGTCGGTTACGCGGCCGCCGGAGACCGCGAGGTCGAGGAGGTATTCGATGCATGCGCGCTTCTCTGTCGGGGCTCCGGAAAGCGAGATGTGCGTCTCCGGAAGCAGGGTGTCAATGGTTTCTGAGTGCATTGTTGATGAAAAGGTGGACGCGTTCTGTGTGTGCTCAATCGGACGATTGTGATGTAGTTCCTGTGGCAGACTCGCCAACAGTTGCCTTGAGGCCGGTTGCCATGCCCGCGGTCACGAGCGAGCCAAGCAGGACACAGCCGATGAACAGCAGGGGTTGGTTCGAGAGCGGGACGACGAAGATGCCGCCGTGTGGGGCGGGCATCGTCACGCCGAGAGACATTGAGGCACCACCGGCGACGGCGCTCCCGGCGACGAGGGCGGGAATCACCCGAAGTGGGTCTGCGGCAGCGTAGGGAATCGCACCTTCCGTGATGAACGACAGGCCCATCAGGACGCCGTTTTTCGCGTTCTCTTTCATCTCGGTAGCGTACCTCTGTGGGGCGATGAAGTTCGAAATCGCCATGCCGAGCGGCGGCGTCATGCCAGCGATCATGACGGCGGCCATCGGGGCGTACACGCCCTCGCTGATGAGGCCGACCGAGAATAGGTAGGCCACCTTGTTGACGGGTCCACCCATGTCGAACGCCATCATCCCGCCGAGGATGAGACCGATGACGAGCGCCTGTCCGCCCTGTAAGCTTTTGAGGAAGGCAGTGAGCGACTGGTTTGCGATGGCGACGGGTGCGCCGATGCCGAAGAGGACGACCGGGGCGAGCACCGCCGTCGTGAGGACGGGGATGATGAGCACCGGCATCATCGGAGCAATCTCTTTCGGGACGTTCAGGTTCTTGAAGAAGCGTGCAACATAGCCGGTGAGCAGTCCGGCCACGAGCGCGCCGAGGTAGCCAGCACCGAGGCCACCGGCGTCTAAGCCGATGAACTTGCCTGCCTCGGTGACGACCGTGCCCTGCTGGAGCAGATATGAGAGCACAAACCCGGGAGCGAGTGCGGGGCGGTCTGCGATTGCGTACGCGATGTAGGCACCGAGCACCGGAACCATCAGGGTCAGCCCGGCCACGCCAATCTGGGCGAGGAACCAACCGAGTGAACCCGTGTTGTCGAACACAGTCTGTGTGTCGCCAACGGCGAACCCGAGGGCGAGGAAAATACCACCAATCGTGACGAACGGAATCATGAACGAGACCCCGGTCATCAGGTCTTCCTTCACAGAAGTGAGGTGTGTTCGGAGCGCCGTTTCTACTGAATCGCTAGATGACATGGTCTGCTCGAACGCTAGAGACTGTGTTCAAAAGATGTTTCGAATATGATTATTTATGTATATTTAGTAACGGAATTTATTGGCTACTTCTCTCTATTGACAAAATAATGCACGGAAGAAAGCCGTTTACCCGGCTCTTACTGTCGTGCAGAAACAGTCACGCGGCCTGCGTTGCGTTGCACGTTTGACAACACTGGCACCTGTGTGCCGGGGGTAGTGACCACTTCTGACGCGATGGCGACTCCCTCTTTGAGAGCTGCTTCGTCTCCCACCCCGCGCGCGAACGCCGACAGCATGCCCGCGAGGAACGCATCGCCCGCGCCGACGGTGTCTACGACGTCCACGTCGAGTGCGGCCGCGTGGAACACGCGTTCTGGGGTGACGAGCAGCGCGCCGTCGTCACCGAGCGATGCCGCCACGCGCTCGTAGCCCTGTTCGCGCAGGGCTTTCGCCGCCGCGACGCAGTCTTCGAGCGACTCCGTCTCCACCCCAGTCGCCACAGTGAGTTCTTCTCGGTTCGGTTTACAGAGTGCGTACTCCGCAGATAGCTCGGTGAGCAGGTCGCCGCCGACGTCCACGACGGTCTCCCACGCGCCCGCTTGCGCGATGCGGTCTATCGCGCTCGCATCGAGTCCCTGCGGCAGGCTGCCCGCGATAACGACCGTTTCAGGGTCGTGTTGCTGTGCGGTGTCGATGATGTGCTCTATGGCAGCCACACCGACGTGCGGGCCGTCTTGGTTCACCTTGAACTCGCCGTCTGGCGCGTGCAGGGTCGTGTTCAGCCGCGTGAGTCCCGTAATCTCGACGAAGTCTGTTGAGACGCCGGTTTCGTCGAGTCGTGTCTCGATGAACTGGCCGAGAAAGCCGCCGACGAGACCGGTCGCACAGGTCTTGACGCCGCATTCGCCGAGGTATTTCGAGACGTTGATGCCCTTGCCACCGGCGTCGTACTGGGCGTCGTTTGTTCGCGCCACTTCGCCGTGGCGGAGGGGCTGGTCGAGCGTGAGCGTGTGGTCAACTGCGGGATTCAGGGTGACGGTCAGTATCATTGTGTCTGAAGAACGTCTACGTTTGCCGCGTCGAACGCTTCTTGGTGTACTGCACTGAGCGACTGATTGGTGATGAACACGTCAATGTCCGCGAGCGTGGCGAACTCGATGAAACTGCGCTTGCCGAGTTTCGACCCGTCTGCGACGAGCACGACGCGCTCTGCGCGCGCTATCATGACCTCTTTGACGAGCGCTTCGTCCTCGTTTGGGGTGCTCAGACCGCCTCCTTTGTCGATGGCGTTCGTCCCGAGAAACAGCAGGTCGAAGTTCATACGTTCCATGAAGCCCGTCGCACTCGGGCCGACAAGCGCGCGGGTTCGCCGCCGGAGCGTCCCGCCGGTGAGTTTCACCTCGTTTTCGTCGCTCATGAGTTCCATGGCGAGCAACGGCGAGTTCGTCACCGCGAGAAACGAGCCGTCTTTCGGCGCGCGCTTTGCGACCTGCATCGTCGTCGTCCCGGCGTCGAAAAACACGACCTGTCCGGGGTGAATCTGACCCGTCGCAACCTCCGCGATGGCCGCCTTTTCCTCTAACCGCTGGACGTCGCGCTGGCCGTAGCTCTGTTCGCGCCCGACGGCGGTCACCGGAACCGCACCGCCGTGTGACCGCTCGATGAGTCCCTCCTCTTCGAGTTCGCGGAGGTCACGCCGAATCGTTGCCTTCGAAAACTCAAGGTTCGTTGCGAGTTCATCGACGGCACAGCCATCGTGCGCGGTGACCAGTTCGACGATTTTTCGCTTTCGCTCGGCGGGTAACATGCGTGTGTCGTTCGACTAGCCATTAACGGGCATACTTGTTAATTGCTTGTGTTGTATCTCTGTGCGTTTGTGCGTGCAAAAAAGACGGAACCGGGTACAGCGTTCAGGCTGGCTTCCCGGACATCAGGTCGTCGCGCTCGCGCAGTTCGCGGCTGAAGTACGGCGAGGCGTCTTCACGGGCGCTCAGTTCAGTCATCACGACGAAGGCGATGGCCCAGACAACGGCCAGCGCACCCCAGAGTGTCCCCGCGCTCGACGTGAGCGTCGGAAGGACGATCGAAGCGAAACCTATGTACGCGGCAAACATCCCAGCCAGCCAGGCGAGCAGGCGGAAGCCAATCGACTCGAACGCGACGAGCAGGCCTGCTGCGATTATGGTGAGCGCGAGGGCTACCATTGGCATGTAGTGGCCGAACAAGGCGTGTTCGTCACCAGTGGCTTGGAGTTGGAACTGGTTTCCAGCGTAGGCCAACAGCGGAACAGCCGCTGCGACGGTGAGCACGAGTAGAGCAGGGCTGTATCGTTCCCCGACGGTGAATAGTCTGCGACCCGCTGGGTGCAGGAGTCCAATCAGTACGATTGGGATGAAAAACACCACAACGCCAAGGTCGCCCATCATGACCTGAAGGACAGTCAGAGACGCCATCGCGAGGAACGTCGCCTGGTATGCGGCGACTCTCGTTTCGGGCTTGTAGAGCTGGACGAGGACGCCGAGCGTAATGAACGCAACGAGGCTTGCGAGCGCGATGAGGTGGAACTGGTGGATGCCGAGTTCCGCACCCATCGTGAAACCAAGGACGAGGAACAACAACAACTCACCGACGGTTAATACGAATATGCCAACCGTTGCGATAACGACGAGGTAGAACGCCACGCGCTTCGCACGCTGCATCGTGGTTGTGGTGGATTGGTCGACTGACGATTCTGTAACTGTCATTATTATCACTCAGTAGGCGTACGGACGGCCGGTGAGGGGATAATAATGGTTCGATTGTCTGGAAAAAGATGCTATTTCTGGAACAAACGGCTGGTTTTTATCCGGCCGGCTTCCCGGGCATCAGGTCGTCACGCTCGCGCAGTTCGCGGCTGAAGTACGGCGAGGCGTCTTCGCGGGCGCTCATCTCCGCGGCGGCGACGAACACGATTGCCCAGACGATGGCGAGCCCACCCCAGAGGACGCCAACGTTCGACGCCTGAATCGGGAGCACCACCGAGAGGAGGCCGAAGTATGCTGTCAGCACCCCAAGGAGCCAGGCGAGCAGGCGGAAGCCAATCGACTCGAACGCGACGAGCAGGCCGGCGATGACGATGGTGAGCGACAGCGTCGCCATCATGGCGTAGTGGCCCATGAGCGCGTGCTCGTCACCCGCCCCAGTTTGGAGTCCGAGTTGGTTGATAACGAACGCGAGCAGCGGGATGGCCGCCACGATTGTCAACCCGAGCAGCGCCGGGCTGTACTTCTTCCCGACCGTGAGGAGCTTCCTGCCCGCGGGGTGGAGCAGCCCGACCACGACGAACGCGACGAAGAACGGGAGCACCTCACTCAGCGAGGCGTTGCCCGTGAGCGCGAGGATGAGCGTGGCAATGGCGATCATCACCGCACCCGCTTGGAACGCCGCCACGCGCGTCACTGGCTTGTACAACTGAACGAGCATCGTCAGTGCCCCGAAGAACACGACGATTGCAATGCCCATGACGTGGAGTTGGTGGATACCGAGTTCCTGGCCGAGGCCGAAGCCAAGCCCGAGGAGCATGAACAGCTCACCCGTAAACAGCACGAACATGCCCAGTGTGATGAGTACCGCGAGGTAGAACGCCCCCAGCTTGATTCTGCTCATCGTCATGCCACCCGTTTCACTCATCGAAGTTTCTGAAGTTGCCACTGTAATTCACCTACCCGTGCTGATTTGCCCGATGAGGAGATAATAATTCACGAATTATCACGTTTAACTGGTTATTTCTGTGATAGCTCGTCGTTGGCGGGTTGTTACACCGCTCTACGCCCAAATCGCGCCCTCCGTAACCACTTTATCTCAGTTCATTGAACGAACGCTAATGACTCGGTTCGTGTGTGTGTCGTGCGGTTCGAGACTTACAACCGCCGTCAAAACGCTCACTGACACCGATCGTCTCTTCGACCACGATTCTGTCTCGTTTGACGAAACCGGCGCCACAGCATACCTCCCCGAAGGCGTCTATTTCGTCGCCACCGAGACAACGAATCCTCGCGAGTACGACGTTGGTAATTTCATCGTCAACATCCAGAGTGCGCCGGGAACAGTCATGTCCCACAACCACAGCCGAACTGCTGGCTGTTGCGGACTCGACGGCCTCGACGACCCGAACGTCGTCTGCGAAAACGGCCACGAAGTTGGCACTCAACGCTCCGATTGCTGGACACTGCACTACGTCGCGTTCCACCCTGAGTTAGTTGAGATGGTTGAGGGATGACGTGCGTTTGTCTCAATCGTATCCATCGACTCGCTTCGCTTGCCGTGTTGCGTCGTCAAAATGTATGGACTTGCCGGGATTTGAACCCGGGGCCTCTTCCTTGCGAAGGAAGCGATCTGCCGCTGATCTACAAGCCCGAACGCGGTTTTACGTAACCGGTGTCGTTATTTGAAGCTTCGTTTTTCGTCCGTGCGAGTGACACGCTCACAACCCCGAGAGGGGGCCGGGATGCTGTTCCCTCTGTGCGTGTTCGAAAAAGGCGCGGATGCGCCGGAGTCAGTCTTCGAGGACGATCTCGATGCTGACGTCGTTGGGAACCTGAATGCGCATCAGCTGACGGAGTGCACGCTCGTCGGCGTCCAGGTCGATCAGCCGCTTGTGGACGCGCATTTCCCAGTGCTCCCACGTTGCCGTCCCTTCGCCGTCAGGGGACTTGCGGGTGGGGATTTCCAGCGTTTTCGTTGGGAGCGGCACCGGACCGCTCAGGTTGACACCGGTCTTCTCCGCGATTTCGCGGACGTCGCTGCAGATTTTGTCGAGGTCCACGGGGCTGGTGCCCGCGAGCCGGACGCGTGCTTGTTGCATTGTGGTTTACCGTTCGTTGACGGAGAGGACCTTGCCGGCCGCGATGGTCTGACCCATGTCGCGGACTGCGAAGGAACCGAGCTCCGGAATCTCGGAGGACGGCTCAATGCTGAGTGGCTTCTGTGGGCGAACGGTGACGACTGCTGCGTCGCCGTTCTTGATGAAGTCCGGGTTCTCCTCTGCGACCTCACCACTGGCTGGGTCGAGTTTCTGGTCGATGGACTCGATGGTACACGCGACCTGTGCCGTGTGGGCGTGGAAGACTGGCGTGTAACCGGCGGTGATGACGGATGGGTGCTGCATCACGACAATCTGAGCCTGGAAGGTCTCTGCGACCTTTGGTGGGTCCTCTGCTGGACCACAGACGTCACCGCGGCGGATGTCGTCTTTGCCAATGCCACGGACGTTGAACCCGACGTTGTCGCCTGGTTCTGCCTGTGGGACTTCCTGGTGGTGCATCTCGATCGTTTTGACCTCACCGGAGACGTCGGACGGCTGGAACGAAACGTTCGCGCCGACGTCGAGGGTGCCGGTCTCGACACGGCCGACTGGGACCGTACCGATGCCGGAGATGGTGTAAACGTCCTGGATTGGGAGACGCAGTGGTGCGTCCGTCGGTGGCTGTGGTGCTGGAAGCGAGTTGAGTGCTTCGAGCAGGGTTTCACCGTCGTACCATGGCGTGTTGTCGGATTCTTCGGAGATGTTGTCACCCTCGAATGCGGAAATCGGGATGAAACTCGCGTCTTCCGTGTTGAAGCGAACCTGCTTGAGGAGGTTCTTGACTTCTTTGACAACTGCCTTGTACTCGTCTTCGTCGTAGTTGACGACGTCCATCTTGTTGATGGCGACGATGAGCTCGTTGATGCCGAGCGTACGGGCGAGGAACACGTGCTCACGGGTCTGTGGCGCAACACCGTCGTCTGCGGCGACGACGAGGACGGCGTTGTCTGCCTGGGACGCGCCCGTGATCATGTTCTTCACGAAGTCGCGGTGACCAGGACAGTCGACGATGGTGAAGTAGAATTCATCCGTGTCGAACTCCTGGTGGGCGATGTCGATGGTGACACCGCGTTCGCGTTCTTCTGCGAGGTTGTCCATCACGTAGGCGAACTCGAAGCCACCTTTGCCTTTGGACTCTGCCTCTTCGCGGTGCTGTTCGATGACGTGCTCGGGTACACTCCCTGTCTCGTAGAGGAGTCGCCCGACCAGCGTACTCTTTCCGTGGTCAACGTGGCCGATGACGGCCAAGTTCTGGTGCGGTTTGTCTTCGCTCATTGGTATCTCACGCACAGAGGCGCTATATCGGGTTCTTTTGGGAGTTGCGGTTAAAACAATTTCGGAACGCTGCTCGCGTCACACCGCCGCCGTCGGGCGTTTTGACAACCCATGGCACGGTTGTGCCACCCTATCGCAGTCGGCCGATGTCAGCCAGTACGGCGGTGGCCGTCTCCGGGCCACCGGCCCCGCGACCACTGATATTGAGTCGTCCCGCGTGCTTTGTCTCCAGTTGGACGATGTTCCGCGTGCCACTCACCGCGAGCGCACCGTGTTCGGGCACGAGTCGTGGCCCGACGCGCACCGAACCGTCCGACACCTCGCCGATGAGTCGAATCGTCTCGCCGTCTTCTGCGGCGAGGTCGAGCGCGCTTGGCGGAATCGAGGAGATGCCCCGCACCTCCGCGTCAGCCAGCGTGTACTCGCGCGCACCCTCCGCGAGGACGTTCGCGAGGATGACGCACTTGAGCGCGGCGTCGGTTCCCTCCACGTCGAAGGTCGGATCTGCTTCGGCCACGCCGAGGTCTTGGGCCTCTGCGAGGACGTGTTCGTACCCGAGGCCTTCCGCGGCCATGCGCGTGAGGATGAAGTTCGCCGTCCCGTTCAACACGCCGCGAACGGCGGTGATGTTGCGCGACCCCATGTCCGCAATAGTAGAGAGGGCAGGAATGGCTCCGGCCACAGTTGCTTCGAATAGCACCTCACCTTCGCTTTCGCGTTCGAGCGCGCGCACGTCGGCGTAGCGCTCTGCAACCGGCCCTTTGTTCGCGAGGACGACGTCGCAGTCTGCTTCGAGGGCGGCCCTGACGTGGCTGAACCCCGGCTCTGCGTCGCCGAGCGTCGTCGGCGTCGCCTCGACGAGTACGTCGTAGTCGCCAGAGAGGACGGTTTCCGGGCTCTCAGCACCGACTGCTTTCCCGCGCTCTTTGCGGTCGAGCGCGTGGGCAACGTCAATGCCAGACGCGTCGATGGCCGCGCTCTGTGAGTCCGCGAGCGCCGTGACGGTGTGGCCGTACTCGCCGGCCAACTCCGCGACCGAGCGGCCAACAGCACCGGCTCCAAGGATGGCGAGTTTCATTGGTCGCCTCCGTCGAGAAGCGGTTCAACGACCTCTAAGCCCTTTTCTGCTGCAATCCCCCGCACGGTTTCGAGCACGCGCTCTGCCTTCCCGCGTTGGGTGGCAAGCCGCATCCGGGCACACGACACCTCGTCAGTGCCGTTTGGCGCGGTTAGCGACACATCTGCGACCGAGGCACTCGTACACTCTTCGAGCCGCGTGAGCGTATCAGAGAGGTCCGTCTCGACCAAGTGGCCGATGAGCACGATGTTCATCTCCTCGCCGTAGCGCTCGGGGCCAGCTTTGGTGACGTTCACACCGTTTTCTCTGAGCGCGCCCACGATGGTCTCGAAGCGCTCTGGGGTCGCCTCGAAATCGACTTCGACGGGGATGCGCCCGCGTGGGGTAATCGACCCGCGCTCGTGGAAGATAGAGAGAAGGTTCCCCCCGTTGTTTGCGATTGGTTCGAGCGCGGCCAACAGTTCACCGGGCTCATCGGTGAGTTCGAGTCGGACGATGTAGGCCCGTGTGTACTGCCCGCCGTCGGTCGTTGCTTGCTCACTCATCTAGACCACCCGACGACGCGCGTCGGCGAGGCGCAAGCCGCCGTAGGGCGGGCCACCGAACGATGTTCGATGCAAAAGGCCTGAATCATGCGTTCCACTCACTCGTGCGACGATAAAAGCCTGATGTAACATGCAACCGTTGGTAAAATTCGCCGCACTGTCACATGGTGAGCTGACTGCGTTGCTCTCGGTCTGCTGAAAGAAAGATAGAGTCGCACCCGAACCCGCCGGAAGGCGCGTTCGGCCTTTTTCAGGCGTGTTTTTCAAGGAGGGGTTCGCCTGCGGCGAACCCGACGATGAAAAAGGTGCGCTTTAGAAGTAGTTGATCGACTCGGGCAGTTCGAGTTTCATGCCCTTGCGCTCGCGGATTTCGCGGATGGTCTCTGGCTGGAGGTTGTCAGCCATGTCCTGGAAGCCTGCGTTCTCCGTGTTCCAGGAGGCGCGGCCTTCCGTCGCGGAGCGGAGGTCGGATGCGAATCCAATCATCTCCTGCACTGGGGCAACGCCTTCGACAACCATGACGTCGCCGTCCTGGTACATGTCGTCGACGCGGCCACGGCGACCCTGAATCTCGCCGGAGGCGGCACCCATGTGCTCGGTCGGCACGTCGATGCGGACGTTCTGGATCGGTTCGAGCAGCGAGATCTCACCAGCGATGAGCGAGCGGTGGATGGCGTCGCGGGTTGCCGGGATGACCTGTGCTGGACCGCGGTGGATGGCGTCCTCGTGGAGCTTTGCGTCTTCGAGGCGGAACAGTGCGCCTGCGACTGGCTCCTTTGCGAGTGGGCCGTCGTCGAGGGCCTCTTCGAGACCTTCGATGACGAGTTCCATCGTCTCGTTCAGGTGCTGGATACCCTTCGTGTCGTCGATGAGGATGTTCGTCCCGTAGATGTGTTCGACGTTCTGGGCGGTGTCCTTGTCCATGCCGGCTTCCATGAGCGCCTCGCGGCGTTCGAGTTCTGGCATGTCCATCGTCGCTTCACCGAGCTTCAGCAGCTCCACGATCTCTTCCGAGAGTGGCTCTACGCGGACGTAGAAGCGGTTGTGGCGGTTTGGCGAGATGCCTTCGACCGTCTGGGAGGCCTTGCGCGGCTTCTCACGGTAGACAACGATAGGCTCACCAGTCGTGACAGGGATTCCCTGGTTGCGTTCGATACGCTGGGTGATGACTTCGAGGTGAAGTTCACCCTGCCCACTGATGAGGTGCTCGCCGGTGTCCTCGTTAATCGTAATCTGGATGGTGGGGTCTTCTTTGGAGACCTGGCGAAGCGTCGCGATGAGCTTTGGCAGGTCGTCCATGCTCTTTGCCTCGACGGACTTCGTGATGACGGGTTCGCTGATGTGCTCGATGGACTCGAACGGCGTCATCTCCACGGAGGAGACGGTGGAGCCAGCGATGGCGTCGCGAAGGCCCGTCACGGCTGCGATGTTACCTGCAGGGACGCGCTCGACTTCCTCGCGTTCGCCACCCATGTAGAGGCCGACAGACTGGATGCGGTTTTTGCCCGCAGTCCCGGAGACGTAGAGTTCCTGACCGCGCTCGATGGTCCCGGAGAACAGGCGACCGGATGCGACTTCGCCTGCGTGTGGGTCCATGGCGATGTCCGTGACCATGAAGACGACTTCGCCGTCGTCGTCGACGTCACGCATCTGAATCGCGATTTCGCTCTCTGGGTCACCACGCCAGACGGTCGGGATACGACGTGGCTGCGCTTCGATTGGGTTCGGGAAGTGCTCTGCGACCATGTCCAGCACGACGTCCGAGAGCGGCGAGAGCTCTTTGAGCTCTTCCGTGTTGTCGTTCTGGTTGTAGTCGATGATGTCACCGAAGTCGATGCCGGTCTCCTGCATGGATGGGAGGCTGACTGCCCAGTTGTAGAGGGCAGAACCGAAGGCGACAGTCCCGCTCTCGACGGAGACCTTCCAGCCGTCTTCCTCGTATTTCTCCTCTGCCATGCCGCGGATGAGTTCGTTGACCTCGCGGATGACCTTCTGGAGACGCTGTTGCATCTCCTGTGGGCCTTCCTGCAGCTCGTTGATGAGGCGGTCGACCTTGTTGATGAACAGTGCTGGCTTGACACCCTCGCGGAGTGCCTGGCGGACAACCGTCTCAGTCTGGGGCATCGTGCCTTCGACTGCGTCAACCACGATGAGCGCACCGTCGACTGCGCGCATCGCACGCGTCACGTCGCCACCGAAGTCGACGTGGCCGGGCGTGTCGATGAGGTTGATGAGGTGGTTTTTACCGTCCCATTCGTGGGTCATCGACACGTTTGCCGCGTCGATGGTGATGCCACGTTCCTGCTCGTCCTCCTCGGTGTCCATCGCAAGCTGGTGGCCTGCAAGGTCCTTGGAGATCATACCTGCCCCCGCGAGCAGGTTGTCGGTCAGGGTTGTTTTACCGTGGTCGATGTGCGCCGCGATGGCCATGTTCCGGATGTGCTCCGGCTTGTCCATCAGGCGTTCACATTCCTGGACAATCTTCTTTCGTCGGCCCATATGGGCTAACCTTCCGGCAGGAGGTTCAAAAGGATAGTGTTTCGTGCGAGCCAGCGCTGACACATCAATTCTGCCGAATATCCTGGCGAAACCCGCTCAGGAGGTGTTTTCTCTCTAAACCACACCTCTGCCTTTATTCAGCTCCCAAACCGAGAAAACGAGGCGTACGTCGCTCGAAATCGCCGCAAACCGTCTCTGCCACCTGTATGTCAACAATCCCCACAAAATACTTCTCTCACCCTGCCGTTTGGTATGTATACACATGGATGTCCGTGTGCCAGCAGGCGTGTCCCAAGACCCGTTTCTCGGGGCACAGTACCTCTTTGAGACCGAATACGACCTCGACTGGCCAGTCATCGTCACGGTTCGCGACAACCCCGACGAGCGCACGTGGACGGCACACTACGTCGAACACCACTTGCTCAACATTTCGAGACAGGCCGCATCGAGCGCGATGGCCCGCGAGCTCGTGCTCCACGAGTACGCGCACATGTACCGCTACGAGCAGGGCCACCCCTCCCACCTCCAATCGACCGCAGAAGCGCTCGTCCTCGCGTTCACCGGGCGACAGGTCGAGCAGCGAAAGCTCACCCACTGCTATCAGATTGCGAATCACATGAAGGACATCTACGCCGACGATATCACTCTCGACGTGTACCCGGCGACGAAACTCCTCGCGTTCTTAGAAGCCAGCCTCGCAACCGCCGTCGCAAACCGGCCTATCGACCGGCCCGGAGCCGTCCGCCACACCCCGGCCGCAGACCCGGATATCACCGCCGTAAACGCCGCGTTCGCACTCGGCCTCGCCGAGCGCCACGACCTCATCGAACCAGACCACCGCCTCTACGAACTCGCCGCCATCGCGGCCGCAGACGCACCGAACGTCAATTTAGATTCGTTCAAGCGCCGATTCCGCACGCTCTCACGCGACACGAATACGAGCGAGTATCGCAAGGCGCTCGTGGATATCACGAGAAAATATGCCATGCACACCGGCGGTGCGGGCGACGCGGCAGCCGACTGAGCCTACGCCAGCCCGACGGTCTGCAAGGCGACGTCGAGTAACGACCCATCAGACCCATCGCTGTCGGTGGTGTTCGTCGTATTGTCGTCGAGCACCGTCCCCGTGGTATCGGTGGTGTTCTCGACGAGGTCTGTCGTTTCGGTGGTCGTCTCATCGACCGTTTCGACGGTATCGTCAACCGTTTCCTCGGTGGTGTTTGTCGTCTCATCGACTGTCGTAGTCGTCTCTTCGGTTGTACTCTCGACTGTTTCGGCGGTGTCGTCAACGGTCTCCTCGGTGGTGTTGGTGGTGTTTTCGACTGTTTCAGTCGTCTCTTCGACGGTCCCTGACGTGTCAGTGACCGTTTCGTCAACCGTATCGGTAGTATCGTTCACCGTCTCAGTCGTGTCGTTCACCGTCTCATCAACGGTCTCTGAGGTGTCGTTCGTCGCCCCGCCGGTGGTGTCGTCAACGAGGTCTGTTGTGTCGTCTACCGTCTCATCCACGGTATCCGTCGTGTCGTCGGTGGTGTTGTCTACTGTGTCCGTCGCGTCGCCAGTCGTGTCTCCGACGGTGTCGGTGGTGTTGTCCACCGTCTCCGTTGAATCATTGACTGTATCGTCTATCGTGCCGGTCGTGTTGTCCACACCTTCCTCTATCGTCTCGGTTGGATTCTCGATGACGTCGTCCACGGTGTCGGTGGTGTCATCAACAGAGTCTGTGACGTTGTCGGTGGTCTCATCGACCGTATCAACCGGGTTGTCGAGTGTTTCGTTTACGGTGTCGGTGGTGTTGTTCACCACGTCTGGCACGTCCTCCGTCGTGTCGTCCACCGTCTCGGTGGCGTCATCCGTCGTCTCGTCCACCACATCGGTCGTCTCGTTCAGGTCGGGCGTGGGGCTTTCCGAGTTCGAGGAGTTGTTGAGGAGGTCTGGTGGCAGCTCCAAGCCGCCGGGTTCGGGGGCGTCTGCTGCCGCATCGGGGCCGGCTATCAGCTCCATGTTCTGTGAGTCGAGCGAGTCAGCAGACAGGTAGTACGCCTCGACGACGGTCGGGGAGTCTTGATCGAGCGGGATGCACGCGTGCAGCGTGGCGAGCGTGTTCACCAGCTGGTTCTCGCCGTTGGTGTACATGACGAGCGACTGGTTTACCCGACTCTCTTCCATCTCAATTCGCTTCTGGATGGAACTGGCGTTCATGTAGATGGTCACGTCCTTCATCGTCGCCTTCGTCACCGTGACCTTGTTCACGTCAGGTGCTTGTTTCTCTGCGCAGATGAGACCGCCATTCTCGTCTAAGTCGATGGCACCGGTTTCGACGGTGAACGATTCGCGGTCCTCGACTTCTTCGGGGGCCGCGCTCGCCACGTCGGTTGCGAGAAAGCCGACGCCGACACTCGTTACGACGAGCGACGCGGCGACGACTGCCAGAACGCTACGCACTGGCCTCACCGGCGCTTGTGTCGTCGCCTGTTTTGCGCTTGCGTTCCCACGCAACACAGAGATTCCCGCCGATGATGCCGATGAGCATGCCGATGAGGAGGCCACCGAGCGCGCCCATGAGTGAGAGAATCGAGAGCACCACGCCCGCCACGCCGAAGATGGTCGCGTGTTCCGGCATGGCGAGTGCGCCCACGCCCGTAAGGAAAACGAATGTGGCGAACACTAGCCCGATGATGGTGAACGTCCCACCGATGAAGATGAGTTCGCCCGCGAACTGCAGCGGGACGTAGCCGATGATGAGGCCGGCGAGGAGGAGCAACACGCCACCGAGGAACGGTCGCTTCACTCGCCACGCGGTAAACTGGTTGTGTCGCCGTCTGAGGGGAGCTATTCCCGGAATCATGGTGGTGTTGGTCTGCTCAGACGCCATGGGTCTCATTCTCCGTCGCCGCTGGTTTCGTCGTACTGTCCGTCGCCGTCCGCGTCGTACTGGATGTCGAGTTCCAGCCCGGGCAGACTGATGGTGTTGGTCGCCAGATAGTGGGTGTTAATCTTGGCGTTTTTCAGCACCTGGGCAGGGCCGTCGCTGTCGATGCTGACCGTCCGTCCCTCGATGTCTTCGGTCGCAGATCCCGACTTGATGTCGAACTTTCTGGTCGGATCGTCGGAGTCGTGTTCATCGATGAGCTGGTGGTTGAACGTCGCCTGCTCGGCTTGGATGTTGCTCACCTTGATGATTTGCTGATCTGCTTCGACCGTCTCACTAGAGGTCATCACGATGCGCGCGTTCCCGCTGAGGCCGGGTATCGAATCGACGTCGAGTTCTTTGATGAGTTTCATCCCGTCGATTTCGACCCCTTTCTGCTCGACGACCGCCATGGGGTAGGCCCCTTGCTCGCTTGTGTCGTCGGAGCCGGGGTAGATAACGGCTGAATCGGCTCGAATCTCGTCTGCTTGAATCGTAAACCCGCCGATGCCTGCGAGCGGCGCGGCGTAGGCCGTTCCCGTGGACATTACGAGAACGCCCACGAGCAGGAGGGTTCCGAACGATGCGCTCATTCCTTTCGCCAGGAGTGCTTTTCTGTACATGGGTATCACTGAGGATGACGACGGGTGTGGCGGGGCACGCGTCGAGTGACTATCCCTACTGTTGGGAACCCGCGCGTGACCTGTCGTCACATACCACGTGCAAGGCCAGAACTCCATGTCACAGTTTCCCCGGGATAACCCGGGCTTTTATGATAAATTGTGTGGAATAGAAACTTTACACTTCTACTATTAATTGAAAAACTAGTATTTTACTCGACCTGTCCGGTTTTCATGCACGTACCCTCGGTGCCTATAAACACCCGGGTGCAGACTGCACGACGTTTTTCACACGGTCGGTCGAACTGCGTGCCATGACAGAGACTCGCACGCTCGCCGTCGATATCACCGGCGAACAGGTAGAAGCCGCCGTTGCCGGTGGCCTGTTCGGCGCGTTTCAAGGCGGACTGCTTCTCCAGCTCTGGAATCCGGATGCCATCCGCGAGATTGGCGCAACCGTGGGGATGGCGTCACTGAACGGTGGCTGGCTGGCGCTGTTTGGCTACGGCGTTTTATTCGGTGTTCCCTTCACCGCGGCTGTCTCCGGGTCGGCTGACACCCTCGTCACCACCTTCACCGCACTCTCGCGTCGCAACGCAGTCCTCGAAAAACTCCTCGACCCACTGTTGAGCCGCTCACCGCTCGGCGCGACGCTGTTCGCGCTCGGGCAGGGCTACGGCATCGTCGTTGGTCTTCTGTTCTGGAGTCTTTTCGTACCCGGCTGGCTCGCCGTCCTCGGGCACTCCACTGCAACCCCTGTTTTCGACCCCGTTGCGCTCTTCAGCTGGGCGACCTACGGCGGCATGATGGGGCTGGTGTACGGACTCATCCGCGACCACTAACGGGCGTTACCGACCGAGAACCCGGTCTACCGCCCGCCGCACCGCGGCCCCGACGAACGCACCACCCACCGATTCGAGGGTGATGAACACCAGTATCGTCAGCAAGATGAGTAGGTGTCCGGTTCCACCCATGTGGTCGTACCACGGACTCACCGGGCCAACGGCGTTCAGCAACACCGATGGCGGCTCGCTGTAGAGGCCAATGAGGCTCCCAATCAGTATGACGACGAGCCCACCCGCAAAGCCCGTGATGGCTCCGACGACAAGCCCGTGTGCAAGGCCGCGAACCCCGCCACCTGCCGCGTAGGCTGCGACGAACCCGGCGAGCACCCCGCCGCCAACGATACCGAGAATGGGAATGATGAGGGCGTTCAGATTGACGAGTACCCCGACCGTTGACGCGCCGACGAGCACCGGTATCGAGAACTCAACGTCGGGAAGCCCATCTCTGGAGACTGGAACGCGAGTGTCTGTCTCTGTCATTCACCTAGGCGACTCTGTAGCTCTCAAAAAGGCTGCTGGCGGGAACACACGGGTGTTTATACGGGCGAACGCCGTCGCTCGCGACGTGTGAAATGTGAGAGAAGGGAACGGTTACCGAGCGGCGGCGGCGACGCGCTCTTTCTCTTCTTTCTGCCCGATCGGGTACGACTGGACGTCGTAGTCTGCTGCGCCCATCAGCTGGGATGCAAGCGCCTCTGCGGCGCTGGTTGGCTTCTTGTAGGAGCCACTGTACGCACCCTGTGCGATGAACTTCAGTGCTTGGTCGACACGGCGCTGTGGCGCAACGTCGACGGCCTGTGGAACCGAGATGCCACCGTACTTGAGACGGACGGTCTCTTCACGGGGCGAGGAGTTCTCGACGGCGCGAACGAGAATCTGGACGGGGTTCTCGTCGGTGCGCTCTGCGATGATGTCGAACGCGTCGCGGACGATGGAACTCGCCTGCTGTTTTTTGCCCGTGTTCTCCTCGGTCTGCATCAGACGGTTGATGAGCCGTTCGACGATGCTGACTTCGCTCTTCTGGAACTGCTTGTTCGCGTGGCGTCCCATCGTGTGGGCGATGGGCGTCACGGTGATGTAGCGTTTGGTGCTCGGGTCCGTGTATTCGATTTCCGACACGTCCCACTTGCCAAACAGCTCAGCGACGGTGCTTGCCTCTTCTGCGTCGACTGGCTGGTCTGGCTCTGGAGCTTCCTCGTCGCTCATCGGACTGGCTTCTCCTTGTTGCCACGGACGAGTTCGATCATGGACACGCCATTGACCTTCTCGACCTTGTAGTTGACACCCGAAAGGTCACCCATTGCGCGACCCTTCGCGCCGCCGATGCCGGCGATGGTGACTTCGTCGTGTTCGTCAATGAACGAGATTGCGCCGTCACCAGGACAGAAGGCGGTGACTTGCTTCCCGTTCTTGATGAGTTGAACACGGACACATTTTCGGATTGCAGAGTTGGGCTGTTTTGCCTCAATGCCCACTTTCTCCAGGACGATACCTCGGGCCTGCGGTGCGCCCTCGAGAGGGTCAGACTTGACGCCGAGCCCTCGGGCGCGCCGCGCGTACTCAGAGTCGGACCATCGGTGTGACTGACGGTCCTTTTTGAGCTTCCGCGCGGCGTACTTGCCGTTCGCCATAGTACGCTTTCGTACCTGATGGAGCTACTTAAGCCTCCCTTTTCGCACCCGCAGACGGGCGCTCTGTGGCGAATGTGGCTCGTGGTATCACGCGCCCGGGGTCGATAAAAAGATTATTACGGTTTTCGCGTCTACATTTGCCTATGTCCACCCCTCCGAACACCGAACCTTCCTCGGGCCAGGAGTTCTTAGAAACTCTGTTTCGGTATTCGTTCGTGTTGAAGCTCATCGGCATCGTCGTTGGCCTGTTTGTCTTTGGCTATCTCATCGATACCTTCGGCGCACCGAACTCCTTTACCGGCATCGTCGTTGGCATGTCTTGGAGCCTCTCTGTCCTCCTTGCGCTCGCCATCGTCATCATAGGTGGCCTTTCGCTGATTCGCCAGGCACTCGAGTAAGTCGCATTTTTCAGGTATCCCACGGTTCACAGACGCACAGAGCGACCGCTGTCGGTCGTCGGTCGCCACAGAAAATCCGCCTCGCGCGTGCGGGTCAGGTTAACTGGATGTCGTCGATGTCGTGGTGGCGCTTTGCAAACAGGCGCGCCGCGTGGATGTTGCGCCCGCCTTTGCCAATCGCCACGCCCACATCTTCCTGTGCCACCTCGGCGTAAGCCACCATGTCGTCGTTCCGACTGATGGTGACGTGATACACCGCGGCGGGTGCGAGCGCGTTCGCGACGAACGCCTCGGGCGTGTCCGCGTTTTCGATAAGTTCGATGTCGCGGCCAAGTTTGTCTTCGACCTCTCGGACGTGCGCCCCGCCGGGGCCTATCGCTTGGCCCATCTCACCCGCGCCGACGAGGATGAGTACGCGGTCGTTTTCCTCATCGACCACGCAGTCGCGGGCGCTCGCGCCGGTCACGTCCTCGAAGAGGGCAATGAACTGGCGCGCTTGGTCCGAGAGGGTGACTTTCATCAGTCTGCCTGCTCCGCACCCCGGTTTATCGACCCCATTCTGAGGTCGACGTCGCCGGTACCGAGTCGAATTGGCTTCCCAACGATGACGTTCTCGGTGACACCGTTCAGGTCGTCAATCTCGCCGTGGATGGCCGCGTCGAGCAGGTGGTTCACCGTCACCTCGAACGCTGCACGGGCGAGCACGGACTCCTTGCTGCCGGAGATGCCGTGACGACCGATGGACTCGATCTCGCCGCGGTTGGTCATGATGTCTGCAACGAGCATCATGTGGCGGATGTTCACGTCGCCAAGCCCCTGTTCTTCGAGCGTGTTCATCGTCTCCTCGATGATTGCCTCACGCGCCGCTTCGATGCCGAGCGTGTGGTGAATCTCGTGGATGTTGTTACACGTCGTCCGGGAGGCGTCGACACCTTCGATGGTGAGCGCCTCACCGAAGGCCGACCCTTCGGTGTAGAGGACGAACTGGTCTTCGCCGTCTAAGTCTTCCTTGCGGATGACGACACGGCGCACGTCTTCGATACCCTTGAAGACGATTTCGCGCAGCTCTTCTACGAGCTGCAGGAGGTCGCGATAGCTTGGTTTCTCTGGACCGAACTCGATGGACGTGCCGTTCTGGACGGTTTTCACGCCGAGTTTGTCCTCGATGATGCCCGCGACGTCCTCTGCGGTCAGGCCCCGCTCTGAGAGCGTGTCCTGATTCAGATTCACCTGCACGAGCATGTCCGCGACGTTCGTGCTGATGTCACCGAGCGCGAGGATGCGCGTCGCTTCGACGTTCCAGACGACTTGGTGGGCGAGTTCCTTGTCGGTGGCGTACTCGTCTTCTAAGTAGACCGTCATCATCGGCGTGTCCGGCGTCTTGCGGGCGTCCACCAGCTCGATGAGCCGGGGCAGCCCCTGGGTCACGTCGATTTCTGCCACACCCGCGTAGTGGAACGTGTTCATCGTCATCTGCGTCCCCGGCTCACCAATCGACTGGGCACTCACGGTGCCAACGGGGTCGAGTGGGTCAACGCGGGTTTCGATGTAGCGGTTTTCGACCGCCATGACGATTTCTTTGGCCTGCTCGTCGGTGACGTTGCGCTCTTCTAACGTCTGGTAGAGTTTCGTCTTGAGGCGCTTTGGGAGTTCGGTCGCTTCGACCTGCTCCTGGATGGCCTTGGGTACGTCGTAATCAGTCATCGGATTCTACCCCCGTATCGTTGTACGCTGCTTCACGTGAGTCTGCGTACTCGGAGAGGTTCGTTGGCGGCCGCTTGAGGCCGAGATACTCCTCTTTGCGTCGTTCGGACTCGAACTCTGCATCGAGGACGCGGTCTGCAATCTGGTCGACGTCGATGTCGTAGTCTTGGTACGAGGAGACCTTCACCGGACTCGTGCCGTCCTCACCGAACTCGAACTGGACGATGGTGTCGCTCGTGTCGCGCACCGTGCCGTCGTACTGCGTTTCGAGTTCCGAAAGGGCGTTGATGAGCCGACGCTGGAGGTACCCGGACTTCGAGGTGCGGACTGCCGTGTCCACAAGCCCCTCGCGGCCACCCATCGCGTGGAAGAAGAACTCACGCGGGCTGAGGCCCTTCCGGTAGGAACTCTCGACGAAGCCGTGGGCGTCCGCCGAAAGATCGTCCTTCTGGTAGTGGCTGAGGGTGCGGTCTTCGTAGCCGCGGTTGATGCGCTCGCCGCGCACTGCCTGTTGGCCAACACACGCGGCCATCTGCGTCAGGTTGAGCAGGGAGCCACGCGCCCCGGATTCGGCCATGATGACCGCCGGGTTGTCGTCTGCGAAGTGCTCCTCTGCGATGTCACCAGCAGAGTCACGGGCTTTGCCGAGCGTCTGCATGATTTTCATCTCGAGGGTCTCGTCAACCGTCCGGCCCGGCAGGGACTCTAAGTCACCGTTCTCGTAGGTCTGGATGAGTTCCTGGACGCGCTCGTAGGCGTTGTCGATTGCCTCGTCGATCTGCTCTTCGGCTTCCTTCTCGATGGACTCGTCGTCGATACCGAGCGAGAACCCGAAGTGCATGATGGCACGCATCGCAAGCGAGGAAATCTCGTTGATGAAGATGCGCGCACGGGTTGCCCCGTACACCTTCATGATGGTGTCCACGACTTGTCCACCGAACGCACCGACTGCGTCCTCGTCGATGGTGCCTTCGAGCAGCTGGCCGTTCTCGATGATGACGGTGTCGCCGGTCGAGGACGTGAACTCGAGGCTCAGGTCGCCCGGCAGGAGTTCCGAGAAGATGGTGTGACCCGTCCAGTACGGGATGCCCTCGTCGTCCTCGCCGTCCGGCGCTGGCAGCTCGTCTACGCGCGTCGCACGGAGCAAGTCGAGTGCCTGCGTCTCGTTGAATTTCGGATTCTCGTGGGTGAGCAGGTACGTACCCGAAATGTGGTCCTGGATTGCGCCGATGATGTTCTCACCGAAGCGTGGCGAGAGAATCTGCTCCTGGACACGCATCAGCACGCGTGCCTCGGCACGCGCCTCCTCGTTCTGGAGGGCGTGCATGTTCATCTCGTCGCCGTCGAAGTCGGCGTTGTACGGCGGACAGACAACCGTGTTCAGGCGGAACGTCTTGTACGGCATCACGACCACTTCGTGGGCCATGATGGACATCCGGTGGAGCGATGGCTGCCGGTTGAAGATGACGATGTCACCGTCGACGAGGTGGCGGTTGACCTCCCAGCCAACCTCGACTTTCTCTGCGAGCTCCTCGCAGTTTTTGTGCGTGACCTTCAGGCGTCGGCCGTCAGGGCGGCGCACGTAGTTCGCGCCGGGATGTCCGTCCGGACCGTTTCGAACGTACGTTCGCGCTTCCTCTAAGGTGCGCTCGGTGACGTTCATCGTCTGGGTCATCTCCTTTGCGACGCGGTCTGGGACACCGACTTCGTTGAGCGAGAGGGTCGGGTCCGGACTGATGACCGTCCGCGCAGAGAAGTTGACACGCTTTCCTGAAAGCGAGCCACGGAAGCGCCCTTCCTTGCCCTTGAGACGCTGACTGAGCGTCTTGAGCGGGCGACCCGAGCGGTGGCGGGCCGGTGGCGTTCCCGAAATCTCGTTGTCCATGAACGTCGTGACGTGGTACTGAAGCAGTTCCCACAAGTCCTCGATAATCAGCTGTGGGGCACCAGCCTCACGATTCTCCATGAACCGCTGGTTGATGCGGATGATGTCCACGAGCTTGTGCGTGAGGTCGTCCTCACTGCGCTGGCCGTTGTCGAGCGTAATCGAGGGGCGTGCGGTGACCGGCGGAACCGGCAGCACGGTGAGAATCATCCACTCTGGGCGCGAGCGCTCTGAGTCGATGCCGAGTACATCGAGGTCTTCGTCTGGGATGTCCTCGAACCAGTCGCGGATGTCAGAGGGCATCAGCTTGTTCATGTCCTCGACCGTGAGGTCGATTTTGAGCGCCTTCTCTAAGGCGCGGCGGTCCATCTCACGCGGGCGGAACTCGCCCGAGAGGATTTCGTTGATGCGCGAGATGTCGATTTCCGTCTTGTTTGCGAGGTCCTGTGGGGAGGTACCCGCACGGTCTTCTTCCTCGTTTGGCTGCATCGCCGCGGCGATTTGCTCTGCGTAGTCGGAGGCCAGCACGTCCTGGACTTCGTAGTACGTCGTTGGCTTCTCGTGCTGGATGTCGTACTGCGTCTCGCCACAGAACGGACAGGCATCGGCCTTGCGGGCCTGTCGAATCGCGGCTTTCGTCACGTCGTTCAGGTCGTTGCCGAGTTCGCGGGCGACTTTCTGTTGCTCGCGGAACTCGTCGCGCTCTTCTTCGGTGAGACAGAGCCGCGAGCAGTCGCGACACGTCCCGCGCAGGAGGCGGCGGATGAGTTTTGTAAAGCCGACGTGGATGACGGGCGCGGCGAGTTCGATGTGGCCGAAGTGGCCGTTACACGACCCGGAGTGTTTCCCGCAGGTCTTACACTGCAGGCCGGGGTCGATGACACCGAGACGCGGGTCCATGAGGCCCATGTCGATGGGGAACCCGTCGTCGTCGTAGGTGTCTGCGGTGATGATTTTCGTCGCGCTCATCTCTCGGTACTCCTCGGGGCTCATCAGGCCGAAGCTGATAGAGCCAATCTCTTTGGGTGTGTTGTTGGAACTCATACTGCGTCCTCCAGTTCGAGGCGTGGAGCGATGCCGAGCGCCTTCATCTCGTCAAGCAGGAGCTTGAACGCGTAGCTCATCTCGATTTTGTGGATGTCCGTCTCCTCGCCACAGTTTGGACAGTAGACGCGGTGCTGGTCGACGTTTTCGACCGCACTCATGCCACAGTGGCCACAGACGTAGATGAACTCCCGGTCGGACTCGTCGAGCAGCCGCTCTTTGAGCGCCATGGCCGCGCCGTGCCCGATGAGCACGTCGCGCTCCATCTCCCCGACACGAAGCCCACCTTCACGCGCACGCCCTTCGGTCGGCTGGCGCGTGAGCACCTGCACCGGACCGCGCGAGCGCGCGTGAATCTTGTTCGAGACCATGTGGTAGAGCTTCTGGTAGAAAATCACGCCGACGAAAATCTCGGCGTCAATCTTCTCACCGGACACGCCGGAGTACATGACCTCTTTGCCCGCAGAGTTGTACCCCTGGTCGAGCAGTGCTTGGCGAATCTTCTCTTCGTTCTCGCCGGTGAAGGCCGTCCCGTCAACGCGGCGGCCCTCAAGGGAGCCGACCTTGCCGCCGAGCATTTCGAGAACGTGGCCCACCGTCATGCGCGACGGCAGGGCGTGTGGATTCAACACGAGGTCGGGCACGACGCCCTCTGCCGTGAACGGCATGTCTTCTTGCGGTGCCATGTGGCCCACGACACCCTTCTGCCCGTGACGGGAGGCGAACTTGTCTCCGAGTTCGGGAATCCGCTCGTCGCGGACCTTCACTTTCGAGAGTTTCGAGCCGTCTTCACCCTCCATCAGCGTGACGGTGTCGACGACACCGTTTTCGCCAGAGCGCATCGTGACGGAGGTTTCACGGCGCTTCTGTGGCGAGAGACCGCCCATGTCGTCCGGTTCTTCGAGGAAGCGTGGCGGACTCGTCTTGCCGAGCAACACGTCGTTTTCGGAGACGACGGTTTCAGGGTTGACGAGGCCGTCTTCGTCTAAGTGCGTGTACGCTTCTTCGCCGCGTGCGCCGCGCACTTCGTCGTCCGGAATCTCGAAGCGGTCTTCCTGACCACCTGGATACCGGCGCTCTTCGCCCTCGTAGGTGCGGAAGAAGTGCGAGCGGCCGAGCGCGCGCTCGACCGAGTTCTTGTTCATGACGAGCGCGTCCTCGATGTTGAACCCTTCGTAGCTCATGACCGCGACGACGAAGTTCTGTGCCGCCGGGCGGTCGTCGAAGCCAATCTGTTCGGTGGTCTGCGTCTTGACCATCGAGAGCTGTGGGTAGTGCAGGAGGTGCTGGCGCGTGTCGGGACGGATGCGGTAGTTCGCCGCTGGCATCCCCAGCGACTGTTTGACCATCCCCGACCCCATCGTAATCCGCGGTGAGGCGTTGTGTTCCGGGTACGGAATCATGCCTGCACCGATACCGAAGATGAGCTGTGGGTCGATTTCCAGATGCGTGTGGTCCTCGGTAATCTCCTCTGGGTCGACCGCGACGTAGATGTCCTCTTCTTCCTCTGCGTCGATGTACTCGACGTAGCCTCGGTCGACGAGATCGTCGAATTCGAGTTCACCGGCCGAGACTTTCTCGACTTCCTCGTCTGAGACGAGCAGTTCGCCGTTCTCGACGATGAGGAGCGGACGGCGGGCGCGGCCCGCGTCTGCGTTGATGATGACTTCGCGGGTGCGACCTTTCACCGAGACGTTCACCATCTCGCTGACGTCGCCGCGTCGTCGGGCCTCTCGGACCTGGTTTGCAAGCTGTTCGGGGTCGGGGTGCGTCCCAACCAAACTGCCGTTGACGTAGACTTTTGCTTCTCTTCCCTGGCTCATATTAGTCCGCCATTGGTTCGACGCCTTCGAGACCCGGGATACCCTCGACTCCCATCGACGCCAGTTCGCGTTTGAGTTCCTGTTCGTCCTGAATGTTCTGTGACAGCTCCATCGCCTGTGCGAAGTTCTTCACGAGTCCACAGTTCGGCCCCTCTGGCGTTTCAGAAGGACAGATGCGACCCCACTGGGTCGCGTGCAGGTCGCGGGCTTCGAAGTGCGGCTGGCTGCGCGACAGCGGCGAGCGCAGTCGGCGCAGGTGAGAGAGCACACCCATGTAGTCGGTGCGGTCGACGAGCTGGGACACCCCAGAGCGACCGCCGACCCAGTTGCCCGTCGCAATCGGGTGCTCTAAGCGCTCGGTGAGCACGTCGGAGCGAACCACGGTGTTCACCGAGAGTTTCCGGTTGCGCATGTTCGCCCGTTCGAGCTGGTACTTCACGTCGCGTGCGAGCTTGTTGAGCGCCGTCCGGAACAGGTCTTTCATCAGGTCACCGCTGACCTTGAGGCGCTTGTTGGCGTAGTGGTCTTTGTCGTCAGAGTCGCGGCGGTGGAGCGCGAGTTCGAAACACGCCTCGGCCATGCGACAGAGGTAGTACGCCTTGTTGATGCGGACTTCTTCTTCGTCGACGCCTTCCTCGTGGAGGTGCGGGAGGAGGTAGCGGTCGATGACGTAGTTGGCCCGCTTCAGCTGGTAGTTTTTGCCCTGGCCGCTGGCGACGCGCTTGCCGAGCGTCTCGATGGCTTCCTCGGTCGATTGGACCTCGGCAGCTTCGAGATTTTCGAGCATGAACTTCACAACCTCCGGGTCCTCGGAGACACGGTGGACGATCTCCTCGTCGGATTCGAGTCCGAGCGCACGGACGAGCGTGACGAAACTCACGCTGCCGGAAACGGACGGGAAGGAGACTTCGAGGAGGCCTTCACGATTCCGCTCACAGAGCACGAGCGCGCGGTAGCCGCGGCGCTGGCTGAACGTTTTTGCCACCTGGATTTCGTCGCCGTACTTCGTGTCGTACTCGGCGAGGATCTTGTTCGGCGCGAGGTCTTCGCTCGTCATGAGCACGCGCTCAGATCCGTTGACGATGAAGTAACCACCGGGGTCTGCGGGGTCTTCACCGATTTCGACGAGTTCGTCGTGGCTGAAGCCGTTTAAGTTGCACTTGGAGGAGCCAACCATGATTGGCATGCGACCGACTTTCGTCTCGGCTTGGTCGACGACTCGCTCTTCTTCTTCCTCGCCGCCTTTGATGATGGACATTTCCATGAACACCGGGGCGGCGTAGGTGATGTTGCGCAGACGGGCTTCCTGTGGGTACAGGAGTTCCTCACTACCGTCGGCTTCGCGTACACGCGGGGTGACCACGCGGACGTTGCCGAGTTCGACGTACACCGGCTCTTCGCCCTCTTTGTCGCCGATGTCCGTCTCGATGGTCGCCTTTTCGTCGACGACTTCCTGCATCCCGCGTTCTAAGAACGCGTTGAACGAGCGGAAGTGGTGTTCTGCGAGTCGTTCCCTCGAAAAGTACTGTCTTGAGATTGCGCGTCTATCGTCCGTATTCATTATTCCACCACAAGGCGGTATACGACCGCCGTTTCAGTTGTTCGGGAGTTTCGCACGATTTTGATGACGTCACCCACTTCCGCCTCGTCCGGGAGTGCGGGGTCGGTGCGTTTGATTTTTGGAAGGTCGGTGCGTTTGATGTCGTATTCTTCCAGAACCTCCTCGACTGACTCGTCGTCGAGCACGAGATGGTCCGGGACAAGTTTGTGTTGGCTTACGTCTACCATGTTTGCCTCTGGCCAGTGGGAGAAGCGGCTCTCACGAGATACTACAGGCCAGTACTGGCGCGTTCCATTTAAGGGTTGTTAACCTCGTCTACGGGCGTGCACGCGTGGCACGCCCGCGAGAGGGCGAGACACACGCTACCACCCGCCGTCGTCCACCGATTTGAAAAGCCTTAAGCCTAACACCCCGTTACGATTAGTTGCGTCACCCGCCCGGGTGGTGTAGTGGCCTATCATACAACCCTGTCACGGTTGTGACCCGGGTTCAAATCCCGGCTCGGGCGTTTTTCCAACGAACTACCACACGAGCACCGCGTAGCGTGTGCTCGTACTCTCGTGAGTTGTAAAACGACCACTGAGGGATTTGAACAAAGGAGCAGCTTGCCTGTTCTCGTGAACAAAGTGAACGAGAGCCTGATGCACCGGAGGTGATTCAATGCGACTGGCGTTCAAATCCACAGTGCCGTCGGCACTGTAAGGCTCGGGCGTTTTCTACAGAACCCAACCGTTGAGCACCGCGGCGTGTGTTCACCAGCTTCCGATTCGCGCTCATCCCAAGCTAGTAAGTCTTAAGACCCACACCCCGTTACGGGTAAGTGCGTCACCCGCCCGGGTGGTGTAGTGGCCTATCATACAACCCTGTCACGGTTGTGACCCGGGTTCAAATCCCGGCTCGGGCGTTTTCTACAGAACCCAACCGTTGAGCACCGCGTAGCGTGTGCTCGTACTCTCGGGAGTCTCGACGGCAAATCTCACAACAAGTTGTCAGTTCATTCAATTTCGTGTCATACCAATCCCGTGAGTTCGCTGCTCGTAACCGCCGGCACGAAATGGTGTGATTTGCACTCGCCGGAGCGCATCGCACTCTCTCACGAATCGCCACGTATTCTCCGAATATTATCTAATTTCACTCCCGTGCTCGATTAGTTTCATTTAGTCTCACGCCTTAGTAAACGGCTTGGATATTCATGCCAAGGGGATATGCCCGTTCGCAAGAATCCATGATATGGTGCGGTCGAGCCATGCCCGGACTCGATACGTGCCTCTGACAATTTCGACCAGCCACACCTGCCCGGTTGTGGCTGGCCATCTCTCTTTCAGCGGCCGTTCACACGAGGAGTTTCACCGCCGTGGGGTGTTTCCCGGGGTCGAACTTTCACCGCGTGCGTGCGCTCTGTGACATCGTCCACGACGAGCGCCTCGCCCGGGGCGGTCGGCATCCGACTGGCAAACGAGCCGTCGAGATACGTCGGGCGCGCCGCTTCGAGGGCCGACCGGTCTGCTTCGTTCGTCACTCGATGAACAACGAGGAGGTCTGCCTGCGAGTGCGCAACCGACGGGAGCGCACCGGGGCGCTGGGTCGCCGCGACGAGGCTGACGCCGGGTTGTCGTCCGAGCGTGAGCAGCGTGCGAAGTGAAGGGCCAGCCACACCGTCGAAAAAGACGTGTGCCTCGTCTACGAGCAACCACGGCAGCCACTAGCTTGTCCCGTCGATTCGCGCGCGGTAGAGCGTCTCTGCAACCGCCCGACACACCGCGTTCATCGGCGGGTCGGCCAGTCCCGAACAGTCGAGGATGGTCACGTCGGGAGAACACAGCTGCCCTGCGGTGAGGCCGTCGTCACTGAAGATGTCCCACTCGCGTGCAAGCGCGAGGTGATTTTGGGCTGCTCGTCGCGTCGCGTCGTCCACGGTGGCTTTTTCGAGGAACGTTTCCATCGCGTCGAGACTCGCTGTCGCGCTTGCGGCCTGCCAGAGCAGACTCCCAACAGCGCCAGCCGGGTCGAGATTGAACAATCCACACCACGACCGCGCCGAGAGCGTATCCGCGCAAATCGTCGGGTCAGACTCGACTGTCGCTTCAATCCCAGTGTCTGCGTTTGCAAGCGTCGTGAACGCGCCCATTGGGTCGATGATGACAGGTGCGATTCCGGGACAGCGCGCCAACTCCTCTGCGAGAACGCCAAGTGTATAGGACTTTCCTGACCCGCGCTTGCCCACGACGAGCGCCGCGTGCGGTCGGTTCAGGTCGAGGCCAACTGCCCCACCGCGGCTCCCGTCGCGTGCTCGAAAATGCCCCAGACTCGCAACCGGCCCACTGCCATCTCGCCGTCCGAGTACGTCCATGCGCCCTCTCGCCGTGGCTTCTCACTTCAACTCTCGGCCGAGCGTTTATCAACGAAGCCGGAACCAGCGCGGGGTATGTCCGCACTCAAGCGACTGTTCGCAGCCTACCGCGCCATCGAGGGCCTTCCGATTCGTCTCGTCATCGCCCTCGTCGTGGGCGTAGCGAGCCTCAGCGTGATGATGAACATGCTCTCTGGCGTGCAGGGACTCGCCGTCTCGGAACTCGACGTGCGTCCACAGCCCGAAGTCGTCAGCCCCGGCTCTCAAGACGTGACCCTCAACGTAGTCGATGCAGACGGCACCACCGTCTCGAACGCGACCGTGGTCGTGAGAAGCGGAACCGCCTCCATCGACGGCGTCAAAACGGTGCGCACAGACGCCTCGGGACAGGCAACCATCTCACTCAATCCGCGATTGGGCGCGAACCGAGACACGGGCACACTCATACTCTCGGTCAAGCCACCAGCTGGCAGTTCGTTCGCCGACCGCAGAGAGAATACGGCAATTCTGGTGGTGCGAGAGTAAGGTTAGTCCCAGTCAATCCACTCGTGTTCCCAGCCGTGGCGGGACTCTGACTCGCGCACCATGTGCTCGAAGTCTTCGCGCGCGGTGCGGTTGCGTTCGATCGTGCCCGCCTGTTCGCCATCGACCAACAGCGGCCGGAACAGCACGGAGCCATAGTGGTCGACCACGTCGCCGTCTTCGAAGGCAACGAGCGTTTGCTTACCCACACCGAGTGGCATTACCAGCCGTCCGTCGGGGGCGAGTTGGTCAAGCAGTGCCCGCGGCGGTCGCACGGCAGCGGCTTCGACCAGAATCTTGTCGTAGGGTGCGTACGCCGGGAGGCCGCGTGCGCCGTCGCCCTGGTCTACGTAGACGGTTTCGTAGCCCGCTTTCGCGAGGCACCTGCGCGCGTCGTAGACGAGTTGGCGCGAGATGTCCACCGCCTGGACGTTTTCGGGGCCGACGATGGCTGCGAGCACGGCAGCCGTGTAGCCGATTCCGGCACCGACGACGAGCACCGACTCGCCTTCTGCTGGGCAGAGCGCTTCGACGAGTCGGCCAACCGTGCTCGGGGCGAGAATGGTGGTTCCGCGGTGGTCGAACGCCTGGTCTGTGTACGCCCCGCGCGCGTCATCGATGAAACAGTGACGGGGAACGGTGCGCATCGCGATGCTAACTGCCTCGCTATACACACACTGCTTACTCTCGTGTTCGAGGCTCGCGACCATATCGTCGCGGAGCACCGCGAGATCCATATTGCAGAACAGTGCGCCACAACTAATCAATGGCGCGCCTGCCGCCGACTAATTGCAAATCCGTTCCGGGGATGGATTCGACGCGAGCCTCCTTGAAGCTAGCCGCGGACAGCCACGTTCTGAACTGCTGTTCGGTGTACGTGTCACCGCGTTCGCTCTGGGCGAGCATATGCGCGCCGACGAGGGCGGGGTTCTGCGCGTGGCCACGTACGAACTCTGAGAGCACGAGCGAACCCCCTGCATCGAGCGCATTGTGTGCATGTTCGATGAATGATTGTACAGTCTCGGGGCCGTGCCAGTGGGCGACGCCCCCGGCGAAGACGAGGTCGTACGTCCCCGAAATCGGCGCTCCAAACTGGCCTTCGACCAACGATACGGCTTCGTGGCGCAACTGTGCGCGGTCGCGTTCGATGACTTCCGACGTGTCACAGAGCGTCACGTCGTAGCCTCGGCGGGCGAATTCGAGCGCGTACGTTCCCGCGCCACCGCCCACGTCGAGGACGCGCGTGCCACCGTCGTGGTAGTGGACGGCGGCGGTCACGACCGCCCGCACGGTCGCCTCGTCCATCGCGGCGTGCGCGCCGAGCTTGTTCACCGTCCACTCTGGGGGTTCGGGTGTCTGCTCACCGGTTCGCATCGCCTCAGGAAGCGCCACCCAGCGGTCGAGCGCGTCAAGTTCGTGTGAGAGCTGCCCGATTGAGTTCAGGTCGGTTTTTGCGAAGAACCCAAGCGCACGGTTCGTTGGCTCGTACGCTTCACCTACCTGTTTGAGAAAGCCGCGCTCGGCGAGCGCCTCGATGGTGATACGCGCGGCGCGCTCGGTTACGTTTGCTTCGCGGGCGACGGTCTCCGGGGTCCCGGCTTTCGTCATCACCGCATCGAGAATTCCTGCCTTACGAGCCGCCCAGAGGACGAGCAGCTCGCGGAACTCGTGGGCTCGCGCGGCGTCTCGGGTCGGCATCAGCGTCCCTCCGTCATGTGCGGCAGGTGGGGATGGGTCGTAAAAAAGCCGCGTGTCCACCGTGTGTTGATTTCCACGTAGGCAAACCTGTGTGAGTCGTGTCGGTTTTGCCACCTTCTTACCTGCCGTCTCCGCTACCTTTTTTCGCGACTGGCACGAACCCTTCGAACGTACTTTGATTACCTATGTCCGATGAGATGCCCAAACGTGGGATGGGGGACACAGACCATTCCCAGACGACCGTAGACCGACCCACACAGACAACCAACTCCGGCGGGCAGGTGCCGGACATACTCACGGAGGTGCGCACCTAATGATGCAACGAAAAGAGCACGACTGGTGGCCAAACCAGTTAGACCTGAACATTCTCGACCAGAATGCTCGCTCTGTCGGCCCAATGGGCGAGGAATTCGACTACGCAGAAGAGTTCCTCTCGCTCGACTTAGACGAGGTAAAGGCGGACATAGAGGAGGTCATGACGACCTCACAGGACTGGTGGCCAGCAGACTACGGCCACTACGGACCGCTGTTCATCCGGATGGCGTGGCACAGCGCCGGCACCTACCGCACCAGCGACGGCCGCGGCGGTGCAGGCGGTGGCGCACAACGCTTTGCCCCGCTTAACAGTTGGCCGGACAACGCGAACCTCGACAAGGCCCGTCGCCTGCTCTGGCCGGTCAAGCAGAAATACGGCCAAAAACTCTCGTGGGCAGACCTGATGATTCTGACCGGAAACGTCGCCTTAGAGTCGATGGGCTTCGAGACGTTCGGCTTCGCGGGCGGCCGCGAAGACATGTTCGAGCCTGACGAGTCCGTCTGGTGGGGACCAGAAAACGAGATGGAAGCCTCAGACCGCTTCAGCGACGACGGCGAACTCTTGAAACCACTCGGGGCGACCGTGATGGGCCTCATCTACGTGAATCCGGAAGGTCCTGACGGACAACCCGACCCGATTGCGTCAGCGAAGAACATCCGCGAGTCGTTCGACCGCATGGCGATGAACGACGAGGAGACGCTCGCGCTCATCGCAGGCGGCCACACCTTCGGAAAGGTCCACGGTGCGGCCTCCGGCGACCATCTCGGTGCGGAGCCAGAAGCCGCCCCAATCGAGAAACAGGGTCTCGGCTGGGAGAACAGCTACGGCGAAGGCAAAGGCCCAGACACCATCACGAGCGGCATCGAAGGCCCGTGGACGTCCTCGCCAATCCAGTGGGACATGGGCTACCTCGACAACCTGCTCAACTACGAGTGGGAACCGCACAAAGGCCCCGGCGGCGCGTGGCAGTGGAAGCCAACCGACGAGTCCCAAGTCGCCGCTGCGCCGGATGCTCACGACCCGTCAAAAGAGCAAACGCCGATGATGCTTACGACGGACATCGCGCTCATCCGCGACCCCGATTACCGGGAGATTGCAGAGCGGTTCCACGAGAACCCAGACCAGCTCAAAGACGCCTTCATGAAGGCGTGGTACAAGCTGACCCACCGCGACATGGGGCCACCATCCCGATTCCTCGGCCCGGAGGTTCCAGACGAGGAGATGCTGTGGCAAGACCCGCTCCCCGAAGCCGACTACGACCTCATCGACGAGGAAGACATCGCCGCGCTCAAAGCGGAGCTTCTCAACTCAGGGCTGTCTGTCTCGCAACTGGTTTCGACGGCGTGGGCGTCGGCCTCGACGTTCCGCGGCAGCGACAAACGCGGGGGCGCAAACGGCGCGCGCATCCGCCTCGCACCGCAGAAGAACTGGGAAGTGAACGAACCGGAGCAGCTGGCGACGGTGCTCGAAACGCTGGAAGGTATCCAAGAGGACTTCAACAGCGCTCGGTCGGACGGGACGCAGGTCTCGCTCGCTGACCTCATCGTGCTCGGTGGCTGTGCGGCCGTCGAACAGGCAGCACAGGACGCGGGCTACGACGTGACCGTTCCGTTCGAACCGGGGCGCGTCGATGCCTCCCAAGAGCAGACCGACGTGGACTCGTTCGCCGTGCTCGAACCGGACGCAGACGGCTTCCGGAACTACGAGAAAGACGGCCACGACCGCCCGGCAGAGGAGGCGCTCGTGGACAAAGCAGACCTGCTCAACCTGACCGCACCCGAGATGACGGTGCTCGTCGGCGGGATGCGGGCGCTCGACGCCAACTACGAGGGGTCTGACCTCGGCGTGTTCACCGACCAGCCGGAGACGCTGACCAACGACTTCTTCGTCAACCTGCTTGGCATGGAGACGGAGTGGGAACCGGTCACCGACGCTGAAACTGTGTTCGAAGGCCGCGACCGCGAGACGGGTGAACGCAAGTGGAAAGGCACGCGTGCCGACCTCATCTTCGGGTCGCACTCCCGGCTTCGCGCCCTCGCGGAAGTGTACGCAACCGACGACGCAGAGGAGAAGTTCGTCCACGACTTCGTCGAGACGTGGAACAAGGTCATGAATCTCGACCGGTTCGACCTCGACTAAACGCGCCGCTCACTGGTTTTCTTTTTTGGCTTCGTTCTGCTGTCGAACGCGCAGCGCGCCGCGTCGCGTCTAGAAAACTGAGTCGCTACCAAGCCGACCAGGCGGTCGAACTCTCGTCGCGGACGTAGAGCCGTTTGATGTCCTTTGCGGTCGCCGTGTCGCCGCCGAAGTCGAACTGCTCGCGGTCGTAGCCCTCTGCGTCGTCACGAATCATGATGCCTTCGACGGTGAACTCCTCGCCGTCTAACTCCTCTTTGCGGCCCACGGTGAACTCGTAGTCGCCGGGAACCTGCAATTTGAGGCTTTTCGTTTCGTCGCGCCGCCCGTCTTTCGGGTGCATCGTGACGTTCACGCTGATGTTGTCAACTGCGCGCGTCCAGAACGTCTTGATGTCCTTGATTTCTGCTTCCTCGACGCGCTGGCCGCCGTTGAGTTCGATGCTCGTGATGCGGACGGTGAGGATGGCCTCGTCGGTTTCGACGATGAACTCTTCGCCCACTGCGCTCTTCTCGGTTGGCGGGGCGCTGACGGTTGCTTTGAACGAGTCGCCGTCCTGTGAGACGACCACCATCTTCTCGACGGTGGACTCGATTTCGATGGTTGTCTTGTGGACGTGGTCGCACTCCGTACAGCGGACGGTGACCTGTCCGCTTCCGGGCTTCAGAACCTCGTGGACGGTTTCGAGTTTCGGTGAACACGAGGGGCAGACCACGGCGACGCGGTCTGAATGAGTACTCATGGGCACCTCTAACCGGTCGAGCCTAAAAGTGCGTGGCGATTCTCGTCAGTCCGCTCAGGCCTGTTTTGGCTGTGGCAGGTCGATTTCGACGCCGTCTGCGTACACGGTCGGCTCGCGCAGGATGCCATCTAAGTGGAGCGGGGCGGACACGTCGCCGCCGATGCCCGCGTCGTCACCGATGGCGATGTGAACCGTCCCGGCAGCCTTCTCATCTAAGAGGACGGAGCCGACGAGGTCTGCGACCGCGACGTTCGTCCCGATGCCGAGTTCCGCGAGGTTGTAGGCGTCCTGTCCGACTTCTTCTGCGGCGGTCTCGATTTGCCCGCGGATGTCATCGTCACTGACCTCGGTCACGTAGCCGTCTTCGACCGTAAAGGAGAGTTCCTGCCCTTCGTCGAGCAGCCCGTAGGGCATCATCGTCCCGTCTACGACGAATTTCCCAGTCGCGGTGACAGGGCTGATGAACACCTCGCCTGCGGGCAGGTTCGAGAAGTGGCCCGGCTTGTGGACGATGCCGGTGTCTGCGAGCCATTTGCGGTCGCCGAACGCGAAGGTGATGTCCGTCCCTTGGGGGGAGGTGACGCGCACTTCGTCTGCGTCTTCGACCTTCGCAATCGTCTCGTAGGAGGTCTGCTTGATGTTCTCGTAGTCGGCGTCGAGACCGGTCGTGAACACCTCCTCGGTGATGCCCGGCAGGGTCGCACCACGCGCCCCGGCGTCGTTCGCGTTCCCGCGGGCGCGGGTGTGGCTCAGACTTTTGGTGGTCGGCGCGAGGAACACGTCGGCTTCGCGCAGGGCAGCGGCGACGGTGGCAGCGGGCTCTTCGCCGTGCTGGCTGAGCGGCGGGTAGCGCATGATGGTCGCGTCTGCGGTCACGTCCCGGGCGGCGGCGTAGAGCGCCTCGCCGATGCGCTCGCGTTCGTCGTCGGTGACGATGAGACAGCTTTCGTCAGCTTGGAGGTTGAGACACTGGCCGATGGCGGTTTCTGCGGCGGCGGCGAGTTCCGCGTCGGTCGCGCGAGTTGTCATGAATCAGGTGTGGTGGCCGGGGCCATTAGCAGTTCTCATCTGCGCTCTGTCGCGCGTTGACGACACACACGGTTGCCCGAAACGATTATGCAGACAGCAAAACCACCGCCACATATGATACAAGTCGGGATTAACGGCTACGGTACAATTGGCAAGCGCGTGGCAGATGCGGTCCGCGCCCAAGACGACATGGAAGTCATCGGCGTCGCAAAGACGCGACCGAACTTCGAGGCAGAAACCGCGGTGAAAAAGGGCTATCCACTTTATGCCGCCATCGAAGAGCGCGCCCCGCTATTCGAGGAATCCGGGCTCGAACTCGCCGGGATGGTCGAAGAGCTCATCGACGCCGCAGACATCATCGTCGACGCGACGCCCTCCGGCATCGGCGCACAGAACAAGGAACTCTACGACGAGTACGAAACCCCCGCGCTCTACCAGGGTGGCGAGGACGCAGACCTCGTCGACGTGAGCTTCAACGCCCGCGGCAACTACGCGCAGGCTGAGGGCGCAGACCACGTCCGTGTCGTCTCGTGTAACACGACCGGCCTCTCCCGACTGGCCGCCCCGCTCGAAGAGGAATTTGGCATCGAAAAGATGCGCGTCACGCTCGTCCGCCGCGGCGGCGACCCCGGCCAGACCTCCCGTGGCCCCATCAACGACATCCTCCCGAACCCGATTACGCTCCCGTCTCACCACGGTCCCGACGTGAAGACCATCTTCCCCGACCTCTCGATTGACACGCTCGGTATGAAGGTTCCCGCGACGCTCATGCACACCCACAGCGTGAACGTCTCGCTCGAATCCGAGCCAACCGCGGACGAAGTGCGCGACCTCTTAGAACAGGAGTCGCGCCTGTTCCTCATCCACGAGAACATGAACATCGACGGCGCGGGCAAACTCAAGGAGCTCGCCCACGACATCGGCCGCCCGCGTGGTGACCTCTGGGAGAACTGCATCTGGCGTGAGTCCATCAGCATGGAAGGCAACGACCTCTACCTGTTCCAGGCCATCCACCAGGAATCGGACGTTGTCCCCGAGAACGTAGACGCCATTCGCGCCGTCCTCGGCACCGCAGACGCCGCAGAGAGCGTCGCAAAGACCAACGAAGCGATGGGCATGGGTATCTAACTGACCCAAGTCTTTTGCCCTCAACACACCTACTCAATTCCAATGAAACGACGAGATGACCGCGACCCGTTCGACGACCTGTTCCGGGAAATCGAGCGGATGATGAATGACGTGATTGGGGATGACGTGGACGTTAACGTCGAACGCGACGAAGCGGGCAACGCCCACGTCTCCGTGTACGAGGAGGACGATGTCGTTCGCGTCATCGCTGACCTCCCCGGCGTCGACAAAGACCAAATCGACTTGAAATGCGACGGCAAAACGCTGACCATCGCCGCGGAGAGCGAGACCCGTGAGTACGACGAACACGTCTCGCTTCCCGTGCGCGTAGACGAGCACTCCGCAACGGCCACCTACAACAACGGCGTCCTTGAAGTGACCCTGGAGCGCGCAGAGGACTCCGCTGACATCAGCGTCAACTAATCTCTGTTCTCTTCTGCGGTTTCTCGAATCACACCGGCGAGCCGGTCGTAGAATCCGGATTCGTACTTCTTCGGGTCGTCAATCGTGGGCCGCGCGTTCGTCTCGTTTACCACCGCGCGGTCGTCGGTGACGAGCAGGTCAACCCCTAAAAGCGGAATGTCGAGCACCGCAGCAGTCTGCTCTGCAAGCTCCTTGAGATGGTCGGGCAGGTCGATGCCCGTCGCTTTTGCGCCTCGGTGGACGTTGTGCTTCCAGTGGTCGCTGTCTTCGGGTAAGCGGCGTTCTACCGCACCGACGTACTCGCCGTCTAACACCATCACGCGGTAGTCTCGTGCATCTGAAAGGTACTCTTGGACGAGAAATGACTTGTCGCCGGTCGCACGGTAGTCGTGAATGAGCGAGAGATAGTCAGAGACACCGAGAAACGAGTCTGCATCGTGGACTTTGACGACGCCCGTGCCGCGTGTCGTGGAGTTCGGCTTGACGACGACGGGCCGCTCGAACGCCTCGAAGACGGCTTCGAGGTCCCTGCGGTCGGTGGGATTCGAGACCATCGTCGTTTCCGGGACGGGGAGTCCCTCACGGGCGAGGGCGGCGATGACCCCGGCCTTGTTTCGAGAGGTGAGAATCGCTTCCCGGTCGTTTAACCACGGAACGTTGAGAAGGGCGTCTGCGACGCCGCCTTCCATGATACGCGTGGGGTAGACAAAGCCCACGTCGAAGCCGTGCCAGGGTTCGGTGAGCGAGAGCGTCCGCTCTCTCGTTTCGACGTATTCTGCGAGAATCCCCCGCGCTTCGAGCGGCGCTTGCATCCGGTCGTAGGTTTCCTTGTTCGTCGCAACCGCGAGACGGAGCATACGCTCACTGAGCGCGGGCAGCAGTAAAAATGGTCCGTGGCCGATTAGGCGACGAGCAGTTCTTCACCGCGCTCGACGACGATGCGGCATGGTGGGGAGACCTTGTTGTAGGCACGGCGAAGGGCGTCCTTCACAATCGGTGCCTGGTCTACGCTACACCACGCGGTGAACAGGCGCTCACCTTTCGGGATGCGTGCGGCGGTGCCGACTGGCTTCCCGAAGGCGAGGCGCATCCCGTCAGAAACACGGTCTGCACCCGCGCCGGTTGCCTGTTTGTTCTCGCGGAGCACTTGGTGTGGGAACTTGCGAAGAATCATCTTGTAGTTGCCCTCACCGAGCTGCTTGATGAGCGCGCGGTTCGCGCTCAGGCGTGCTGCTTCGAGCGAGCCGTGACGAATCTGGCAGGCTTCCTCTAAGACGAGGGAAATCTGGACTGGATAGTCGTCAGGGTCTGCGTCCACGGCACCCATTTTGTACTGTGCGACTTTGGAACCGGGGATTCCGGTGATGTACTCGCGTCGGGTGTACGACGGCTTGTCGATGTCCCGGTACATCGAGGCAGGTTTGTCGGCCATGGTTACTACTGGAGGCTGACGCCTACCGCGTCAATAAACCCTTCGAACCGACGGCAACAGATGGGCCTCACGCGGCCGATTTCGTGCGAATCGCTCACACGATTGCGTGCGGTTATACGCATTCACTCCCATGCACCGCCCATGAAGATGTTCAACGATGGCGAGTGGGGCCATCATTACGAGTCGACGAACGAGGACGGCGAGTTCGAGCGCCAGTCCACGATGTTCCGCGACTGGGTGGAAGCTGACCCCGACGCCGACTACCCCGCCGAGGCCGGGCGCTATCACCTCTACATCTCGTGGGCGTGCCCGTGGGCCCACCGCACCGCACTCATCCGAAGCCTTCGCGGCCTCGAGGATGTCATCTCGATGGACGTCGTCGACCCCTACCGCGACGAAGGTGGCTGGCAGTTCACGCCGGAAAAGGCGGGCTGTACCCCAGACTCCATCAACGGCTTCGACTACCTGCGCGAGACCTACCGCGCGGCCGACCCGAACGTTACCGGGCGCGTGACCGTTCCGGTTCTCTGGGACACGCAAACGGAAACCATCGTCAACAACGAATCCGAAGAAATCCTCCGGATGCTCGACACCGCTTTCGCTGACTTTGGGAACGACGTGACGCTCTACCCCGAAGGCTACCGTGGGGAAATAGACGATGCCATCGACGCCATCTACGCGCCCATCAACAACGGCGTCTATCGCGCCGGTTTCGCAGACTCACAACAGGCCTACGAGGACGCCGTCACCGACCTCTTTGCCGCGCTCGACCATTGGGAGGATGTGCTCGCAGACCAGCGCTACCTCGCGGGCGACAAACTGACCGAGGCGGACATCTGTCTGTTCACGACGCTCGTGCGTTTCGACCCGGTGTACGTCAACCACTTCCGATGTAACCTCCGGCGTATCGTTGACTACCCGAATCTCTGGAACTACCTCAAAGACCTCTACCAGACCCCCGGTGTCGCGGAGACGGTGAACCTCGCACACATCAAAGAACACTACTTTACGACCCACGAGAGCCTGAATCCGAAGGGTATCATCCCGAAGGGACCAGTGCTCGACTTCGAGGCACCCCACGACCGCGACCGGCTCGCGGGTGGCCCACCGGGCGCGCTCATTCAGTAAACCCTACACGTCGATCGTTTTTTGCCCGGCAACGCAGATTCAAGTACTTTGGTAACGTATAGCATTCGTCTATGCCAGATGCAAAACGTGGCCGAGAGAAGAAGGGGCTTCGCAAGGAGAAACAACTGCTCGCGGCTGAGGCTGAACGGGAACTGGCAGTGGTCGACGAAGACCAACAACTCGAAGACTTCGAAGAAGACGTAGAAGACGTCTCCCTCGAAGATATCTTGCTTGATGACGGAGAGTCCATCGACGCATAACTCCACACTTTTTTAGTGTTGCTGCAGGCGCTAGCTCCCGCTGTGTGTCTGTAAAAATCGAAAAACTGCAAGGGGACACTCTCGCAACGACGCTTGAATCGCGTTCGGTGCCCGTGGTCCCTCTCTACCAACGGTTCTCAGTTCTGGCAACATGGTTGCCAACCTTCGCGAAACCTAACGGTTTCGCTCAGCTCTGGAGAGAAACACCTCTCCAACCTTCGGAACGCGCTCTGCGCGTTCCTCAGTCACTAATCTCGATGCGGTGGCTGCTGTCGTCCATCGTTTCCTCGGTTGGAAGGTGAATCTCGAGGACGCCGTTGCGGTACGATGCGGTGATGTCGGCTTCCCGAATCTCACCGGGAATCGTCATCTGCTCGTGGACCTGGCGGCGCTGGGAGGTGTAGTCGTCTTCTGCCTCGTGGGTGCCCGTAATCGTGAGCACGCTGTTGTCGAAGCGAACGTCGAGTTCTTCCTTCTCGAAGCCCGGCATGTCCGCGAGAACAACGTAACCCTCCTCGTCTGTTTCGAGGGTCATGTTGCTCCCCGCGTGGCGGAACTCGGGGGTGAAGTCGCTCCACTCCATCCCACCAAAGGGCGAGCGCATCATTCGCTCGCGCATCTGTTCCATCAGGCGGTCCATTTCGTCAAAGCGGTCGTTGATTCGCATGGTAGGTTACCGACATCCTTATAAGCGCTTTGAGATATTAAACGTAGCGTCACCCGTGATAGCAAGCGGAAAATCGCCTGAAAGGAGTTCCTTTACCTGAAGTGAATCTTATTTCGCTGGAATCGGGGCGTACTACTATTATCCCACCGGTTGTAACTCCTGTATGTACCAAAACATTTTACTCCCCACTGACGGGAGTGCTGGGACGCAAAAAGCCATCGAGCAGGCGCTCGACCTCGCTGCGACCTACGACGCGACGCTCCACGCCCTTTACGTCATCGACACCGCAGCGTTCGCCCCGGAAGTGGACGTGGGCCTCATCATCGACACCCTCGAAGAAAACGGCAAGAACGCCCTCGCGGAGATAAACGACCAAGCAGTCGAAGCGGGCATCGTCACCGAAACGACCATCGAGAGTGGGTCGCCCCACCGCGAAATCTTACGCTACATCGACGACAACGACATCGATCTCGTCGTGATGGGAACCCATGGACGGAAAGGACTCGGCCGCTATCTCCTCGGGAGTGTTACCGAAAAAGTCGTCCGCAGTTCGTCGGTTCCCTGTCTCACCGTCCGCATGACCGAGACGGACGACTGAGCCACACCACTTCGTGAATATCCGTTTTTCCAGTGGGTAGGGGTACAATTTTCCCCCTATCGAACGTACGTTTCTATGGTGATCGTCTGAACAGACCGGATCACCGTGGGGTGGATTGTCCTGTGTGTGACTCTCTCCGACAATTGGGTCCCACACTGTATCGACAACTGAGGAAAACACATGGCAACAACAGGCAAACAGGGGCCATCGTACGACGAAACACTCGCTGACATCGAAGCGACGCTCGGCATCGTACCGGGGTGGTTCAAAGCTCTGCCAGAAGACGATGTTATCGCAGAATGGCCTACTTTCAAGCGATATGCCGTCGAGGAGACGGAGATCCCAGCAAAGTATCGTGAACTGATCGGTCTTGCAGTCGCAGCCAACATTAAATGTCCGTACTGTCAGGCGTTCCACAAGGGTGCCGCGGAGATGAATGGTGCGACCGAAGCCGAAATGGCTGAACTCTTCACGCTTGCGAGCTACACGGCCCGCTACAGCGCCATATTGCACGCACAGCACTACGACATGGATACGTTCATGCAAGAGTTCGAGCAAATCGGTGAACACCTTTCGGGAAGCTAGTCCCGCGAGTATTTTTTTGGTTAGAGCGACCCACTAGCCAGCGGCACGACGGTCGCCGCAGACAGCTTCCACTCGCCGTCGACGCGCTCGAACTCGTCTTCGTAGCGCCCCTGCATCCATCGTTGTTCACCCTCGCTATCGGTGTACATGAGCAACACGTACCAGCGACCGGTCGCCTCGTCGCCCGCCACGTTGATGACGGGATTCATCAGCAGGTGGGCGGTCTGCTCGTACATTTCGTCGAAAATCTGGTTTGCGAAGTACTGGAGCCCCTCGACGCCTTCTGCACGGTCGTCACCGGCGCGCCCAAAGGAGCCGTCTTCGGTGTATAACGAGACCCACGCGTCGTACTCGTGGTCGTCGATGAGATAGCAGTATTCATGTTTGAGCTGACTGATTTCGAGGTAGTCTTCGACAGATGATGCCATGGTTCACCCTCGAAGGAGTGAGGGAAGTAAGTTTGTGTGGCGGTCACTCGCCGGGCATACCGTGGATGCGTCTCTCTATTTCTGCACGCGGCGCTCTTGGCCGTAAAATACTCTGAGAAAGTTTAGTTAGTTGCTGAACGAGAAACCCGACTTACAGGCGGGTGACGTTCTTCGCGCGAGGGCCTTTGTCGGCCTGCTCGATGTCGAACTCGACTTCGGTTCCTTCTTCGAGGTCAGGGCCGCCGACGTCTTCCATGTGGAAGAATACGTCGTCGTCTGCGTCGTCCGTCTTGATGAAACCGTAGCCGCCGGTGTCGTTGAAGAAGTCGACTTTACCTTTCGCCATGATTACAGACGCTCCAGGTTCGTTGCGCGGGGACCCTTGTCGGCCTGCTCGATGTCGAACTCGACTTCCTGCCCTTCTTCGAGGTCTGGGCCGCCGATGTCTTCCATGTGGAAGAACACGTCGTCGTCTGCGTCGTCCGTCTTGATGAAACCGTAACCGCCTGTGTCGTTGAAGAAATCAACGTTACCTTTCGCCATTACCTTTGGTTCGAGGGACTTGCCACTGTTAAGTCTTCTGAATGTAGTTTCAAGATTTGAAAATCTATGAGAAATATACCGACTATCGGACGACAAATGGCTACTTATTGCTCGTACTTGCGCAATTTTACAAAATATTGTGCGTATTCGTCAGTTCGCCACGCTACTCTGTTGGTCTTGGCAGTTTCATCGAGGTGTGGCGCTCGCGACGTGGTTACGCGACACACGATGTAACCATTTTCTGTCTATTCCAGGCCGTACCCGACGAAGTGTAACCACAATTGGTTTCTCTCCGCCCATGTGCGGATTCACACTTAAGCCGGGTGACCGACCATTTCCAGCTACGATGACCACTGAGTCTGGAGACGTACCAGAGGACAGACAGACAATTAGCGACCGCCACGCCGACACGGCCGCGGAGGTCGTCCCAGACCAACTTGGCCTCTACATTGGAGGCGAGTGGGTCGAAAGCGCCTCCGGCGAGACGTTCGAGACGCGCGACCCGACCACCGGAGAGGTGCTCGCAGATATCCAAGCCGGAAACGCAGCCGACGTAGACCGCGCCGTGAGCGCCGCCCAGACTGCCTTCGACGAAGAGTGGAAACAGACCGGTCCCGCCAAACGCCAGAAACTGCTCGAAACCATCGCAGACCGCATCTCGGCCAACCGCGAGGCGTTCGCGCAACTCGAAACGCTCGACAACGGCAAACCCATCAACGAAGCCCGTGCAGACGTCTACCTCGCCGCAGAACACTTTCGCTACTTCGCGGGCGTGACGCGCTCGCTCGAAGGCGAAACCGTCCCGTCCGACGGCCCGCGCCAGATTCAGACCGTCCACGAGCCCTTTGGCGTCGTCGGCCAAATCATCCCGTGGAACTTCCCACTCCTGATGGCGTCGTGGAAACTCGCTCCCGCGCTCGCTGCGGGCAACACCATCGTCCTCAAGCCAGCAGAGGAGACGCCGCTCACCGCGCTCAAGCTGATGGCCGAAATTGACGACGTGCTCCCCGACGGCGTCGTGAACGTCGTCACCGGATTCGGCCCCGACGCGGGCGAACCGCTCACCACGCACCCGGACGTGCGGAAACTCGCCTTCACCGGTTCGACCGAAATCGGCAAGCAGGTCATGAAAAACGCCGCAGACCGCGTTGCGGACGTCACGCTCGAACTCGGCGGCAAGAGCCCGCTCGTCATTTTCCCCGACGCCAACCTGAAAAAGGCGGTTGCGATTACGAACATCGCCATCTTCTACAACACCGGCGAGTGCTGTACGGCAGGCTCGCGCCTGTTCGTCCACAAAGATATCGCAGAGGAGTTCTTGGAGAAACTCACCGAAACCGCAGAAGGCCTCGCCCTTGGCGACCCACTGCTTGACGACACGCGCATGGGGCCGAAGGTCTCGAAAGAGCAAGCAGAACGCACGCTTTCGTACGTCGAGAAGGCCCGCGAGGCGGGCGCGACCATTCTCACGGGTGGCTCCGCACCGGACGACGACGCACTCGCCGCGGGCAGCTTCGTCTCGCCGACGCTCATCACGAATCTCGACCACGACCACGAGGCTGTCCAAGAGGAAATCTTCGGCCCCGTCCTCGAAGTGTTCGAGTGGGACGACTACGACGAGATGATGGCGCTCGCAAACGACGTGGACTACGGCCTTGCCGCCGGTGTCGTGACCGACGACCTCACGAACGCAAACAAAGCTGCCCGCGACCTGCAGGCAGGCACGGTCTGGGTCAACCAGTACAACGACTTCCCAGACGGGATGCCGTTTGGCGGCTATAAACAGTCCGGAATCGGCCGCGAGCGCGCTCGAGAGACCGTTTACCACTACATGCAGACCAAAAGCATCGACATCTCGCTTCGCTGAATCCCACCCTAATTTTCGGTATCTCCCGCCTCGCTTTCGCTTTTCACCCGTGTTAATTTCCAAGCCACCGAACGAGTAGGCCAGCGAGAAACACCAGTGCGCCGCCGATAAACGTCCCCGGAATCGGCAGCACGAACAATCCCGCGCCGAACGCCAAAATGAGTGTTGAGGTTTTCATGCCTGTGAATTTTCGTGTGCCACGGTTACCGCTTGTGGCCAGTCGAAATCTCCGGAGCCAGTCTCGTTAGATGGTCCTTGCAGGCTCGGATGGATCGCTTCCTCACACCCCTCGCCCGCGCTAGCGGCTTTATTCTGCACCCCAGCGTAGTTCTAGAGCGACGCATTCGGTGTTCGGCGTCGAAACGCGGGAGGGAACTGGTGGTTGAGAGAACGGCAACAGACGGCGTGGGGGAGGCACGCGGAGAGCCACCAGTCCGCGGACGCGACAGCATGGGGGTTGTCCACCACTCGACGCGTTTTCTGCGGGCAGCCAGACGTCCGCCGACGCTCTACAACCGAGAAGGTGACCGCCATGCGACGTGGTTGGAACTGTTTTTCGACCTCGTGTACGTCGTCGCCGTCGCAGAACTCGGCGGCCTGCTCCACGAAAACCACTCGCTCACGGGTTTTCTCGGCTTTGCTGGCCTCTTCGTCATCGTCTGGTGGACGTGGCTCGGATTCTCAACCTACGCAGACCAGTTCGATACCGACGACATCGTCCACCGGGTCGGGATGGTCGCCGTCATGTTCGGCGTCATCGTCCTCACGGGGACGATTCCCAGCGCGCTTCACGGCGGGTCGTTCGCCTTCGCCCTCGCCTACCTGCTCTTGCGCACCCTCTACATCGGGATGTACTTTCGCGTGTGGCTCAACGTCCCCGAGTATCGGCAGTTCTCCGCGTTCGTCATTGGCTCGACCACACTCAGCGCAAGCGTCTGGGCGGTCTCGCTGTTCTTCCCAGAACCCACTCGCTTTGCAATTTGGGGCCTCTCGTTCGTCGTGAGCATCGTCTTGACCGTCCGAGGCTACCGTCGGCCTCGAAACCATCCCCCGACCCACCTCGCACTTCTCAGAACGGCTTGGCCTGTTTACCATCCTCGTGCTCGGTGAAACCGTCCTCGCCGTCGCCGTTGGCACCTCCGGCACCGACTGGGCCGTCGGCTCTGCGCTCACTGCAATCGCTGGCTTTCTCATCGCCGTCTCGTTCTGGTGGACCTACTTCCGCCACGTAGACGAGTGGTTCGTAGACCGGATGTACCGGACGAACTCGGGCGCGTGGTCGCGCGAGCGCGAAGTGTCGTTCGCCCACGTCATCGGCCACATCGTCGTGTTCATTGGCATCATCACGACCGGCGTCGGCATCGCACTCGCCATCGAAGCCGCAATCGAGAGTCACACACTCGAACCGAGCGCCACCGCCGCCGTCGCCGGTGGTGTCGCCATCTTCCTCCTCGGCACCAGCCTCGTCCACCGAACCACACCCGAACCACCCCACAACCACGTACTCGCCGTGCGATTGACTGCAACCGCTCTATTGATACTCGTGGCGTTTCTCGCGCCTGAAATCGGCCCGCTCACGCTTGTCGGGCTAGTCGCCGTGCTGTTGGTTGGATTGAGCGCCTTCGAGGGCTTTCGGGCGTATCTTCAAGAACAGGCGGTTGCGATGGAAACGTGACGCCGAGGGGGTGGACTTTCGGAACTGTGGTGCCGCCTCCCGGATATTGAACCACGCCGAGACGGTCGCCTCGTTTCACTCGGCGCTGCGACTCGTCTGGCTCAAATCCGCTCGGTTCGCAGTTACAGATCTCAACCGAGTTGCTCGGCGACGAGACGCCTCGCTGGAGGTGTTGAAATCAGAAAATGCCGCCTCCCGGATTTGAACCGGGGACAGCCCGATCTTCAGTCGAGTGCTCTCCCAGGCTGAGCTAAGGCGGCGCACGTCGCTTGTGTGCAATCGGACGGAGGGTGACGGCACAAAAAAGGATTTCGAAAGGCGGCGGCAGAGTCAGGGCAAAAACAGGTCGGCCACGTCGAACGTTGTTCCACAGTCTACGCACTCATAGTCAGTCCCGCCCGCGGATTTGACGTAGCCGCTGCACTTCGGACACGATTTTGCCATTGCACAGAATGGGGTGTGGTGGCACATATCGCTTCCGGCGACACCGGCGGTGAGGCCAAGTGCTTTCAGAACCGTGTGCCGTGTACTTCGTGGCATCAGTAACCACGCAGAAACATTCGCCCAGAATACTGTATTATCCAGTTACTAAATTGACAGACACGGCACCCGTCTCTCGCCTGTTCATTTCCGTTATGCGTCTGCCGTGGCTTCGAACACGGGCGAGTCGAGCCACCCGTCGAACTGCACACTGGCGGTGTTCGTCCCACGGCGCGCGGAGACGGCGTCACCGGAGCCGTCTGCTTCCGTGCCGCTCACGGGGTCGACGACCGTTCCTGCGGCACTTTCGTGCGAGGAGACGCCATCAGATGACCCCCAGTAGTTGTTCGTCGCATCGACCACGTCGCTGTCGTGGTTCACGACACCGTAGGCGTGGCTGTTGACGAGATCGTTCTCGTGAATCTCGACGAGTTCTGCGCCCTCGCCGCCCGCGCCACAGAGTGCCGTCTCGTGGATTTCGATGCCGATGTTGTTACTGGCAAATCGGTTGCGCTCAATGGTCATCGAATCACTGACCGAACGCACTTCGATGCCGTGGACGTTGTCGGTGAGGATGTTTCGCATCACGACGTGGTCGCCGCCGTTGAGCTGGATGCCCCCGCCCGCCATGTCTATGCCCTCGCCGCTTCCGACCAGCGTGTTCTCTTCTATGGTCTGGCCGGTTGCACTCGCGGTGATGGCAAACTCGGTCGCGCCGATGATGTGGTTGTCGTGGACGTTGTTGTTCGAACCAGTGACGGCAATCCCGGTTTCGACGTTCTTGATGCTGTTGTCTGCAACTACGTTGTTATCGCTCCGGATGAGAAACGCCGTGCTCTGGTAGATTCTGCCGTCCGTCCGGAAGGTGTTCCCGACGATGGTGTTCCCGGGGGCATCGGGCCGCACGTCGACCGTTCCCTCCACGAACACGTTGTTCTTGATGTCGTTGTCCGACGAATCGTCGACGACGAGCGTCTCCTGAGCGAGGTGGTTCTCGCTGAAGTCGTTTCCGACCACCGTGTTCTCGTCTGCGTTGTTGAGCACGATGCCGAACATACTGTGGGAGATGTCGTTGTTCCCAACCGTCACGTCCGTCGTGTTATCGAGGTAGATTGCTCCGGTCACGTCACCATGTTTGAGTGTGAGGTCCTGCACGGCCCCGCCATCGACGCCGTGGAGCTGGATGCCACCACTGCGCCGTTGGACCGAGAGGTTCTCAATGGTCACGTCGGTGAGCGTCCCCTCGCCCTCAACGAGGATTGCCGCACCCTGTGCCGGGCCGTCAATCGTGTACCCCGCCCCGTCGATGGACACGTCGCTCGCGGTCACCTGCATACACGCCTCGCGGCCCTCGTTCGAGATGTTTTGTCCAAGTCGGTACTCCCCACCGGCAGAAATCGTCTGACATTCGTCGATTGTAACGACCTCAGCCTGCGCGCCCCCGATCACGGTCCCACCCGCTGTTGTAGAAAGGAGGACGAGTAAAGTTCCAAACACTGCAGCCTGTGTTGACATAGCGGTGTAGGCACAACTCAGTGGCTGAGTGTGTTTATTATGAACGCGCTAAGGCGATAAAACAACAGAAATTGGGCAAAAACATCACTCAATCAACGTGTGAAACAACAGAAAATTCACCGCCACACCCTTTGAGCGTAGCGATTTCTCTCTTGAGTAGTAAACAGATGGGGGACCGCTGATGCAAGTGGGGGAGCATCAGCGACCCTGGGGGAAAGTGGACTCATTCGCTTACAAATGACTCCACACTGGATTTTGGGGGCCCTCCAGTTAGGCCACCTTACCATACCCTCTCCGAGGACATAATCTTTTACCTTGTCTATCACGAAAGTAAGAGTTAATTGTTAACACACAGGTTTGGGACAGATGTGCAGAACTTGTTTTTTGAGTGGGATTGGGCTGGTGTGTGTCGAATCGGGCGGATTCGAACCACGCGAACTTCACTCGCTTCGCTCGTTCGTTCCCTACTTCGAATCGGCCTCTCGGCACGAATTCGTGCTCGCTGTCGCTCGCACAGAATTAGTGGGCTCGGGCGGATTCGAACCACCGACCTCGGCCTTGTAAAGGCCACGTCATAACCAACTAGACCACGAGCCCGCACCCCAACCAAACCACTGCCCAAGAATAACAGTTACTTTCTCGTCCGGAACCCTTACCGGGTGGCCGCGCCTCCTCACAGCCATGGACCTCTCGGCTCGAACCCTCCTCAAAGGCCCAATCCCGTTTCTCATCATCGGGGTTGTCGCCCTTCTCGCGTTCAATTTCGGGCTCATCGGCCCACCCGCCCCGCCCGCAGACGGCGACTACAACTGGACGGAAGTGACGGTCACCGACGAAACCGGCCAGCAGCTCGGCGTCGTCACCGCCCGCATCGCAGATACGCCAGCCAAACGCTACACCGGACTCTCGAACACCACCTCGATGCCCGCAGATGAGGGAATGTTGTTCACCTACGACTCGGAGGGGGAACACACCTTTGTCATGCGGGATATGGACTTCCCGCTCGACATCATTTTCGTCGATGCGAACGGGACGATTACCAAAATCTACCACGCGCCCGTCCCACCTGAGGGAACCAACAACAGCGACCTCACGCGCTATCCCGGCACGGGGCAGTACATCCTTGAAGTGAACCGGGGCTGGACGACCGACCACGGCGTTTCGGTCGGTGATACGGTCACTGTCACTGAGTGACTGGGAATATCCTTTTCCGTCTCCCTCCCATGATTCAGGGCAATGGACGTCCCCGCAGACGAGGACGACCCCTTCGAAGCCCAGCGCGAACGCGTCGAGAACCCGATGTTGCGTCTGTTCACGCAGTACGGTAGTTCTAACAAACGCTCGTTTGCCGTCGGCCTTTTCGGAAGTGTTGTCGCTCGTGTTTTAGACCTCTTGCCCCCGCTCATCCTCGCCGTTGCCATCGACGCCATCTTCTTCCAGACGGCGTCGTTTAGCCTCTGGCTCGTCCCCGAGGCGTGGCTGCCGACCACCCGAACTGGCCAATTGTGGTTTTCGGCTGGGATCATCGGCGTCTCCTTCTTCGGCGGCGCTGGCTTCCACTGGCTCCGCAACTGGGGGTGGAACGACTTCGCCCAGAACATCCAGCACGCCATCCGCACAGACACCTACGACAAGATGCAGCGGCTGAACATGGACTTCTTCGCCGACAAACAGACCGGCGAGATGATGTCTATCCTCTCGAACGACGTCAACCGATTAGAGCGATTCTTGAACGACGGGATGAACTCCGCGTTCCGCCTCTCGGTGATGGTCGTCGGCATCGCCATCATCCTGTTTGCGATGAACTGGCAACTCGCCGTCATCGCGCTCGTTCCGGTGCCCGCAATCGCGTTTTTCACCTACAAGTTCGTCAACATCATCCAGCCGAAATACGCAGACGTGCGCTCGTCGGTCGGGAAAGTGAACTCACGGCTCGAAAACAATCTCGGTGGCATCCAAGTCATCAAGGCGAGCAACACCGAACCCTACGAATCCGACCGCGTCGATGACGTGTCGATGGACTACTTCGACGCCAACTGGGACGCCATCACGACGCGAATCAAGTTCTTCCCCGCGCTTCGCGTCCTCGCCGGCATCGGCTTCGTCATCACGTTCACCGTTGGCGGCCTCTGGGTGCTCAACGGCCCGCCGGGCCCGCTCTCTGGCACGCTGAGCGCAGGCCAATTCGTCGCGTTCATCATCTACACCCAGCGGTTCATCTGGCCGATGGCGCAGTTCGGCCAGATCATCAATATGTACCAGCGCGCTCGCGCCTCCAGCGCCCGCATCTTCGGGCTGATGGACGAACCCGCGCGCATCGAACAGGCACCCGACGCCATCGACCTCAACGTCGAAGACGGCAGCGTCGCCTACGACCACGTCACCTTTGGCTACGGCGAGGACACCATCCTCGAAGACGTGTCCGTGGACGTGGCGGGCGGCGAAACCCTCGCACTCGTCGGCCCAACCGGTGCAGGCAAATCGACCTTCCTCAAACTCCTCCTCCGGATGTACGACGTAGACGAGGGAGCCATCACGGTGGACGACACCGACATCCGCGACGTGACCCTCTCCAGTCTCCGCAACTCGATTGGCTACGTCAGTCAGGACACGTTCCTGTTCTACGGGACTGTCATGGAGAACATCGCCTACGGCACCTTCGACGCGACTGACGAGGAAATAATCGAAGCCGCGAAAGCCGCAGAAGCCCACGACTTCATCCAGAACCTCTCGGAGGGCTACAATACGATGGTCGGCGAACGCGGCGTGAAACTCTCGGGCGGCCAACGCCAGCGCATCGCCATCGCCCGTGCCATCCTCCGCGACCCGGACATCCTCATCTTAGACGAGGCAACGAGCGACGTGGACACCGAGACGGAGATGCTCATCCAGCGCAGCCTCGACAAACTCACCGCAGACCGGACGACGTTCGCCATCGCCCACCGCCTCTCGACCATCAAGGACGCAGACCAAATCGTGGTGCTCGAAGCCGGGAAAATCGTCGAACGCGGCACCCACGACGACCTGCTCGCCGCGGACGGCCTCTACGCCCACCTCTGGGGCGTCCAAGCCGGTGAAATCGACTCACTCCCCGAGGAGTTCATCGAGCGCGCCGCCCGCAGACAGGCGCGAACCGAATCCACAGACTGACACATTAAGGTCAGGCAGGCACATGGGTCTGCCATGTACCTCGCCGAGGAATCGTGGACGGACGCGGACGCCCTCGACACGTCGCTCGCATTGCTCCCCGTCGGAAGCACCGAACAGCACGGGCCACACGCCCCGCTCGGAACCGACATCCTCACCGCAGAAGCCGTCGCCGCCGCCGGACACGACGCCTACGACGATGAGGTGGTCGTCGCCCCGACCATCCCCGTCGGTATCGCCGAAGAACACCGCCAGTTCACGGGCACGCTCTGGGTCTCAGACGACACCTTCCGCCAGTACGTGCGCGAAACCGTCCAGAGCCTCGCCTCTCACGGGTGGGATCGCGTCGTCATTGTGAACGGCCATGGCGGCAACATCAACGCGCTCGCAGAAATCTGCCAGACCATCACCCGCCACGACGACGCTTTCGCCGTCCCCTTCACGTGGTTCACCGGAAACAGCGAGATGGGCCACGGCGGGCCGCTCGAAACCGCCCTGCTCCGCCACACGAACCCCGACCTCGTCCACGAAAACCGCATCGAGGAGGCCCGCGAGGGCGCAGCAGAGCGGTGGGGCGACTGGACGAGTCGCGTAAACCTCGCGGTGGATTCGGCTGAGTTCACGGAAAACGGCGTGGTCGGCGACCCGAGTGCAGGCGACGCAAAACGCGGCGAGGCGCTGCTCGCGGACGCTGGCACGGCGCTTGCAAAGCTGTTAGAGGCAGTCAGCGAGCGAGACGTGTCGCGGCCCGCCCACCGATAGTTATTCTTCCTCTTCTTCGTCTTCTTCCTCGTCGTCAGCCTCGGCTTCCTCGCCCATCGCTTCGAGCGATTTGCGGAGCTTTGGAATCGTCGAGGTGAGGCCGCCGACTTTCTCGTGGGCGTCTTCGATGTCCTCGATGAGTTCGGTGAGTTCCTCGATTTGCTCTTCTAAGTCGTCTGCGTCCTCGAAGGCGTCGGCACGCACGCCCATCGTGTACCACTTTTTGGCGTTACGCAGGTGTTCTTCTGCGTCGCCGGGGTTCAGCGCAGAGCGCAGGGAGTTGAGCACGCCGAGGGTGTTCTCGGCTTCCACGTCCCACACGTCGTCTGCGGCGGGGAGCGACTCGTATGCTTGCTGGAGATGCGACTCGACGTCGGCCCGCATTTCGCTTGCCGCTTCGCCGAACAGTTCGTCATCGTTGAGCGTCGCTTGACTCATAGCACGGTATTCGTTGGCATTCCTTTTATACTATTGCCCGAAACTGAAAGTGAAAATCGCGTGCAGGCTGGGGGTTTCACTCGACATCGACGACGCGCATCATTGGATAGCCGTCTTCCATCGCCATACGCGTGTGCACGGTGACACCCTCGTAGGCGATGCGCATCTCCACATCCATGAACTTGCCCGTGAGTTCGGTGTAGCCGTGATCGATGGCCGCTTCGAGGTCGTCTTTGCGGATGTCGACCGTCACGTCCTCGCAGTGAGGCTGGTTCAAGATAGCTTCCTCCATCGCGCGTGCGAGGCTGTCTGCGCTCTCGGGGCTGATTGGGGTGCCCGCGAACTGGTGGTACAGCGTGCCGAACTTGATGCCCGCCTCGAAACAGGCCGTCTCTGCGTCGGTCGGTTCCATAGCTGTGTCTCGACGTGCGAGCAGTTTACCTCTTCGTGTGCCACTGCGCGATAACCAATCACGCAACTCCTTTACGCCCCCAACTCCTTTTCCGACCATGGACTACGAAGCCAGCTTAGATCGGGCCATGGAGTCTGTGCCCGACTTCCGGGGCAGCGAAGACCGACTTCGCGTGCCAGACGCGCAGGCGCAAAAAGACGGGGCATTCACCCGCCTGACAAACCTGAATGCGATTGCGGACGCCCTTTCGCGCAAGCCAGAACACCTCCACAGCGCCATCCAGCGCGAGTTCGGTACCAACGGCCAAATCGACGAGAACTGGGCGCGTTACAACGGGTCGTTTTCGGCCTCTGACTTCGAGGCAGCCATCGAGAGCTACATGGAAGAGTTCGTCATCTGCTCTGAGTGTGGCCTCCCCGACACCCGCCTGACGATGGAAGGACGCACGCAGATGCTCCGCTGTGAGGCCTGTGGTGCCTTCCGTCCGGTCGCAAAGCGCACGAAGACTACCACGACGCAGAATCGTGCCGTCTTAGAAGAGGGCAAGACGTACGAAGTCAAAATCACCGACACCGGCCGCAAGGGCGACGGTGTCGCTGAGAAAGGCAAGTACACCATCTTCGTCCCCGGCGCACAGGAGGGTGACGTGGTGAACATCTACATCGAAAACATCTCCGGCACGCTGGCGTTCGCGCGGCTCGCCTAATCTGCAGACGGCTTTTCTGAATCGCACGTTACTTACTGTCCCCGCCCGGAGATGCATCTGAATGGACGACCCGGTCTTACTCACGGGCGCTGCGGGCCGCGTCGGCACGGCCATCCTGGGCGGCATTGCCGACAAGTACGAGTGGCGACTCCTCGACCGCGAACCCCCTACCGGCGAGGTTGACCACGAGTACGTCGTCGCCGACATCACGGATGAAGAGGCTATCCGCGAGGCAGTCGAGGGCGTCGGCGCAATCATCCATCTCGCGGGCGACCCCCGCCCCGAGGCTCCTTGGGACAGCGTCTTACAGAACAACATCGACGGCACACAGACAATCCTCGAAGCGGCCGTGGACGCGGGCGTAGAGAAGTTCGCCTTCGCCTCCTCGAACCACGCGGTCGGCGCATTCGAGACCGACGAGCGAAAACCCGACATCTACCGCACCCACGACGAGTTCCGCCTCGACGGGACGGAACTCCCCCGTCCGAGCAACCTCTACGGCGTCAGCAAGGCCTCTGGCGAGGTGCTCGGCCGGTACTATCACGACCACTACGACATCGACGTGGTGTGCGTGCGCATCGGCAATCTCACCAAAGACCACCCGCCAATCGACTACGAGCGTGGGCAGGCGATGTGGCTCTCGTACCGTGACTGTGCGCACCTGTTCGACCGGTGTGTCGAGGCCGACTACGACTACGAAATCGTCTACGGTATCTCCGACAACGACCGAAAATACTACTCCATCGAGCGCGCGAAAGAGGTGCTCGGCTACGACCCACAGGACAACTCCGCGCACTTCGACGACTAATCGAACAGGCCTTCGACGTCGCGTACTTTTGCGTTCCGCTGGGCGACGTGCTGGCTGAGCCGCTCGAACACGAGAGGCCGATTCGTCTCGTTTGCAGCGAAGTCCATGACGAGCGTGATGAACTGATTCGTCTCGTTTTTCTCGATTGCTTCGCTCGCGTAGGCGACGGCCTGTGCGACGATGTCGTCATCGTACCCCAACTCGTCGGCCAGGATACGAGCGGCGATGGCGGCGGCGGGGAAGTCGAGGTGGTGGAGCTGACACGGCTCCCCGTCGTAGGTCACCACCAACGGCGCATCGAGGTCGATGCTTCTCGGTGACGTCTCTAATTTTGCAAGATAGGCTCGAACCTCCCCGACGTTCACGCGGCGGTAGTCTGCAGGGAGGGCCGTGAGATACTCGCGTGCGCTTGCGACCAGCCCCGCCATTCCCTCCCAGTTCTCGCGTGTGGCGTGGTGAACGGCGGCGGTGAATTGAATCAGCCCGTGGAGCAGGCGCTCGTCGTCGCTGCCGGGTTCGAGTTCGAGCCATTCGTCCTCCCAGGCGTCGTGGGCGGCGTGGAACTCGCCTGCGTTGTAGATGGCGATGCCTGCTCTGAGGCTGTCATCCATACGCAAAAGACGCGAGCGAGACGGAAAAGTGTCGCTACTGACCCGCGTGCCCGGCTGCGATTAAGGGACGGTCGGTTTGCTCATCGAGCGTCGCCAGAATTTCGTCTATCGTCACGGGTGCACCTTCGTAGGCACACGGTGCAACCCCTACGAGGTCGTCGTCGTGATACTCTGCAAGCACCATGAGTGGGAGGACGATGCTCGTGTACTGGTCGCCCGTGATGGTTGAATCAATTTCTTGGACTTCGAACACCGACGACAGCGACCGGTCGTTTTGCGCTGCCCACTGCTCTAACTCCGCGATTTTTTCGAGCACCTGCTTGCCCGTGTCGGTGCGGGCGGCTTCGGTGGTGGCACACACTTCCTTGCCCCAGACTTCGATGGTGTAGTCGTCGATGGCGGCGGCGTCTTTGAGGTTCTTTAACTGCGCGATAACGCGGTCTTGTTGCTCGCGTGCGACACCGGGTGCGAGCGAGCGGACGTATAATTCGAGTCGCGTCTCTGATTGGTTGGTCATATCCCCTTCCCCGTGGCCGGGAGTAGGCACTTCCGTTACAAATAGATGTGTGGCCTCTGCCCAGACATTCAGACTTTGCAACATTGGCGTGATACTACTTCCAATCGGGCGCGCTGCAGGCGATTTGCCGGGTCATCGTCACGCCGAGTGGGCAGCCAGAGTCGCCCGGTCGTTCGCGATTAACGCTACTATAGCAATGTGCTGGGCGAGAGAATCTACTTCAGACACCGCATGGCAACCCAACCATCTCGTACCCTCTCACAGGAGGGCTTTGGCTTCCGCATGGACTCGCTCACTTGGCTTCACTGGGCCACCGCCGCCCTCGCCGCGATAACCGGTCTCGTCCACGTCTACATCTACACGCTCAACGGAACGCTGCCGTTCCTGTTCGGGGGAATCATCTTCTTCGCCGCGATTCTCGCCATGTTCCTGAACATCTATCGCCGCCTCGTCTACGCAATCGGCATCCCCTTCGTCGCCGGACAAATCGCCATCTGGCTACTTGCTGGAATGCCGTACTTAACCATTGGCGTGTTCGATAAGGCCGTCCAAGTGCTCCTCCTCGTCGCGCTTGGGTACCTACTCTATACGCGGGATTCGGCGGTTTCGAGTTGAACGGCAGCCAATGAAAATTGGCGACTATGTCTCGGATGTTGAAATGAAGCGTCCTGACGGAGTCTCACACGCCAGTGTGAGGCACGTGAGAATTGCGTTCTCACGGAAATTTGAACTCGGTCGCTATCGCTCCCTGCTCAAATCTCCGTGTACTCGTTTTTTCAGAACTGACGACTCGCTCCGCTCCTCGGTGTTGTGCTCGACAGAAACGTCCTGACGGAGATTTGAACTCCGGTCCCTGGCTCCGCAAGCCAGGAGGATAGTCCACTACCCTATCAGGACTCATCTACACGTACCCCCGGCGGAGTTAAAGGGGTTACGATTCTCGCCCTTCTCCCGTCCGTCGATTTCGCGGGTGTGACTCACTCGCGCGCCCGGTTGTCCGATAGGTGAAAGAGCCGTTTGAACCTACCAAACGACCTTTATTACATGCGGATTACGAGCTGGTATGAACCGGCGAACATTCCTCACGGCCGTCGCGGTTGGCGGCGTTGCAGGGGTTGCAGGTTGTGTAAGTTCGACGAATCCCGGAACTGGTGGCGAGACGACGACCGACGACTCGCCGACCGAACAGTCACCCACGCTCACGAACAAGTCGTTCACGGTGGTGTCTGAAGACTGTGGCAACGAGGTGAGCGAGGCATCTGTTTCGTTTCAGCCAGACCAGTCACAGGTGCAGGTCTCGGGCACCATCTTCGGCCCGAGCGCGTGTTATACCGGGAAACTTGATTCCGCAACCTACGACGGCGAGTCCGATACTCTGAACATCCACGTCGTTACCGAGCAACCGGACGAGGACGCGATGTGCGCCCAGTGCATTCAGGAGATTCAGTACCAAGCGTCGATTGGCTTCGAAAATGGGTTGCCGGAAACTGTGGTCGTGACCCACACCACGGGCGGCGAAGACCACGAAGTCGCCCGCGCATCGCAGTCGGCGTAGGTTCAAGACAGAAGGCGGCACAAGTGTGCGTCATGCATCCGAACTGTGACCAAACGAAATCGGCAGACGAGAGGCGTCTACTCGGCCAACGACAACGCTTAAGCGCGGCCATAACTTGGTGAATTGTACGATTATGGGCGATATTGAGGACATCTATGGGGACCTTGAGGCCGACGTCTCAGAGGAGGAGTTTCGAGAAGCAGTGGCTGCAAAGGTCGAGCAGATGGGCGGGCTTGCAGACGAGGAAACGGCAGCCATGCTCATCGCGCACGAACTCGCGGACGGCGAGGTCGAGGGCATCGCGGACATCAAGCCCGGCCAAGACGAGGTCAAGTTCCTCGCGAAGGTCATGAAAATCGGGGACCTGCGCACCTTCGAGCGCGACGGCGAGGACGAAGACGGCCGCGTCATCAACGTCGAAGTCGCAGACGAAACCGGGAGCATCCGCATCAGCTTCTGGGACGAGCAGGCAGAGGCCATCGCGAGCGACCAGCTCGAAGTCGGCACCGTGTTGCGCATCAAAGGCCGTCCGAAAGAGGGCTTCAACGGCGTCGAAGTCAGCGTCGACCAAGCAGAACCCGACGACGAGGTCGATATCGACGTTGAGGTGCTCGACACCCATACCATCGAGAAACTCTCACTCGGCCTCTCCGACGTGAACCTGCAGGGTAAAGTGCTCGACACCGGCACCGTCCGCACGTTCTCGCGCGACGATGGCTCCGAGGGACGCGTCTCGAACCTCACGCTTGGCGACCCGACCGGCCGTATCCGCATCACGCTCTGGGACGAGCAAGCCAATCGCGCCGAAGAACTCAGCGCTGGCGTGTCGGTCGAAATCGTCGATGGCTACGTCCGCGAGCGCGACGGCAGCTTAGAACTCCACGTCGGCAGCCGCGGCAAGGTCGAAGAAATCGACGAAGACATTGAGTACGTCCCCGAGTCCACGCCAATCGCTGACCTCGAAATCGGCATGAACGCGGACATCGGCGGTGTCGTTCGGTCTGCGGACCCAAAGCGCACGTTCGACCGCGACGACGGCTCCGAGGGGCAGGTTCGAAACATCCGCGTCCAGGATTCGACCGGCGACATCCGCGTCGCACTCTGGGGCGACAAAGCAGATTACGAGATTGGCCCCGGCGACGAGGTTCACCTCGCGGACGTGGAAATCAAAGACGGTTGGCAAGAGGACATGGAGGCCTCGGCTGGCTGGCGGACGACCATCTCAGTCACACAAGACACCGACCGCGAGGTCGAAACCAGCTCTTTAGACGACGCCAAAGACACGGGCCTCTCTGCGTTCGCAAACGGTAACAAACCCGACACTGACGACGGCGAGTCTGACGACACAGACGGCGAAACGGTCGAGTTCACCGGGACGGTCGTCCAAGCCGGGAACCCGGTCGTCCTCGACGATGGCAAAGAGACGATGAGCGTCGAAACCTCCCAGACCGTCCAGCTCGGCCAAGAGATTACAGTTCGTGGCCAATTGCAAGACGGCCGTCTCAACGCCACAGACATCTTCTAAGCGACGCAACGCCCTGTAGCGTGACCGACGGAAACTCTTATGGGGCACTCAAACCCCTTCTGTGGTATGAGTGTAGAGCTACCGTTCGCCCCGGTAGACACCATCATACGCCGCAATGCTGGCTCCCTTCGCGTGAGCGCTGACGCCGCAGAAGAGCTTGCGCGCCGGATTCAAGGACACGGCGCGATGCTCGCGATTGACGCGGCAGAGCACGCGACGGCGGATGGTCGAAAAACCCTGATGGCACAGGATTTTGGTGTCGAACAGGCCATCGATAAGGATTCGCTGACCCTGCCGATTGCGCCCGTAGACCGCATTGCACGCCTCCGCATCGACAACAAATATCGCGTGGCGATGGACGCGCGCATCGCGCTTGCCGACATCCTCGAAGACTACGCAGAGAACATCGCGCTCGCCGCCGCGACGCTCGCCCGCCACGCAAACCGCCGCACCATCAAGGCAGAAGACATCCAGACCTATTTCGAACTCTTTGAATGAAATTTGGCTACAGCGAGGTCTGTCTGGACCACGACACGGGGGTTCGCCATCCCGAGAGTCCAGACCGTCTCCGCGCGATTCGCCGCGGGCTCGCAAAACAACACGGCGTCTCGTACATCGAGGCTGACCCCGCCTCAGAAGCCACCGTCCGCGCCGTCCACGACGACGACTACATAGACCGCGTCAAGCAGTTTTGTGCCGATGGCGGCGGCGAGTGGGACCCCGACACCATCGCCGTCGAAGCGACGTGGGACGCCGCCCTCGAGAGCGCCGGCCTCGCAGAATGGTCCGCGCGCGCCGCCCTCAACGGCGAAGACGGCCGGAACACGCCGTTCTCGATTGGCCGCCCACCGGGTCACCACGCCGTCTACGACAACGCGATGGGCTTTTGTTTCATCAACAACGCCGCCGTCGCCGCCCAGGCGGCACTCGACAGCGGTGACGCCTCCCGGGTGGCTATCTTCGACTGGGACGTCCACCACGGCAACGGCACCCAGGACATCTTCTACGACCGCGGCGATGTCCACTACTCGTCGTTTCACGAAGCCGGATTGTACCCCGGCACTGGCGAAGTCGAAGAAGTCGGTGAAGGCGACGGGAAGGGCATGACCCTCAACGCTCCGCTTCCGTCTGGAAGCGGCGATGCAGAGTACGCCGGTGCATTCGAGCAACTGCTCGTCCCCGCCCTCACCGAGTTCGAACCAGACCTACTGCTCGTGAGTGCGGGATTCGACGCCCACGAACACGACCCCATCTCCCGAATGCGCGTCTCGACGGAAGGCTACGGCGTGCTCACCGACCGGGTTCGAACGCTTGCCTCTGATTTGGATGCCGCACTCGGTTTCGTCCTCGAAGGTGGCTACGGGCTCGACACGCTCGCAGAAAGCATCACGATGGTACACGAGGTGTTCGACGGGCGCGAACCGGTCGAACCCGAGGGCGACGCGTCAGAGCGCGCCCAACTCATCATCGACCAGGCCGTGAAAGCTCACGGTCTTGGCGAGAAGTAGCGCGCAAGCACTTCGCCAAACTCGGCGGCGAGCGTGGCCACCTCGTCGCCAACGAGCACGTCGTACTCCTGTTCTATGTGTCGTTGGACGCTTGCCCCAAGGGCCACGTCGAAGAGCGCGTCACTCTCTAGAAACGCTTTCGCCGTCGTAAACTCCCGGTCGCGTTCGACGACGTAGCGGTCGCCGTCTACGAACGGCCCGAACACGGCTGGGTCGTCTGCGTACTTCTCGAAGAAGCCCGCTGCGTGCGCTTTGACGTGGACGGGTGGGCCTTCGTGGCGTTCGACAGCGGGTCGGGTTGCGACTTCGAGTTCAACGAACAACACTGCCGTGTCGGCTGCGAACGTGGCCGACCGGAGGACGTCGAATCCGCGGCGGTTCAACTCGCTGGCCATGCCGTCTACAGACTTGCGTAGCTGTGGATAGAGTTGGTCTTCGACGATATCTGGCGTCTCGAAACGGACGGCGACCGGGACGGTTTCGCGGTGCTCGATGGCCGTTCGAACCTGGTCTTCCGTGAACGGGTCGGGCGCGGTGGCGACGAACAACGCTTCGCTCGGGTCAGCAAGGAACGCCCGAGCATAGTGTTGGAGGCGGGCGACGTTGTCGGGCGAGACGGCCGCCGCGACGTTGCGAAGTGGGTCGGTCGGGTCGATGACGACGAGCGGGTCGGTGAAACTCCGGTGGCCGTGGCTCTCGGGGTCGAATTTCACCGGCGGCTTCCAGTCGGCGGCCGCTTCGAGCAACGCGAGTAAACTCCCGTATTCGAGAATCAAGAGCTCGGTGAGATACCCGGAGAAGCCCTCCGTCCGCAAATCGCTGCCGTAGACGCCGATGCCCTTCAGAAACTGTTTTGCAAGGCGCACGTCGCCCGCGAGTTCTGGCGTCAGGTGGTCGTTGAGATACGCGGTGTGAAACGGCGTTCGGTCAACGGCCGACTTGATATCAGACGCCGTCGGCACGTCGTAACACGGAACGAGGTCGACGCTGAAGCCGTTGAACTCACCTTTCGTGTAGGGATGTTCTGCGTACTCCTCGTGGCCGTCCGGGAGCACCTCCGAGCCAATCTGAAGCCCCAGTCGTTCGAGCTTCTCGCGGGGGAGGTCGGCAGGGAAACGGACGAACACGTCGATGTCTCGGTCGCCACTAATCCACGTCCCGCGGGCGGTGCTCCCGACGAGGACGGTGTCGGCCTCGACGGCGAGGTCGTCGATGGCGTCCTGCGTGCGGTCGAGGAGTGCGTCGGCTGCAGCCCGAAGCCGGGTCTGTTCGTCTGCGTCGGGTTCGACCCACTCCCGGACGCCCTTGAACACCCGCTCGTATTCGTCTCGCTCGGTCATTGAAATGGATTGACGGCGGGGTAGTGAAAGCGTGTCGATGCGAGGGAAAAAACGAAAGCCATATCATGCAACTCCCACTACCAGAAAACGCAGTCGTAAGCCGTCGTAGCTCAGATGGTAGAGCACCTCGCTGTTAAGGTTCGCAGTTCTTCTGTGGGCCGCAGACACGAGGTGGTCCCAGGTTCGAGCCCTGGCGACGGCGCTTCTTCAACTCTCAACCCGTGAGGAACTCCTGTTCCGAACACTACAGAGAGTTGCTTTTGAAAAATTCGACACGGGGTTTCAACTCTCGTGGTTACAACCAATCCTGCCATCGCAAGCGATAGTCTAAATACGCAGACGAGAAAATTGGCCAACAGAGGGCCCTTAGCTTAGTCTGGTTAAAGCGCCCGGCTCATAACCGGGTGAGCGCTGGTTCAAATCCTGCAGGGCCCATGATTCTTCCGCGAACACTGTGAGCGGAGAATCATCTATCCCGAAGGATTTGCAGTAAGGAGCGAACGCAGTGAGCGACTGGGGTTCAAATCCTGCAGAGCCCATCAATTTTGCAACGACGGTGAGGCGAACATTGTTCTCGGATTACCCGTTCAAACCTTCACCCGTTCGTCTAGTCCTTGCGTCCGCTGGTTTCGTTACGTGCACGCTGAATGGCTGCAACGCGTTCGTCACGGCGCAAGATTGCTTCGGCGAGTGATTCTTCGTAGGTGTGGAAGCCAGCGCCAGAAGCGACACCGGTAGCGCCCGTTGCAATGCGGTCTTCGAACACGGGCCCGGCTTCAGTGGCAGTGGATAGCTCTGGGTACAGGTTATTGGCAATATCGCGGAACAGGTCTACTCCAGAGAGATCTGCGGTCTCGAACGGGCCAACGGCGGCGGTTCTGAGGGCGTAGCCATCTCGTACCGCACGCTCTACGTCATCGAGCGAGGCGACCCCTTCTGCGACCAGATGGGTGCACTCTCGGAGAACCGCGAACTGGATTCGGTTCCAGACGAAGCCGGGAACGTCCCGCTCGACGACGATTGGGTCGCGTCCGACTGCTTCAACGTAGTCCACTGTTCGAGCGACGGTTTCAGCGGCTGTCTGCTCGCCTCGAACAACCTCGACGAGCGGGAGCAAGTAGGGTGGGTTCCACCAGTGGCAGCCGACAAGTCGCTCGGGATTGGGAACGAACTCACCGAGTTCGGTAATTGGAATCCCGGATGTGTTGGACGCGAGAATTGTATCGTCGGGCGTGGCTGAGGCGACGGTTTCAAGCACCTCCCGCTTGACCTCGCGACTTTCGGATACCGTCTCCAACACGAGGTCTGCGTCGGCAACGCCAGTGGCTGTCTCAAGTGTGTAGTCAATCAATTCACGGATGGTCGCGTGGTCTCCTGCCAACAAGTCCTCTTTTTGCAGGAAGGTGAGTGCATCCGTGACCGACTCGCGGGCCGTGTCGAGATTCGATTGCCGATGGTCGATGAGCGTTGTCGACGTCCCATGACGTGCGAATTGAACCGCGAGCCCAGCGCCCATATTGCCCGCACCAACGATTGCCACGTGTGACGGTGGATTTGCCATGCCACTCACTGTCGCAGACGGACGATAAAGATACGGGTGAACCGTAGTACTGCGGGTTGGTGTTCGTGAAATTCTGGCTTGGTATGAGCCACCGGAGAGAACCCGATTTGCCCGGTCAGCTTATGTCTTCGACAAGTTCGACAACGTAGCCGTCGGGGCCTTCTATGAATGAGACGCGGGCGTCTGCCACGTCCACGGTCAGTGGGCCGTCGATGACCGCACAACCGGTCTCATCTACCATTCGCGCTGTTTCGGCGTCAACGTCGTCGACGGCAACCGCGATGTGGTCGATGGTCTCGCGATCCGTGGAAGGCGTGGCGTGGTCTGGGGCATAGCGGAATTGGATTTCCCCATGTTCGCCTCCGATATAGACGTTCTCGATGCCGTCGAGTGTGAACGACCAGTTCTCTTCGAGCCCGAGTGCGTCTACGAAGAAGGCTCGTGTTTCTTCGAGGTCAGAAACCCAGATTGCTGTGTGGATAACGTCCATTTCCTTCGATTACCATTGGCGGGCTTAAAACTCAGTATACCAGTAGGAACTGCCTCGCTGGGATGGCTATCCTAGGTATGGGTGCAACCGGTTTACGTGAATAACATACCTCCATTCGTCCGGTGAGAGACCGTCGGAGGGCTTCGCATACGCTTTTTTGCCATGCTGTTCCACTCCCCGTATGGAACTCGTTTCGGTCGCCGCCCTCGCAGAGAACCGCGTCATCGGGAAGGATGGCGAGATTCCGTGGGAGAGCATCCCCGAAGACAAACAGCAGTATCGAGCCCGCATCGCAGCCCATCCCATCATCCTCGGGCGCAAGACGTTCGACTCGATGCGCGAGGACTTGCCGGGCACGGCCCAAATCGTGTTGAGCCGAAGCGAGCGCGAGTTCGATGTCGAAACAGCTCACCACGCGTTCACGGTCGAGGAAGCCATCGACATCGCAGAATCGCTCGGTGACGAGACGGTGTACGTCATCGGCGGCGGGAAAATCTACGAGCTGTTCCAACCCCACCTCAACCGGATGGTGCTGAGCCACGTACCCGGCGAGTACGAGGGCGATGCGTACTATCCCGAGTGGGACGAAGACGAGTGGACGCTCGAATCTGAGACGGCGTACGATGACTTCACGCTCCAAGAGTGGGTTCGAGTGTAGTCGCGTCCCGTCCGCGCAGTCACCTGCACTCAGGTGGGCGGCCACTCGGTCAGTTCGACGGTGGATGCAGGCGTGCTTGAAGCTCCTCGGTGAGCGAAACGAGCCGCGGCGTCCAGCGGTTGAGTACCGTGCCGTCCATGACGTGAACTCGGTCTTTCTGGACGGCAGAGAGCGACTCCCAGCCGGGTCGGTTCGTCAGTTCACCCAACCGTGAACGGGTTTCGGCTGGCTCGAAGCTACAGGGTGCGACGATGAGCACGTCCGGGTCGTACTCGCGTATCTTCGCCCAGTCTACGGTGACGCTTCGGTCGCCGGAGGCTGCGAGCCCGTATTCACCGCCAGCAGCCGCGACGATTTCTGGCACCCAGTTCGCCGCGACGTGGAGCGGTTCCATCCACTCGATGACGACGACCCGCGGTCGGCTGTCTGGCGCTGACGCTGCAATCTCTGCAAGCCGCCGCTGGCACTGGCTGACCACCTCGATTGCTCTCGCTTCGGTTCCCGTCTCTCTGCCGACCTGTGCCACACACTCGAACACGTCGGAGAGGGTACTCGCGCTGAGGCCGAGGACGGTGGCTGCAGACTCATCGAGCGTGTCGCGGACGACCGTTTCGTCGACGGCACAGACGCCACACACCGACTGGCTGAGGATGAGGTCTGGGTTACAGGCTTCGAGCAGTTGTTCGTCTAGCTCGTACACGCCGCCGCCGCGTCGTGCGGTGGCGACCGAGTCGTGTCGTGCGGCACTCGATTCGCCCGTCACCCGCGAGCGGTCGATGATCGGCACGGACTCGACTTGCTTGGGAAAATCACAAGCGTGGGAGACGGCGACCGGCTCGATGCCGAGCGCGTAGCAAATCTCGGTTCCAGAGGGCGACGTCGAAACCACTCTCGGTTCAGCGGTCGGCTCGTCCGGAAAGAGCGCGTCGCTCATCTCCGCCCTCGACGGAACAGTGCGCCAACTGAGAGCACTGCGAGCGCGGCAAACGCACTCACGAACCCAAATCCGGGGCCGGAGGTTTCGGTCGTTTCCGTGGCCGTCGTTGTGGCCTGCGTTGTGTTCGATTGCTCAGTGGCCGCCGTGGTCGTGTTCACCGCCGACTCGGCGCTCGCGTTCGCCTTGGCTTCGGCGTAGGTGTCTGGATGGAGCGTTTCAGCAAGCGTCGACACCGCTCTGACGGTGCGTGGAGCCGGGCGATTCAGATATTCGAGTTGAATCACGACGACGTTGCCTTCTTTCACCGCGATCGTCTGGTTGTAGGCGTCGGTTTTCGGGACGTCTGGCGTGTCCGTGTTCCGAATAATCCAGTCGGGGTTCGCGCCGACGATGAACTCCGGATTCACCACCTGATAGCCTTCGATTCCGGCTTCTGCGGCCACGTTTCTGCCGCCTGCGCGCTCGATTATCGTGTTGATGAAGGTGTCTTTCCCGGCGGTGTAACCGTAGAAACTGTAGAGCACTTTTGGCCGGTCTTCGCCTTCGGTCGCCGCGTCAACAATCGAGAGGTTCTGTTGCATCGTCGCCACCGTGTCCGCGGCACCGTCACAGGCGCCGACGAGTCGACCCACGTTCGTCACCTTCTGTTCGATGTCAGCGAGCGTTTCTGCACGGTGAATGTGGTACACCGTCACGTCGGCGGCGCGCAGGGCCCGAATCGTGTCCTTCGAGGTCGCGTTCGGGGCGAGCACGAGGTCGGGTTCGAGGCCAACGACCGTCTCGATGTTGACGATGCTCTCGCTGGTCGAGACGTTCGTGCGGGTTTCTGCACCGTTGAGGTTCGCCGCGTACTTGGTGAGGCCAACGACTTTCTCGCGCTCGCCAATCTCCCACATCGTCTGGGCGGCACTCGGGCTGAGCGTGACGACGCGCTCCGGTTCTGCAGAGAGCGTCACGTCCGTCCCGGTTGCATCGGTGACTGTCACCGGGAAGCTACATTCGTCGGCGGTCATCGCGCCCGGATTCGTGGTTTGCCCCGTCACACCGGCTGGAACCAGCGTCACGGTCACGAGAAGCGCGAGGGCAACGGTTGTCGCAAAGCGTTCGTTCACGAGTACGCCGTCGTGCGTAATACAATAAAACTTTATCTAATGAAATTGAATTTGTTCACGATGAGCTACATCTGTGTCGGTTGCCACCAGAGACGACGGTCGAACGAGCCGAGGCGGCGCTGATGCGCGGGGTCGTTCTCGCTGGAACGGCGTCGAGCGTCGGGAAGACGGTCGCTACCCTCGCGGTGTGCCGGGCGCTTTCGCAGGCGGGCTACGCCGTCCAACCGGCGAAAGCAGGGCCGGACTTCATCGACCCGTCACACCACGCCACGCTCGGCGTCCCCTCACGGACGCTCGATTCTTGGTTACAGGGTCGTTCAGGAATGCGCCGAAACTACGTACGCGGGACGGGCGACATCTGCGTCGTCGAAGGCATGATGGGCCTTTACGACGGCGACACCTCGACCGCACGGGTCGCCGCCGACCTCGACCTGCCCGTTGTACTCGTGGTGGACGCGAGCGCTGGGATGCAGAGCGTCGCCGCCACCGCTCTCGGGTTTAAGGAGTACGCCGAACAGGCGGGCACACCGATTGAGGTGGTCGGCATCCTCGCAACCCGTGCCCATCCCGGCCGCCACGTCGAGGGCATCCGAGAGGCGCTTCCCGACTCTCTCGCGTTTCTCGGTTTCATCCCGCCACGCGACGACCTCACAATCCCTGAGCGCCACCTCGGGCTGTATCTGGGCGAGGAAGCGCCGCTTTCTGCAGACGCACTTTCGGCCGCCGCAGCCGGTATTCGCACCGAACAGCTGGCGGAGATTGCCCGCGAACCGACGTGGTACGACGCAGAACGTTCGGCACACGACCAAGAGCCAGCGCCCTCCACCCCTTCCGACGCGCCAACCGTCGCCGTCGCCCGCGACCGGTCGTTCTGTTTCACCTATCCGGCGACGCTCGAACGCCTCCGCCAGCGGGCGACCGTCGTCACGTTCTCTCCCACCGACGGCGACCCGCTGCCGCCGTGTGATGGCGTCTATCTGCCCGGGGGCTATCCCGAGCGCCACGCCGATCCGCTCTCAGAAAGTGACACGCTTGCTGCGCTCGCCGCGCAAGCCACAGCGGGGCTTCCGATTTTCGGTGAGTGTGGCGGCTTCATGGCACTCACCGAGTCGCTCACCACCACCGACGGGACCACCCACGAGATGGCGGGCATCCTCCCTGCAGCCGTGACGATGCACGAGCGCTATCAGGCGCTCGACCACGTCGAGTTACGGGCGACCGGAGACACACTGACGGCGAATCGAGGGGACACGCTCCGCGGCCACGAGTTCCACTACTCGGCTGCCACGCCCGCCGCGGACGCCCGATTTGCCTTCGACGTCGAACGCGGTACCGGCATCGACGGCAACGAGGGCCTGACGGAGTACCGGACGCTCGGGACGTACGCCCACGTTCACGCAGAAAGCGGCGCATTCGACCGATTTCTCGATGCAGTGGACGCGCGTCAGTTTCGTACCTGACGGCTCGTGGCCAGCGCGAGAAAATTGCCGAGCGTTTTGACCGCGTTCACGTCTGCAAACGACCGGTCGTTCTCGTCCCACCCGAAGTCTCGCTCGATGGGTGCGCGCAACTCCTCGGTGAACTCGGGGTGGAACTGCACCGTCCACACAGGCGCGTCGCGGTGGCGGGTACCGAAATACTCGTAGTAGTTTGCGGCGGCAAGTCCCACCATCCCCTCGCCGGGCTCGACGACGTAGTCGCCGTGTACCGCCGGAATCACGTCGTTTACGTCCTCGAACAGCGGGTCGTCTGCGAGGGCTATCCGTTCGAGTTCCTTGTGCGTGGTGCGGTGTTCGACGCGCCCGCCGAGGGCTTCGTTGATTATCTGATGACCAAAGCAGATGCCGAGCGTGGGGACGTTTTCTGCGACGAGTTTGCGGATGAACGCCTTCTCGTCGTCCATCCACGGGTGGTCGTCGGCCTCGTACACGCCGGCCGTGCTGCCGCCGATGATGACCGCCTCCACGCCGTCGAGCGGGGGTGTTCCGCCGCGTGCGGGGTAGTCATACACTTCGACCTCGTCGGGAAGGTGAGAGACGAGCGCCTCCCCGAAGTAGCGATAGGCCGGATCAACCTCGTTTTCGAGGATGAGAATCATTGTCGGCAGTTTGCACCACCGGAAAATAAGCGTGTACCACCCGGGCGTTTATTCGTCACCCACGCCAACCGACAGCCATGGGATTGGACCTCGACGCCACGCAACTCGACCGCTACTCCAGACACATCATCATGGACGAAGTCGGGCCAGAGGGCCAACAGCGCCTGCTCGACTCGCGCGTCCTCGTCATCGGCGCGGGCGGCCTTGGTGCACCGATTATCCAGTATCTCGCCGCCGCGGGCGTCGGCACGCTCGGCATCGCAGACGACGACGTGGTCGAACGAAGCAACCTCCAGCGCCAGGTCATCCACGCCGACGCCGATATTGGCAAACCAAAAGCAGAAAGTGCGGCCGAATTCGTCGCCCGCCTCAACCCCGACGTGACGGTCGAAACCCACCAACTTCGCGTCTCGCCGGAAAACGTCGAAGAACTCATCGCCGACTACGATTTCGTCGTCGATGGCTCCGACAACTTCCAGACGCGCTATCTCGTGAACGACGCCTGCACGCTCGCGGGCAAACCGTTCTCCCACGGCGCAATCTACCGGTTCGAAGGGCAGGTGACGACCTTCTCCAGTGAGGACGACGCACCGTGCTATCGGTGTATCTTCCCCGAAGCACCACCCGCCGGGACGGTTCCCGACTGCGCGACGACAGGCGTTCTCGGTGTGCTTCCCGGAACTGTGGGCTGCATCCAAGCCACCGAGACAGTCAAACACCTGATGGGAAAGGGCAAGACGCTCTCCGGGCGACTCCTCTTTTACGACGCGATGGACATGACCTTCGAGGAAGTCACCATCCAGAAAAATCCTGGCTGCCCCGTCTGCGGCGACGACCCGGCCATCGAGTCCATCCACGACGTGGAGTACGCAGAGACCTGCTCAATCTCGGCCGACTGAGACGAGTTCTTGCTCGAATTTTTCACCAGTCCACTCCCACGACCCCACGAAAGGTCGGCCGGAAAGTGAGACAATGACGTACGAATAGCCAGCCCACGTCGCCTGCGCTTCGTCGGTCGCACTTGGATGCGGCGGCCCTGTGGGATGTGAGTGATAGAAGCCAACGACGTCAGTCCCCTTCCCTTCGATTGCCTCCATCACCGCGAGCTGTGCCTCCGGTTCGAGCGTGTAGCGCGTCTCGCGGTGGGTGGCGACGTTTTCTATCGGGTGTATCGCCGTCACCTGCGCCGTTCCATCCTCCCGAGTTCCTTCGAGGAGGCCACAGATTTCTTCTGGTACGCCCCTCTCAGCGTGGTCTACGAGCGCGTCGTAGCTCTCGGGGGTGAACTGTATCATTGGGTCGGCGTCGGGTGCGAAAGATTTGCGACGAAAGCACGGTCTGGCTCCCCAAACTCCTCGGGATGAAGCACGCACGCGAGGTGTTCGAGCGTGTCCACGAGGCGCGGGCCGGGACGGTTCACGAGGTGGTGGCCGTCCATGGCGTAGGCACGATTTGTGGCGACGGCGGTGAGGTCGCTCCACCCCGGCTTTTCCGCAAGAAGCTGTGCATCCTCTCGTGCCTGTGCCAAACCGAATCCACACGGTGCGGCGACGAGTACGTCCGGGTCGCAGGCGCGAATCTCCTGCCATTCGCGGGGTGTGGACTGGTCGCGGGGGGCTGCAAGTGGGTACGTCCCGCCGGCGAGGTCGATGAGTTCTGGCATCCAGTGGCCCGCGACCATCACCGGTGAGAGCCAGTCGAGAACGGCGACCGAGGGCGTTTCAGCGCACTCACTGGCTCGTCGTTCGACTTCGGAGACACGGGCTTTGAGGTCTGCAACGACTCGCGCTGCCGTCTGTTCTTTGCCGATTGTGTCTCCCATTTTTCGCAGGTCGCCGTACAAATCCGCGAGCGAGTGAACGTCCGTCGTGATGAGTTCGGCGTCCAGTTCGAGGTCACGGATGGTGTCTGCGACGAGTTCGGTATCCACCGCGCACACATCACAGACGCCCTGCGTGAGGATGTAGTCCGGGTCGAGTTCGCGGAGTGTATCTCTGTCGAGTTCGTAGACGCTCCCGTGGGTTTCGAGGGCGGCCTGTACCTGTGCGTCGATGGTTTCGCTGTCGGCATCGGGGTCAACCTGAGAGCGGACGACGCTCGGCTGTTCGCGCGCGGCGGGCGGAAAGTCACACTCGTGGCTGACGCCGACGGGTTCGACGCCGAGGGCGTAACAGCATTCGGTGGCCGCGGGGAGCAACGAGACGATGCGCATGTGGGTGGTTTAGCGTGCGCACTTGTAAACCATCCCCGAGACGGGCGGTTCAAGAGGCTCCCCGGCCTACCGCCGGACATGCAGGTGACGACGAACGGCACGTTTCGCGTCCTCGAAAGTACGCGCGCTGAGGGAGAACTGCTCCTCCTCGACGTGGACTCCTATGACCCGACCTACGTGACCGCTGACGCGACTGTCGAAACCCTCGAACCGGGCTACACCATCGAGGCGACAGTCGAGTGGGACGACGGCACGCCGCGGGTGACGGACGTGTCCGTACTCACAGAAACGCTGTTCGAGTTCGTAGACGGCGCGACCAACATTTTCGAGGCCGCACAGGACACGTGGCAGGAGGGTGAATCCATGGGCGAGGGGATGAACTCGACCGTCACCTACAGCACCGACAACGATCCGAACGGCGTCGTCTACACCTTCGCTAAACAGGCGGGCGAACGCGACATCTTCTCCGAGTTCAGAGACGGCATCACGCCGCTCGAACCGCTCGTCGAACGCTTAGAACAGCAGACGTCGCCGCCCTACGAGGTGTTCGTCCTCAATCCAGAAGTCGAGCCGTTCGTCGTGGTCTACCTCTGTCTCGACAAGGGTGGGATGCTCGCAAACACGGTTCGGGACACCTACGACTGCCCTCGGCGGTAGCGGATTTTATACCACCGGACGCCTTACGACACGCCAACACCCATGCAAGATTCATCCGACCGCAAGGCGCTCGAAAATCTCAGACTTCGCTTGCGCATTCTCTCGGGGGCGCACAAACTCGAAACTATTGAGCACGCAGACGAATGGACGCCGGAAGAAGAGGGCGAAGCCCTCGGGAAGTCCATCGCGTACGGCAAAGCCGCCGATTTCGTCGCAGAAATCCTCTCCGGCGACTACGAATCACAGGACGTGACCGCCCTCATCGAAGACCTCCCCGAGGAGTGGAGCCTAAACCTGCTTCGCTACGCCGCCTATTCAGAACACGGCGAAGAAGAAGCGTCACTCGAGTAGTGTCACACTGATTTTTACGGCTTAGAACCGCTGGGCCGTCTGTCGCGCCCGCGTCGATGCAACCGTGATCACCGCGTGCAGGGCGTCGCGTTTGATGAGCGCGAAGCCGATGAAGATAGCGACGAAGCCCGTGAGGGTCGTCGTCCCGATGACGTGGCCGAGGAGGACGAAGCTCATCACCGTGGCGACGACGGGTTCTGCGTAGCCAATCAGGTTGATTTCGATTGGCCCGAGGATGTCGAGCAGTTCGAAGTAGAGCAAGAACGCGACGACCCCTGAGATGAGCGTCAGGTAGGCGAGCGACGTGACGGCGGGAAGCGTCCACTCGATGGCAGCGAACGACTCCCCGCGCGCGAAGCTGACGACGTGGAGGATGCCAGAGCCAACGAGCATGGCCCACCCCTCAAGGGTGGCAAGCGGGAGCGACGTTTTGAACGGGCGGGTGAGCACCGAACCGAGGGCGAAACTCGCGCCGCCGAGGAAGATGAGGACGATGCCGAGCATGCTCGCAGACAGCAGGTTGTTCGGGTTCGGGTCTGCGATGATGACGACGCCGACGAGTCCGGCGAGCAGGCCAGCCACCCCAAGCGGGCGCAGGCGCTCGTTCGGAAGCAGCGCGCTTGCGAAGACGGCCGTCAGGATGGGCGAGAGGCTGATGATGGCTGCGGCAATCGCGCCGGGGACGTGTTGTTCACCGAGGTAGAGCAGGCCGTGGTAGGCAGCGATGATGAACGCGCCCGTGATGACGACGAGCAGCCACTCGGTTTTCGCCCGCGGGAGCCACCGGTCGGTGGTCCAGAGTGCGTAACCGAGGATAATCAGCCCGGCGACGTCGTAGCGCAGGGCGGCGAACAGCAGTGGCGGAAACGCGTGGAGCCCCACTTCGATGGCGACGAAGGAGGTGCCCCAGAACGTCGCCAAGAGAGCGAACATTGCGAGGATGCGTTTGTTCATGTTAACTCTAGCAAAAAGCTCGCCGTTCTTAAACTCTTCTACAAACAATGGGAAATGAGTTAGAGAAAAATTTGATAGAATTTGGAAAAGTTGTTTTTCACGGGTGATTAATCCTGATAATTTGAGTGTAAGGACGGTCGTTTGGGATGGGGTAGATTCAACCCGCTCGCTCACCTCGGTGAGAGCAATGGATGAGCGCGATATTACGCTCTTGAAGGCAATCGCAGACTTAGAAACCGGGAGTCCAGAGAAATTACACGCGGAGACGGACATCCCTGTCTCAACGATTCACTACCGACTGAACAAGTTAAAGGAAAACGGCGTTATCACGAACGACCTCTACGACCTCAATTTGGAGGCGCTCGGTCTCGGCGTCACTGTGCTCGCGGAAGTGCTCACCGACTACCACGGCCCCCATCAGGACGTAGAAGAGAAGATTCTCGCCATCGAGGGCGTGACGAAGGCGTACTTCACGATGGGTGAGACGGACTTCATCGTCATCGCCCAGCTCTCTGACTCCGATAAGGTCGAACGGCTCATCACGGACTTCGAATCCTTAACAGAAGTCGAGCGCACGAACTCGACGTTCGTCATCTCGACGCTCCGCGACAGCAAGCGCGCCCTTGAGAGCTACACCTTAGAAACCCTCCTCGAAGAACTCGCAGAAGAGTAGGGAAATTATGTGTCTGCCCGCCCTCCATCCGGCCATGAGCGAGGCCCTCGCAGACGCCCTCGAAACCCACCTGATGAGCTTTGGCGTGTACGTCACCGACGCCACAGTCACCACAGACACCCTCACTCTCGAATACGAGACGGTCGCGCCAGGAACCGGCGTCCCCCAACAGAGCGTCGGGCAGGTCATCACCGTCTACCGCGAACACAGCGAGCGTCCACGCCGTATCGAGGCGCGCGTCACGGACACCGACGGCGACCTCCGCGGGACGTGGCACGTGGAAAAAGGCTGGCTCGAAGCGTTAGACGCAGAAGACATCACGGAAGTCGGCTTCTCTACGTACGTCCTGAACACCGTAGAGGACTGACGATGGATACGGCAGCGGTTCGACGCTTCCTGCTCGACACCCACGGCGACACCATCACAGAGACGCTCCGGTGTGCGGACGCCGTGCGTGCGGCGTGGGATGGCGAGACGGTGACCGACCGCGCGCAGGTGGTGAAACCGTTTCGCGCGCTCTTGGGAAAGCGCGGCCTCCTCGACCAGTATCCCACATTGCTCGCCGGAGCCGTCGAAGCCGGTGGTGAGCGCCTGCAAGCCCCGTCGGTTGCCGCCCCACCCTACGTTATCGTGACCAGTACGGGGCCAGTGTTGCGTGCGACCCTCCCGGAGGGCCGACTCGTCATCCGCATCGAGGCATTCCGCGTCGCTGGCCGGTCGCCTCCTTCCTACTCTCGAACAGAAACATCGTCAGACGATGCGCTCTCCGTTGATTATAGATAAATATTGCGACTGTTCATTTCGACTGATTTTCCTGTATAGTGACCTCATAATTATAGTGGTATGCCTGTAATAGCTGAATAACGGTCAGGGGAGATTATCAGTGTTTAATCGAGTAAAAACCGTGTTTACCGTCAACGACGATCCGGTCGTCTACGAGTGCCGAGAGTGTGGAACAACCGTGGAGTCTGCGTTCAGTGAGTGTCCCTATTGTGGCCAAGCCGAAATCGCCCGGCTGGAAGTCGAGTAACAGGTATCCGAACGCTTTATTCATCTGACGAGAGTTGACTGACTTGGAATGGGCCCGCCAACTCCACGTGAAGCGATAACTGCCATCGAGAAGCGGCGTGGGATTGTTACCTGCCTCAAAGACGACCCACACGATACGCGCGACCTCGTGGATGCACTCGGTGCCTCTCGCTCGACCATCTACCGGGGGACGCGCGAGCTTGAGGCGCTCAGTCTCATCAAACAGGTGGGTGGGTCGTACGTGTTGACGACGTTTGGGCGGGCCGTCGCTGAGTCCTATTTTTCGTTTTACGACGACCTCGAAAGGCTCTGTGACCTCCAGCCGTCGCTTTCTGCCCTCTCGCGCGACGTCGACATTCCGACGCACGTTCTCACGGGTGCAACCGTTGTCCATGCCACCGAACACGACCCAGACCGCCCCGTCGCGGCTTTCGAACGCACTGTCCACGACGCAGACCACCTCCTCGGATTTTCACCCATCTCGCGGTCGCGCTACATCGACCTCTTTTCTGACGAACTGCTCGCGGGAAACCTCACCGCAGACCTCCTCACTACCGACGAGGTCGTTGAGTACATGCTCAGCGAATACGATGCGTTGCTCACGGACGTGTTCACCGTCGAAGAGTTCCGCTTTTTTGCAACCACCGACCCACTCCCGTTCGAACTCATGGTCGTCGAAGCGCCGCGTGAGTTCCTCACTGTGAGCCTCTACGACGAACAAAATCACATGCGCGCATTCCTCACGAACGACGACCCCGAGGCTATCGCGTGGGGGCGCGCGCAGTTCGACCGCTACCGAGAAAACGCGACCCTCGTAAACGCCTAGGTGAGCGCGGAGAGGAGTTCGTCTGCGTGTCCCTCCGGCGACACCTTTTCATACGCCTCGACGATGGTTCCCTCCGGCCCGACGATGTACGTGTTGCGAAACACCCCATCGAACGTCTTGCCGAACATGTTCTTCTCGCCGTAGGAGTCGTAGGCGCGGGCCACCGCGCCGTCCTCGTCGCTCAGCAGTTCAATGGGGAGGTCGTATTTCTCCTCGAACTTCTTCAGGTCGGAGACCGGGTCGTCGCTGATGGCGAGCACCGCCACGTCGCGTTCCTCGTAGGCGTCCCACGCGTCCCGAAACCCACACGCTTCGGTGGTACAGCCGGGGGTGTCCGCCCGCGGGTAGAAGTAGACCACGACGTGCTTGCCAGCGTAGTCAGCGAGCGAAACGTCGTCGCCATCTTGGTTTTTGAGCGTGAAGTCCGGAGCGTCGTCGCCGATTTCGAGCATACCGTCGCTTCGGGTGCCACGACATTATGCTGTTGGCTCCACGCCAAAGACGAGGAAGTAGCCCGTTCCGAGGAGGCCAACCACGGTTGCACTCGTGAATGCGAGCGTTGGCGACTGGCTGTAGAGGAGCCCGCCAACCGCCGCACCGGGCACGGTGAGAGCGTTTCTGAGTAAGTAGTAGGCGCCGGTCACTCGCCCGCCTGCGCCCGTTTTCGCGGGACCAACGATGAGCGCCTTGTGCGCGGGGAGTCCGGCAAAGCGCAGCCCCGAAAAGGCGAACACAAGCGCGACGAGCGCGGCGTCTGCGGGCACCGAAATCAGGAGTATCGGGGTGAGCGCGTACACCGAAAACCCGGTCGCAACGACCGGTTTCAGTCCGCGACGGTCTGCCACCCACGCGCTCGGGAGCATCACGAGCAGGGCAACCGCCATCTCGACGGCGAGCAGGACGCCGAAGAAGGCTTCCGGGCGCAAGAATCCGATGACGGGGAGCCTCACGCTCACCTGCAACTGGTCGACGACGACGAGGACGAAAAACACGTGGACCATGCCGTTTGCGAACCGGACGAGCGTATCCCCGACGAGCAGCGGCCGGAGTGGTTTCGGGAGCGCCGCGAGGTCTTCACGGACCGAGGCAAGCCCGCCCCACGCCTTGCCAATCGTGTCGCCAGTCGGGTCGTAGAGGACGCGCTGGGCAACCGTCGCAAGGACGGCGAAGCCGATGGCGACGACCAACACCGCCTGAAAGCCGTCGAGGAGACCGACCGTGGCCGCGAAAATGGCCGTTGCAATGAGCGGGCCAAGCAGGAAGCCGACGCGGCGCACCACTTCGGTGGCCGCAAAACCGCGAGCGAGGTGGGCCGCATCGACGCTCTGTTTGACGAGCGCGAACGTCGCGCCGAGGCCGAGTGAGTTCCACGCTTGGACGAGCACGAGGCCGACGAACAGCCACGCCCATGCCGGAAGCGGGCCGCCGAGGCCGGGCGCGAGAAACCAGAGTACGAAGCCACCAACTGAGAGCACGCCGAACAGCGTGAGCGCGCGGCGCGTCCCGATGCGGTCGGAAATCGCCCCGCCGGGGTAGGGATAGACGGCCGCAATGAACTGCTTGAAACTCCCGAACACGCCGATGACGCCCGCACCCGCGCCGAGCGCCTGCAAGTAGGCGGCGATGTAGCGGTCGGTCATCTGGTATGAAAGGCTGAACGCGAGCATCGCAACCGACAACACGAGCACGTCGCGTTCGAGTCCTGCAACCTCACGGAGCGTCTCACGGACGCCGTCACCTGCCATACGACAGGTCAGGCCGCAAGCACGATAGCGGTTTTCACGCTACTGGCGTCTCGTCTCTTCGTCGTCCGCTTCGAGCCAGATGCGGTCGAACCACGCTGCCCGCCACCGCCAGCGAAGCCACTGGTGGACGGCGAGAATGGCGAAAAACGCCCCCACGACCAGTAGGCTCAGGTCCATGGGTGAAAGACGGGCCGGGACGTCCTAAAGCTAGCTTCTGAGACAGGTCAGACGCGCCGGCGGAGCAGGAACGACACCACGAGCACCGAGAGCACGGCCGTGAGCACCGTGAATCCCGGTAGGCCGACGTTCGTGGTCGTCTGTTCTGTGGTCTCGGTCGTCATCTGTTCGGTCGTCGTCTGCGCCGTCGTCGTCTGCTCGCTGGCTTCGATACCTTCGACGGTGATTGGGTCCGATTCGAGGCCGTCGGTCGTCGCCACCAGTTCGTGGTCGCCCGCACTTTCGATGGCCGTCACGAGCACGCCTTGCTCGTTCGTCTCGCCGACGGCTTCGCCATCGAGGGTGATGGTGGCCCCTGAGACGAGGTCGCCGTACTCGTCGGTGACTTCGAGGCGCACGTTTTCACCGACGACGATGCGGCTCTGTGCGGCTTCGACGTGGAGCGACGGTTCGCGTCTGATGTTCACGTCGTACGTCCGCGAGCGCTCGGGGATGGTCACATCGACCGTGCGTTCTGTGTAGCCGTCCTTGGTAACGGTTGCGCTGATGGCCGTGTTCACGGGAATCTGTAGGGTGGCCTCGCCGTTTCCAAGCGTCGTGACCGTCGAGCCGCCGACCGTCACGCGCGCATCCTCAATGGGGCGCGCCGGGTCGAAGTGGTCGTCTGCCACGACGAACTGGACGGTCACCGAACCGCGTTCGAGTTCGTACTCGCGGTTGATGTCGCCGGTCACCGAAAGCGGCCCGCCGCCGGTGTAGTAGCCCGCTTTGAACACGCTGATGCGGTACTCGCCGCGTTCGATGGTGTCCGTCTCGACCAGCCCGTCGCTGTCGGTGTTCGCACGGACGACCTCACGGCCGTTTTGCGACAGGATGACGCGCGCGCCCTCTACGGGGCCGTTTTCGTCTATGACGCTGATGTCAGCAGACCCTTTTTTCGCCACGTTGATGGTGACTTCCTGTTCGCTCACGTCTTCGATGACGAATGGACGATTACGGATAAAATCGGGGTGCGACACGGTGACGGTGACGGTCTCGTCTTCGGGAACGTCGAGGAACGCTTTGCCGTTCCCGGCGGTGGTTCGTGTGGTCTCTCCCCCGTCCCACGACGCGGTGAGTTCCGCCCCGCCGACGGCGTTGCCCGAGTCATCCACGACGCTTACGGTGAGTGTCACGGTTTCTTGTGCGGCGACTGGCCCTGCGACAATTGAGAAAAGCATGACGAGGGCGACGATTAACGCACGAATTCTCATAGGGTACCCTTCATGTCCGAAGACTATAAATCTCTGTTATACTGTCGCATCCGTGTCCGATACGGGTGCAGTCGGCTGAATCTTTGCGCAAACGGAGGCTGTTGAAAATCCCATTTTCCGGCCACCTGTTTGACCGCAAAGAGGTGTCTGACGCCGCTATAGGTCGTCTTTTGCCGCGCGAAACAGCCCATCGAGAATCTCCGGCGTTGTCGGGTGGTACGCCCGGTCGGGAAGCGTGCGTACGTCCATCTCGTTCGCCACGACGACTTGCATCGTCTTCGCCATCACGTCCGCGTGGTAGTGCAGTCCCTGATACCCGAGGACGGTGCCATCGCGCGCGCAAACGAGTGAGGCGGTTCCTTCCGGGTGATTTTTTGTCTTGAACACGCCGTCGCTCGACGCCTCGCGGGTGACGGTGATGGGGTCGAAGCCCGCCTCGCGCGCCGATTTTTCGGTGTGGCCCACCCGAGCGTAGGGATACACGCCGAGCCCCGAGAACACGACGAGGTGGCGGTAGTTTTCGTACGCTTCGACCGGCTCGCCCGCGCGGTCTGCGAGGATGTTTTCTGCGGCTTTGAACCCCTGTTCTTTGGCGACGTGCAACAGCGGCTCTTTGTCGTTCGCGTCGCCCACGACGTAGGTTCGCTCGTCTTCAACAGCTTGCATCGTCTCGCTCACCCACCCGCGTTCGACCGTGAGACTGGTGTTTTCGAGCCCGAGACCATCCACGTTCGGACGCCGTCCCGTGAACACGAACAGGTCGTCGGCCTCGATAATTTCCTCCTCACCGTCGCGTTCGACGGTCAGCCGAACGCCCTCGGCCGTCTGTTCGACCGACTGCTCGTGGGTGTGCGTCAGAATCTCGATGTCGAACTGGTTGCGGTAGAGATCGAGAATCCAGTCGCCGTACTCGGCTGGCGCGTCGTCGAGCGGGCGGGCGTCGTGCTCGATGACCGTAACCGAGACGCCACACTCGCTCAGATACGGCGCGAGTTCGAGGCCGATGACGCCAAAGCCCATCACGATTCCCGAATCGGGGAGCGAGGGTGTATCGAGCACGTCGTCGCTCGTCCAAAAGTCAACCTCGTCTATCCCCTCGATATCGGGCACGTTGACGGTCGAACCAGTGGCAATTACGAGGTAGTCCGGTTCGATGGTTCTGTCACCGACTTCGACCACGCGGTCTCCGAGGAGGGTTGCGGTGTCGTGAATGAACTCGACGTTCTCTCGTTTCGCAAGCCGGTGGACGGCCTCTCGACGGTGTTTGGCGAAGTTCGAGATGTGCACGTCTTTGGTTTCGACCACTCGGTCGAGGTTCACTTCGGGGACGCCGGAAAGCCGGTCGTCGTGGCGAGCTTGAAAGCGGTGGGCAGCCGCAGACAGCACTTCCTTCGAGGGCATACAGCCACGGAGAATACAGAGGCCGCCGCCCGGCTCGCCGTCGTCTACGAGCGTGAGGTCTACAGCCTCGTCTGCGAGCGACTGGGCGACGGCGACCCCGGCGCTCCCGTACGCGCCGATGATTGCGACGTGCGTCATGTCCTACCCGAGGCAAGCGACTCGGTTAGTCGTTTGGCCCGTTCACTCGGCGCGCCGACCCGCGTGCCCCGGGTAGTCGCGCTCGAAGCGCGATTCGATTTCCTCGCGCGAAAACTCGATGATGACCGGACGGCCGTGAGGGCAGGCGTAGGGATTCTCACACGCATCGAGCGCGGCGAGCAGGTCAACCACCGACCCTTCGGTGAGCGACGTGTTGCCGGTAATCGACGGATAGCACGCCAAGTCTCCGAGGAGATGTTCGCGAACGGCATCGACCGTCTCCGCGGGGCGCTCAGCGGAGACGAACTCGGAGAGCACATCCCGGAGCAACGCCGGGTCTGCGGCCCCCGCCACCACCGCCGGAACCGCGGTCAGTTCGACCATGCGCTCTGCTTCGAGCGTCGCCTCGAACCCGAGTTCTGCAAGTGCTTCACGGTACGCTGAGAACAACTCAGCCTCGCGAGCGGTGAGTTCGAGCGCGACGGGCGTAGCGAGTTCTTGGGCGGGCACGTCGCCCAAAAACTGCTGTTTGAGACGTTCGTAGTTCACGCGCTCGTCGGCTGCATGCTGATCTACGAGCACCATCCCGTCCGGCGTCTCCGCGACGATGTAGGTATCAGAGATCTGGCCAAGCACCCGCAACGACGGCAACCGGTCGTATCCGGTTTCCTCGCTCGTCGGCTCGCCGGTCAGCGTCTGCTGTTCGGGTTGGGAGCGGAATTTTCGGCGTGGTTCCGGGTTTTTGTGTTGTGTTTTTCCCTGCGCTGTTTCCGGCGTGGGCTGTGGCTGATTCGCGACTTCCTCACTTTCGGATGGCTGCTCGGCCGACGGTCGTGACGCCGCCGCAGGCCGCGACCGTCGCCGTCGTTCGGGGCGCGAGTCAGAATGCCGCCGAGTGCGTCTGCGGGTTGCGGGATGCGAAATAGACGTGCTCGGTTCATCGGTTGCGTCGGCCGCAGCCTCCTCTGTTGCTTCCTCACGCTCAGTCTCGGGTACGATTTCGGTCTGTTCGGGTGCTGAGCGACCGCGTGGGGCCGACGTTCTGACCAACCCTTCGCGCATGAGCACACCTTCGACGGCGTGTTTCACCTGGTCGTGAACCGCCGCGTCGTCACCGAATCGCACCTCCATCTTTCGTGGGTGGACATTCACGTCCACGGTGTCTGCGGGAACGTCGAGAAACAGTACCGCGAACGGGTAGCGGTCGGGGGCAATCTGCGAGCCGTAGGCTTCGACCACCGCGTTGCGGACGGGTTTCGAGGTAACGTACCGGCCGTTGACGTAGGTCGAGACGTACTCAGAACTGCTCCGGGTGGTTTCGGGGTGGCTTACGACGCCTGAGAGGTCTGCGAGTGGGCCGGGCGGCACCTGTTCGACCGCCATCATCGACGACGCCACCTCGCGGCCGTACACCGAGAGAATTGTTGCTTCGAGCGACCCTTGCCCGGTGGTCGAAAACACCTCCCGGTCGTTGTGGGTGAGCGTCACCGCGATGTCGGGGTTGGCGAGGGCGTACTGGGTGACGACGGCGTTCACGTGGGCGAACTCCGTCCCGTCTTGTTTAAGGTACTTCTTTCGAGCGGGCGTGTTGAAAAAGAGGTCTTCGACTTCGATGGTCGTCCCGGCCGGACACCCGGCGGGCTTTACGTGCTCGACGCTCCCGCCTTCGTAGCGCAGTTCCGTGCCGGTGTCGCCACCGCGCGGTTTCGTGCGGATGGAAAGCCGCGAGACCGCGCCGATGACGTGGAGTGCCTCGCCGCGAAAGCCGAGCGTGCCGATGCCAGCTTCGAGGTCAGAAACGTCTCGAATCTTGCTCGTGGTGTGTTTTTGAATTGCCAGTTCCACGTCGTCGCGGCTCATTCCAACGCCGTCGTCGGTGATTTTGATGCCATCTTTGCCACCGCGTTCGACGGCGACGGTGATGCGCGTGGCGTCTGCGTCGATGCTGTTTTCGACCAGTTCTTTCACCACGGACGCCGGGCGTTCGACAACCTCGCCCGCCGCGATTCGCTCGATGGTGGTCGCGTCGAGCTGGCGGATGGCGGGCCGGTCGCTCATCGTCCCTCCGGCTGTGTGGTGACTGTTCGAACGCGCCGCGTACAGAGACAGTCGGTCATTGTCCACATCGACGCGATACCACCCTATCAATCCGGTGTTGGTCGCACCGCCTCTGACTGAACATTCAATCAGCTTTATTAGATGGTGTGTCTACTCTCTTTGCATGGGGCAAACTCCCTCGGTGGATGAGACCACGACCGTCCTGGTCGGCAAGAGTGGCGGCCGACTCCACCTCACGGCCGATGGCGGCCCACGCTGTGCGATGTCCGGCGACTTTTCGGAAAAGCCGCTTTCGGTCTACCCGCCTGCCCACCGCGAGTGGTGTCAGACTTGTCTCTCACTCTGGCGCCAGTCGGGTGCGTTCGCCCATGGCGATGCCGACTGACGCCACGAAGAAAGAATCACTATCCACCATCGATTTCAGTAACTATGACCCACACGCCACCGTTCGCTATCGACCCGGCGGACACCCGGGAGGCGATCATGCTCGCGACCTACCGCGCACTCTGTACCCACGGGTACGCAGACCTCACTATCCAGCGCATCGGTGACGAGTTCTCGAAGAGCAAGTCGCTGCTCTATCACCACTACGACAGCAAAGACGAGCTGTTGCTCGACTTTCTCTCATTCATGCTCGACAGCCTCGACGAACAGCTTCCCGTCCACGCAAACGGCGGGGCGGGCGACCACCTCCGGGCGATTGTCGAGCGCATGTTCGCACCAACTGGTGAGGACGGAGAGGGGGCGTTCTCGCGGGCGATGGTCGAACTGCGAGCGCAGGCCGCCCACGACGACGCCTACCGCGAGCACTTCACCCGAAGCGACCAGTTTTTCAGAAAACACATCGCCCACACCATTCGCTCCGGTATCGAACAAGGCGTGTTTCAAGACGTCGATGCGAACGAGACGGCCGCACTCCTCCAGACGATGTTCATCGGCACGATGACCCAACGCGTCACCGGGGACGAAGAGGCGTTAGATGCCACGATGGCTGCGTTGAACGAGTACATCGACAGCCAACTCCTTCAAGACTAACCGGGCTGCTCTCACCTTTCTGCGTCAGTTGGCGGTTGCGAGTGAACTCGGCTTGCCTTCAGTTGCTTTCAGCGCTGCAGATGACGCGTGGCCAGCCCCAGTATTGAATGACTGTTCATTCAGAATTGTTGTTTTTGTTGTTTCTTCGTCCCGGTCACGCTAGAAAAATCATCAGTGACGATGGATTACTTCGTAGAGATACGAATAGTCTTCGTGAACGAATCGCCGTCGTTGTCGGTGGTACGGACGGTCACGTCTTGGTAGCCACAGTAGGAGAGGTCCATCTCGATTTTCGGCCCGCTTCTATTGAACTCGCCGTCGCCGGTGGTGTCCCATTCGAATTTCACAATCTCGCCGTTCGGGTCAACCGACCCAGAGGCGTCGAGCGTGACTGAATCGCCTTCGTCGAAGTCCGTCGAGTCGAGGTTAGGCGTGCTGTCGATTTCGATAGCATGCATGTTCTCCGCCGCGGGACCTTCGAGCACGTAGAGGTCTTTTCCACCGCGAACTGACCAGCCGATGTGGTGTTCACCGAAGTAGACGCGGTCATCGACGGGGATTGCACTGGTGGCGAACGCCTCTCGGTTCCCGACCGGCGTTTTCGAGTAGACGGTTCCGGTGGTCGCTTCGAGGACTAAGAGCAGGAGATTGTCGGGGCCACCGTTTGGATACATACCGGTGAGATAGACGGCGCCGTTCGCAACCGTCGGTTCACCGCCCTCATTGCGAGAAATCCCCTCGAACGCCCATACCTCCTCACCGGTTTCCGCATCGTAGGCAGTGATGTCTGCCTCGCGGTTTCCGAAAACGAGTCCTTCGCCGATGGCTTCGAAGTATTCGCCCGGGAGCGTCCAGCGTTCTTCGCGGTTGGCTTCGTCAAGGGCGACGAGTCCGTTGTCCGAGTTGAGGAATAGGCTTCCCTCATACACTGCGACTGTATCGATAGCACCGTACTGGTCGATGAGGGTCTGTTCGTCTCCAGTCGCCCCATCGTGCACACGCAGGCCGTCCTCCCACGGGACGTAGAGGGTGTCATTCGAGACGACCAGCGTTGTGTTGGGTTGGTATTCGGTTTCGATTTCCCACTGCACGTCACCACTGCGCCGGTCGTAGGCGCGAAGGACGTTCGTCTCCATCTCAGTGTCGTACCCATCTACGTACAGCGTTTCGCCGTCGAGAATCGGGTCGTTGCCGAGGTAGACTGGCGCTTCCCACCTGACGCTCCCATCGGCTTTATCGAGCGCGGCGAGCGTGTCGGTTTGATGATACACGAGGTCGCCCGCGACGGCTGGCGGGCCGCGGCTGAACGTCGATTCGTAGCTCCACCGTTCCGTACCGTCGTCGGCATCGAGCGCGCGCAACTGCGTCACACCGCTATCCATGTCATCGATGACTTCGACGACGTACACCGTGTCGTCGTCAACAATCGGTGGCGCTTCGAGACCCTGCTCATCGCCGTTCCACGTCCAAACGGTTTCTAACTCCGTGACCGGACTGACTGCACCGTCGTTGAATCTCGTTCCCTGTGCGTTGTTTCGAGCCATCGGCCAAGTTCCAGATGTGCCGGCTTCCGCGGCTCTGACGGTTCCATTTTCAACGGTCGAAAGTCCATATCCAGAAAGCCCGATTCCGGTTGCGATTCCCGCGGCTTTGAGTACGTCGCGGCGGCTGTGATTCGACATTGGAGGGTTCCTCGAAATCGAATTCAGAATAGCCGGGTAACAGTCTTGTGGCCTCGCTAACACTATGCGTGCTGGTAGTTCTTCGCGGTCGAACTGGGAAAACCGTGTGAACTAATACCAACTTCGCCCATCGTATCGTCGGTATCGACTGTGTTCTGTGCTACTGTGTGACATTCATCATGATTGTCAATCCCTTGGCCAAAATTGCTATAAGCAATATTTGCCGAGTAGCAGGCAGCAATGGCAGAACGAGAGCAATGGAAGTCACGACTCGGATTCATTCTCGCGGCCGTCGGCAGCGCGGTCGGGCTTGGGAACATCTGGCGATTCCCCTACGAGGCGGCCGCAAACGGCGGCGCGGCCTTCCTCCTCGTAGACATCATCGCCATCCTCGCTATCGGCCTTCCGGCGATGCTGGTCGAGTTCTCCATCGGTCGCCGGGCGCGCAAGAACGTGGTCGACGCCTACGGCTTGGACGGCCACCGGGCGTGGAAACTCGCGGGCGCACTCGCCCTGTTCACCGGTTTCTGGATTTTATCGTACTACTCGGTCGTCGGCGGCTGGGTGATTCGCTATCTGGTCGGGAGCCTCACGGGTGCGTACTTCACAGATCCATCGGGCTACTTCGGTGCGGTGGCAGCAGGCTACGACGCACTCGCCTTCGCCGGACTGTTTCTCGCCATCGTCATCGGCATCGTCGCGCTCGGCGTCGAACGCGGCATCGAACTCGGGAATCGCGTCATGGTTCCATCCGTCGTGTTGATGATGGTCGGGCTTGCAATTTGGGCGGCCACCCTCCCCGGCGCGGGTGCGGGCTACGAATTCTTCCTCCAGCCCGACTTTGGCCACCTCGCGGCGAACTGGCAGTCTATCGTTCCTGCGGCGGTCGGTGAAGTGCTGTTCACCCTCTCGCTCGGGATGGGTGCGATGATCACCTACTCGTCGTACATTGACGGCGACGAGAGCCTCGTTACCGACGGCCTCGCCATCGTCACGGTGAACACCTTCATCGGCGTCCTCGCCGGGCTCGTCGTGTTCCCGCTTCTGTTCGCGCAGGGCATCGACCCCGGCGACCCCGGTCCCGGCGCGATTTTCATCAGCGTCGCCACCGCGTTCGAATCGCTGCCTGCAGGCAACCTGCTCGGCGCACTGTTCTACGCCGTCGTGCTCATCGCGGCCATCTCTTCTGCCATCAGCTTGCTCGAAGTCGTCGTCTCCTACTTCGTGGACAACTACGACGTAGACCGGCGGGTGTTGTCTGCGGGACTCGGGTTTGCGAGCTTCCTCATTGGCATCCCAACGGCGCTTAACACGGGCACGCTCGGCACCTACGACAGCATCGCCAGCTCCGTGCTCCTCCCACTCGGCGTGTTCCTCGCCACCCTCTACGTTGGTTGGGTGTACGGCCGCGAGGCCATCGTCGAACTCAGCCGCGGCACGAAAGAGCGCCTTCCCGTCCTCTGGCTCTGGCACGTCAGAATCAGCCTGCTCGCCGCCGTCCTCATGACGCTCGTGTTGAGTTTCACCGAGTTCTTCGGCAGCCTGTAGCGGTCACGTTCGAGGCGGGATATTCTGATTCAGGTGGAACACGTTGTCTGGGTCCCACGTTGTCTTCACGTCGACCAGTCGGTCGTAAGTGTCTGCGCCGTAGGCGGCGCGCACCTGCGTTTCGTCATCGCGTTCGCTGATGAAGTTGACGTAGACGCCGCCGGTCGCGTGAGGTTCGAGGGCAAGAGAGAGCGACCGCGCCCAGTCCATCTGCGCCTCGTCCGTTTCGGGGTCGTTCCACCGCGATTGGATGTTCACCACCCACGCCGCCTCGCGGTGTGGATACGACGTCGCATCGGCAGGCACGTCAGCCACGGCACCGCCGAGCGTGAGCAGTCCGATGGTGCTCTCGGGGGTCGAAATGCGCGCTGCGTGCGCACAGATGCTGTCGATGGCTTCCTCCGTGAGTTCCTCGAAGTAGTGTGACTGCCAGTAGTTACGCACGCCCGGCAGGCCAGCGGCGTCGAACAGCGACTGGAACACGGTGTACGGTCGCGGCGCAACCGCGTCGACGATTGGGTCGCCAATCGCCCGCAACGGGGCGAGTGCGGCTTCCCCCGTATCGGGATCGCCCACGTAAATCGGCGTGACGGCCAACACCGGCTTGCCGTGCCACGCAAGCGGCAAGAAGGGTGCCGGTGGCGCGTTTCGCAGGCCGACCAGACACGACACCTCGTCGGGGGCGTCCGCCATGAACGCCACCACGTCGCGCACCACTGCAGGGGCGTCTTTCAGGTCGTACATTATCGGCCCACAGAGCACCGGCCCGGCGAGTTTGTGGAGGCTGAACTCGAACGAGGTCACGACGCCGAAGTTGCCCCCACCCCCGCGAATCGCCCAGAACAGAGCTGGGTTCTCGGTTTCGCTCGCGTGGACGAGTTCGCCAGTGGCCGTCACGAGGTCAACCGATCGCAGATTGTCTACGGTGAGCCCCCACTTTCGCGAAAGGTAGCCAAAACCGCCCCCGAGCGTGAGTCCAGCGACACCCGTAGTCGAGATGAACCCGAGGGGGGTTACCAGCCCGTAGGCTTGCGCTTCGACGTCGAAGTCGTGGAGCACCGCGCCGGGTTCGACGCGCGCAGTTTTCGCCACGGGGTCGATTCTGACCGACTGCATCTCAGCGCAGTCGAGTACCAGTCCCCCGTCGCACACCGCACTCCCCGAGACGTTGTGCCCGCCGCCTTTGACGGCGATTTCGAGGTCGTACTCGCGCGCGAAGCGAACCCCCTGCATCACGTCGTTTGCGCCGCGGGCTCTGAGAATAATCGCTGGATAGCAGTCTATTAGCCCGTTCCATATCCGGCGGGCATCGTCGTACCCGGTCTCCCCGGGCAGGAGAACACCTCCCCTGACGAGTCCTCGTAACTCATCTACGGCCTCCAGTGGAAACGGCTGCCGCTCTGTAAGTGCCATGCTATCACCCCTACTGACTACGCGAGGGAAGAGAATGAAATAGTATGCAAACTGATATTTTGGCGGACTGTCCGCCGTCGCTGAATAGTCGAGACGCGATCCCGGCTCAGTTCGGATTCGTGTCTGCCGATTTCGAACGCGCTCCGGCGTCAGCAGCGTCCCACGAGCCATACGAGGGAGAGTGTGGGTCGATGTCTGCGATGAGGTGCATGGTGGCGAAATTCAGCCCAAGTCCCACGGGTGAGAGGATTAGGACGCCGAAGATGATGCCACCGAGTCCGAGGTTGACGACGAACGCTGAAATGAACGCGGAGGCGAGGAGCGACAACGCGACGAACCCCAGCGTGTACCGCCAGAATGCGCCGCCGTCGAGCGCGAGTCCGTACGCTCCTTTGGCGGCAGAGATGATGTCCGTCTCCCGGAGCACGACGAGATAGGGCGTCGCGTAGAAGAGGTAGGTGAGGGCGAAAAAGATGGGGATGAAGAGCACAAAGAAGAGTGTGAGCGACGAACTGAGCGGTTGCCCATCGAATACGAGGAGCGGCGCGATGAGAACCATTGGAAGCAGTGTGTAGACGAGAAATTGGACGAAGTACCGCCGGACGTTTGCGAAAAAGTCGTACGCTCCTGTTTCGAGCGCGTCTGCGAGACTACCGAAGTATCCGGCTGTCAAGGCGGCTTGTATCACGATGTAGCCAGGCAACACGAGGGCCATGGGGCTAACCGTCGGCGCTATCGAATCGACGGTAAGTCCTTGCGTGGGGCCTTCGACGAACGTCCAGAGGGTGATGACGCCCGAGGGGAAACTGACTCTGAAACTGACGTGCATGCCGTGATGCGCAACGATTTGCTGAATCTTCTCTATCTCCATCAACGCCATAGTGAGCGGGACGAGCGCCAACAAGAGGTGTTTCTGTGCACGTCCCAAGCCAGCCATGACACGGGTTCCAAAGGAGGGCATCGCTCCTGCTGTTCCCGCCGACACTTGTTAAATATTTGTCTTTAAATTGCACGCTGACCGCGCTCGCCTACTCCACGAGCGCCGATTCGACGACTTCGAGCGGATGGCGAATCTCGTAGCCAGAACCGTGGCCCATCTGCATCGCACAGGTCGGACACTCGGTGAGGCCGGTTTCCCCCGGTGCGTCGTCCATGTGCTCGAACATCTCCTCGCCGATCTTCATTGACGTATCGTAATTTTCCTCCTTCCAGCCGTAGGTTCCGGAGATGCCGGAACACGAATCGCCAACGTCCGTGACGGAGACGCCGTCTAAGTCTGCAAACAGGTTCACCGCCTGCCCGTCTAAGCCCTGATTGCGGGCGTGACACGGCGCGTGATAGGCGAGGTCGGGAAAGTCCGGTTTCGACCCCTTCAGGTCACCTTCCACGTCTTCGTAGATGCGGAGGTATTCGAGCGCCTCGTAGGTGTGGGCGGCGACTTCAGCGGTTCCCTCGAAGCTGAACAACTCAGGGTACTCTTGGCGCAGCGCCATCGAACACGACGTACACGAACAGACGATGTCGTAGCCCGCAGACACGAGGTCGTGGAAGGTTTCGACGTTGAACTTCGCCGCCCGCCGGGCGTCGTCGAGCATCCCGTTTGCAAACATCGGCGTCCCCGAACACCGCTGGTCGGGGACGGCGACTTCGTAGCCGTAGTGTTCGAACACGCGGACGAGCGCCTTCGCCACCTCCGGGGTGTTGTAGTTCGCGTAATCGCCGTGGAAGTAGGCGACGCGCTTTTCGTCTGACTGAATCTTTGCACCGCCTCGCTCCTCAAACCAGTCCACGAACGTCTCGGTCGCAAATTCGGGGAACTCACGCTCTGCGGTGATGCCGAGGAATTTCTCGTTTAGCTGTTGAACCACCGAATTGCCCATGACGAAGTTGGTGAGTCGCGGGACTTTCGAGCCAACGCGAGCGAGCGTCCCGTAGTTTGCGAGGATGCGATTGCGCCAGTATTCGCGGCTTAACATCGACATCTCCTCTGTGACGTACTCGCCGCGAGCGGTGTTGTGCATCTGCGAGAGGGGCACTTCGGAGGGACACGCCCCGTCACAGCGCATACAGTTCGAGCACTTCATCACCGATTCGTCAACGCTCACGTCGTCTTTGCGTTTGAGCCGCCACTGCTCTGGCCCCTGAAATTTCGGGCCGGGGAAGTCGTCGTCAACTTCTGCGACCGGACACGAGGTGTCGCAGGTCGAGCACTTATAGCAACTGTCCGCCCCGGGCCGGAGGTCCATCTCCTCCGCCTCGGGAAACACGTCGATGGGGAACTTTTCTGAATCACTCATAGGTCTGCTCCTGCGCCGCGTCCGGCAGCCCAACCGGTCGCAAGCGAGCTGCCGCTGCCTGATTTCTCCACTGCAAAGTCCGCACCGCCGAGGACGCCCCCGGCCGCACGGAGATTCTCGTACGCCACCGCACCCGTCTCGTCGCAGGGCTGCAGTTCCGTATCCACGTCCACGCCAAACCGAGCGAAGGCGTGGTTGCCAAACGCTTCGTCTTCGAACCAATCGTAGCGGTCTTCGGGCTGCGAGATGGGTAACGAAAACACCGGTTCGCGCACGCCTGCACGCGAGGAAGTGAGTCCCTTCCCGACGAGGCCGCCCGTCGCCAGCACGAACTCCTCAGCGTAGTAGGGAATGTGCTGGTGGGTGCGCTCGACTTCGACGTGGTCGATGTACCCTTCGGCTGCTTCGAACCCAACTACAGGGTTACCCGTTTCGACGGCGACTCCCGCCTCGCGAAGGGCGTCGAACAGCGCGGCTTCGAGGCGAATGCCGGGCAACGAGGGCGGGCCGCCGGGCACTTCGAACACGTCCACACCGAGTTCATCTGCGAGTTCCTCGCGCACGCGTTGGGGATGGTCGTGGCCGAGCACCGCCGGGAAGCCAACTCGTTCTGCGTCGCCGACGTGGGGTTCGATGGCCTTGACAAGTTGGCCGCGAATGCCCGTCTCGTCGGTGTCGAGCACTTTCGCGTAGCGCGTCACCTTCGCGTCGGCTCGAAGCATCGGGAAGCGGGCGGTGATGCCACGAACCGAAAAGGGGACGCCCGCGTTTTCAAGGTGGGCGGCAGCGAGTGGCGCGCCGAAATCGGTGAGCGTCTCGAAGCCGACGAGGAGCATTTCGCTGGTGTCGCTCGCAAGCCCCGGGGCCACGCTGTTCGGGTATCGTGCGGTCGGTTTCACCGTCCCGCCGGTGGTCGGGACGAGCGCGTTTTTCTCGGTGTGGTCGCCCGCGTACAGGTCGCCCGTCACCTCGTCGAACAGCGCCAGCCCCTCTCTGAGTGCCCTCTCGCCAACGCGCTCGTAGGGGTGGCCCTCCGGCAAGTCATCGAGCGCGGCAAAGGGGTCTGCGAGCAGGTCGCCGTCGTGATAGCCAAGTATGTCAATAAGGCCCGACGCGTGGCGGAGCGTCGATTCTTTGTGCGAGACGAGGCGCACCGATGCGCCCTCGCGGGCGGCGGCCAGCGCGGATGTCGCTCCGGCGAGGCCGCCGCCGATGACGAGGACGTCGCTTTCTATCACGGCTTGCCCCCGTCGAAGGCGTCCCAGTTTGGTGTCCCTGTTTTCGCCGGGTCGCCGTCGCGGTTCAGCGTCGCCGCGTGGAGCGCGTGGTTCAGCGCGGCCTGCGAAAGCTGTTCGCCCCAGAGCGCATGTCGTTCGCCCTTCCAGCGCTCTTGATACAGCTCATCGAGTGCGCCGCGGGCGACTTCCTCGTCGTGGTCGGGGTGCAGTTCGCTCGCCAGTCGGTGACAGCAAAACCCGCCCTGACAGTTGCCCATCGACGCCCGCGTGCGGATGCGGAGGGCGTTCAGGTCAGTGCCCACCGCAGAGAGTGCGTCTTGCACCTCGGCTCGGGTGACGGCCTCACACTCACAGAGCACGGGATTCGGCACGTCGGTTGAGAGCACGTCGTCGGCCCGCGACCCGAGGCGTTGGACCGACCGGCGGCCAACCGGCGAGCGAAGCCCGAACTCGTCCATGTAGTCGCGGAGCACGGAGAAATCCTCGCTTCCGGGGAGGGGCACGTCCGCCGTCTCACAGGCGGCGCGGACGCCGAGTTTCTCACAGACGTGGTCGGTGATGGACTCGGCCATCATCCGGTAGGTCGTGAACTTCCCGCCGACGATGCTCGTCATGCCGGGCAGGCCGTCGCGCTCTGCGTGGTCTAAGAGGAAGAAATCGCGCGTGATATCGGTCGGGTCGTCGCTCCCGACTTCCGGCGGTTCGTACAACGGGCGAACGCCCCAAAACGAGCGAATCGTCCGCGCCTCGCCGAGAATCGGGACGAGTTTGGTTAGTTCGTCGATGACCAAATCGACCTCCCATTGCTCTTCAGGATAGTCTTCGGGGTCGCTCACTTCCTCGTCAGTGGTGCCGAGAATGCACGTCGTCTCGTGAGGCACGACGATGTCCGCGTCGCCCTTTGGCCGACAGCGATTGACGACTGTGTCCACTTGCCGGACGTTCATGATGGTCATGACGCCCTTCGAGGGGCGGACTTCAATGTCCACGCCCGCCATGTCGCCAAGCCGACCGGCCCACGCGCCCGTGGCGTTCACGACGTGGTCTGCGTAGATGGTCTCGGTTTTTTTCGCTGAACTGCGCTCGTGACGGATTTTCGCGCCGACGACCTCACCGGCTTCGACCACCAGGTCGGTGACCGGGGCGTGGGTGAGGACGCGCCCGCCGTGTTGCTCTGCGCTCGCGGCGTTTGCGACGCACAGCCGGAAGGGGTCAACCGCCCCATCAGGAACCCAAATCGCCTTCTCTATGTCGGGCGCGAGATACGGTTCGACCTCGCGGGCTTCCTCGGCCGTGAGCACCTCTGCGGGGATGTCACAGGCCCGACACCCGGCGAGCTTTTCTTGAAAGTACGCTTCTGTGTCCTCTGGCCGTTTCACGAACAGCCCACCCGTCTCCTCGACGCAGTGGGCGGCGATGTCGCGGAGGACGCGGTTTTCCTCGATACACTCGCGGGCGGATTTCTGGTCTGAGACGGCGTAGCGCCCGCCGCTGTGGAGCAAGCCGTGCATCCGGCCGGTCGTGCCGTGGGTCAAGTTGCCCTGTTCTACGAGGGTGACATCGACCCCGCGCATGGCGAGGTCGCGCGCGATGCCACAGCCCGTCGAACCACCGCCGATAACGAGAACCGCAGTTTGTGACTCCATCCAATGGTACACCTGTCGAGTGAGATGACTTCAGGTTTTTCGCCGTTCTGGTGGGATGTGCGCCGATTCGTATCGGCCAGCTGTCACTCGCCCCGAAGATTTATCGCCAGTTCGTGACCAGCCTATGGCAATAGGCTGGCCAATGGGTCACTATTGTTCAGTCACAATCGGCGGCGAAATTCCTCAACTCGTCGTCTCCCCCTCTACCAATGACAGCACACACCTACGTCGGTGCAATCGACCAAGGAACGACCGGCACGCGATTCATGGTCTTTGACCACGCCGGACAGGTCGTCTCGAACGCCTACGAGACCCACGAACAGCACTACCCGAATCCCGGCTGGGTCGAACACGACCCGGTCGAAATCTGGGAGAACACCAAACTCGTCGTCTCACGAGCGCTCCGTGAGGCCGACATCGAACCCACCCAACTCGCCGCCCTCGGCATCACGAATCAGCGTGAAACGACGGTCATCTGGGACGCAGAAACCGGCACGCCGGTACACAACGCGCTGGTTTGGCAAGACCGCCGGACGACCGACCGCGTCGAACGCCTCGAAGCCGACGAGAAAGTCGAGTGGATTCGTGAGAAAACCGGCCTCGAAGCCGACGCCTACTTCTCTGCGACGAAAGCCGAGTGGCTGCTCGACAACGCAGACCCCATCAAGATTCAGCGCACCCGCCCCGAGGACGTGCGCGACCGCGCCGAAGCGGGCGAACTCCGCATGGGTACGATGGATACGTGGCTCATCTACAAACTCACCGGCCAGCACGTTACCGACGTGACAAACGCCTCGCGGACGATGCTCTACAACATCCGGGATTTGACGTGGGACGCAGAACTCCTCGCGGAGTTCGACATCCCGCGCAGTCTCCTCCCCGACGTGCGCCCCTCCAGCGACGACGAGTATTATGGGTACACCGATGCGGAGGGCTTCCTCGGCGCGGAAATCCCGGTCGCGGGTGCGCTTGGCGACCAGCAAGCCGCCCTGTTCGGCCAGACGTGTTTCGATGAGGGCGACGCGAAGAACACCTACGGAACGGGGTCGTTCTTCCTCATGAACACCGGCGAGGAGGCCGTGAAAAGTGACCACGGTCTGCTCACGACGATTGGCTTTCAGCGTGCGGGTGAACCCGTCCAGTACGCCCTCGAAGGCTCAATCTTCATCACCGGCGCGGCAATCGAGTGGCTAGAAGACGTCGAACTCATCGCAGACCCCGCCCAAACCGCAGAACTCGCCCGGTCGGTCGATTCCACCGACGATGTGTACGTCGTCCCTGCGTTCACCGGCCTCGGTGCGCCCCACTGGGACGGCCGCGCGCGCGGAACCATCGTCGGCATCACCCGCGGGACGAAGCGCGAACACCTCGTGCGCGCCACCCTCGAATCCATCGCCTACCAGACCCGCGACGTGGCCGAAGCGATGGAGAGCGATTCCGGCATCGAGATGAACTACCTCCGCGTCGATGGCGGGGCGGTGAAGAACAACTTCCTCTGCCAACTCCAGTCCGACATCATCCAGACGGACATCGTTCGTCCCGAGGTTGACGAAACCACCGCACTTGGGGCGGCCTACGCCGCCGGACTCGCCGTTGGCTACTGGGAGACGGTAGACGAACTCAGGGACAACTGGCACGTAGACCGCGAATTCACCCCGGAGATGGCAACGGCGGACGCCGACAAGAAATACGACCGCTGGCACGACGCCGTCGAACGCTCGCTTGACTGGGCGCGGGACGGAGGTAGCTAGATGGCGGTCGAACTGCTCGGCAACTCACTCGAAGCGTGGCTCGTCCTCGCCATCGCCGCGTTCGCGGGCGGCGCGTTCGGCGCGGCGCTCGGTGCGCTCCCGGCATTCATCTTCACCGGCTTCATGGTCATGGTCGGCGAGGCCGCGAACATTCTCAAGGCCGAACTCGGCGCGGCGGGCGTCGCCTCGGCCGATGCCATCAACGTGGGCATCACTGGGTCGATTGCCTTCGGCCCGGTGTTCGGTCCACACATCTCGTTTGCGGGCGGGGCAGCAGCCGCCGCCTACGCTGCGCGGAAAGGCTACATGGACACCGGGTTCGACTACTTCGAGGCGAAAAACATCGCCCACGCGCTCGGGACGAAACCCGACGTGCTCGTCGTCGGTGGCGCGTTCGGCATCTTGGGAATGGTCATCCGCCAGCTCTCGGGTGGCCTCGGCCTCCCGTGGGACCCCATCGCCATGGGCGTCGTCCTTTCGGCGATTTTCCACCGCCTCGTCCTCGGCTTCCCAGTCATCGGAGACGCCCGCGGCAGGGGGCTCCTCGACATGTCGCCGTTCGAGCGCGAGGAGATGCGCCAGACCGCAGAGGGCGGCAAAGTCATCGCTGACGGCGGCCAGCCGGTCGCAGAGGGCGGCGCGACGAGACGCTTTAAAGTCGAACCATGGCTCCCCCACCAGTACGAGTGGACGAACGTGGCGATGATTGGCCTCGTCGTGGGCATTCTAGCTGCCTACACCGCGGTCAAAACGGGGAGTTTCTTCCTCGCTTTCGGCATCAGCGCGGCGTCGCTCGTTTTCCTCGCCCTCGGTATCGAACAGATTCCCGTGACTCACCACATCGCGCTTCCGGCGAGTACGGCCGCGCTGGTCATCGTCCCCGAGACTGCTGCGACGGTGCCAATCCTGCCTGCGCTCGCGATTGGCGCGCTGTTCGGCGTAAGCGGCGCGCTCACGGGCGAAGTCATCCAGCGTGTCTTCTACGCGCACGCAGACACGCACTTCGACCCGCCCGCGGCCGCCATCGTCGTCAACTCGTTTGCCATCGCAGTGCTCGCCTTTGTGGGTGTGTTCCCGCAGTTCGGGTGGATTCCCCACCCGTAGCGACGAGACACCGTTTCTAGTTGCGCGACTCTGTCCCGAACGTTTCTCGCAGTGACACTCGATTGATTTTACCCGTCACCGTTTTCGGAATCTCGTCGACGAACTCGATTCGCTGGGGCACTTCGTGTTCTTCGAGATTCGACAGGCAGGTTTCTCTCACATCTTCACGGGTCACGTCGTCGCTCGACCGGGTGATGATCGCAGTCACGACGGCCCCTCGAAGGTCGTCTCGGGCGTCGATGATGGCCGCTCCCGACACGCCCTCGATGTCGTAGAGGACGTCTTCGATTTCGCGCGGGTAGATGTTCGCACACCCCGTCGTGAACATGTCTTCGCGTCGGTCCACGATGAACAGGTGGCCGTCGTCGTCGAGCCAGCCGATGTCTCCAGAGCGCAGCCACCGCGTGCCGTCGCGTTCGACGAAGGATTTCCGGTCGTTTTGCGGGCGCTCGTAGCCCGGTGTCACGGTGTCGCCGGCCCATAGCAACTCGCCGCGCTCTCCCTGCGCGACGCGCTCGCCGGTTTCCAAATCCTCGATGCGTAGCGAAACGACTTCACGCGTCGGCGGACCGACGCTTCCGGCCTTTCGCTCGTGGGGGTCTGGTCGGTTGAACGCGGCCAGTGGCGTCGTTTCGGTCATGCCGTAGCCTTCGAGGACGGCGCAGTCGAGCACCGACTCAGCCTCGTTGAATCGACCTCTCGGGAGGGGTGCCCCGCCGACGCCGACGAGTTCGAGCGATGAGCTGTCGTAGTGGTCGAGGCGCGGGTCGTCGATGAGGTCGATGAGCATGCTCGGGGTCAGGAAGGTGTAGGTCACTCGGGCGTTTTCGATGGTGGCGAGGACGCGCTCTGTGTCGAATTCAGACAGAAGGTGGTTCGTCGCCTCAGCGAGGAGGAGTGGCGTCGTCGTGACGTTGAGGCCGGTCACATGGAAGCACTGACACACGGTGAGGCCGACGGTCTGGCGCGTCAAGCCGAGTGCGTTGGTGATGCCGTGGGCGTTTGCGAGGATGTTCCCGTGGGTGTGGTGGACGCCTTTTGGTTGGCCGGTCGTCCCCGAGGTGTAGAACACCTCCGCGAGTTCGTCGTTTCGCCGTGGATGAACCGCGTATTCGGTCTCCGCCGCTTCGAGCAGGTCGGGAAACGCGTGTCCAACGCTTCCATCGACGGAAATCGGCGTGGCCACGGATGTTGCGACTTCTGTGAACGATTCGTCGGTAACGAACACCGATACGTCGCTCACGTCGAGGATGTGGCGAATCTTTGAGGGAGGAAACCGGGTGTTGATGGGGACGGGAATCGCGCCGCACTTCATCGCGCCGAGATGCGCGGTCAGCAGCTCAAGGCTGTTTTGCAGGCAGATGGCAACGCGCTCACCGGGGGAGACGCCGAGTGTTTCGAAGGCGTTCGCAGCCGCGCCCGTCCGGTCTGCCAGCGTCGCGTAGGTGAGGAGCGACTCCGTATCGCTCACCGCCGGTTTGACCGGGGCGTTCCCAGCGGCGCGGTCAACGACGTTTGCGAAGTTCATGCGCGACGATTCGTTTCGTTGCCCATCTGTGTTTCCCACGATTGTTTGTTATCAACAACGAGACACAACGGGGTCGCCGCGGTGGCTGACTGCTGAACCGGTCGCCTCGCCGACGCTCGCCGTCACCAACTGTCCCATAATGTGGGACACGAGGATCAGTCAGAGAGTGTAGCAAAGACGATGTCCTCGCGGATGCTCTCCGCTTTCTCACGGACGATGGTTGCGAGGTCGCCGTCCAGTTCAGACCGCAGGTCGCTCGCGGGGCCGTAGGCGGCGATTGCGCCGTACACCTGTTCGTCGGTGGCGACGGGAGCCGCGACGCCGACGATGCCCTGAATCATCTCGCCGGTATCGACCGCATAGCCCCTCTCACGGATGGTCGTTAACTCAGCTGTGAGGGTTTCTTCGGTCGTGAGCGTCCGGTCTGTGCGTGCTGGCAGTCCGTGGTGGGCTACGATTTCGTGCACTCTCTTTGCTGTGAATTGGGCGAGAATCGCTTTCCCCGGGGCATTCGTGTGGAGGTGTTCGTGCGTCGGATAGACGTGTCGAGACGAGGGTGGGAGCCTCTCGTAGTCCCAGCGGGTTGCGAGCAAGATTGCTCCTCGGCCGTTTTCCTCGATGACGAGTTGACTGTAGGTGTTCGTCTGGTCTGCGAGCGATTTTGCCGCCTGGCGCCCGTGTAAGAACAGGTCGTTGCTGTTGCGCGACTCCCGGCCGAGACGGAGAAACTGTGTACTAAGCTGGTAGCTACCGCCGCGTTTTACGAGGTAGCCAAGTGCTTCTAGCGTCCGAAGGTGGTTGTGGACGGTGCTTTTCGGGAGCGAGAGTGCGTTGGCTAGTTCAGTTGTCCCGGCGATTTCTCGCTCTCGAATCTCATCGACGATTGCGTACGAGCGCTTCACCGAGTTGATGGGTACGGCCGGGTCGTCCATGTCACTGTGTCACAGTGTGTGCACTTAGTTCTGTTCGATAATGTGGGACAAACGTGGTTCGACAGACCCGCGGAACCCTCTCGAAAGCGCGTTCTTACCAGAAAATACGCATTTACTTCTGCGAGATATTCTCACCATCACTTGTTGGCTAATTTGCCAATAATTGGTGTTTGAAGGGCTATTTGGCCGTGTTACCCATTGGGCCGATCCCACCTACTAGCTCAAATTTATAATTTACCAGTCAATACCAAGATTTATTTAACCACCCCAATATTGGCTGATACGGGATACGCCAGCAGTTGGCAGCCGGTTGTTGGTATTGCCCTCGTACAGTGACAACCATGACCAAAAAACGCTCTATGACGCGCAGAGGCGTCATGAAAGGCATCGGCGGTATCGCCGCACTTTCGATGTCGAACGCGACACTTGCAGATGCACAGGCCGCACTGACCGACCCACTTCCCAGTGACCCCCACACGGCAGACACCTATCGGTCAATCGTGGACGCAATCATTCCCCGAACCCCCGAGCTTGAAGCCGAACTCGGCCCGGAACACGTCCCGGGCGGGCTGGACGCAGAGTTGGAGAAGTTCCTCATCTGGGACTTCAACCACTTCCAGGAGATTCGCTCTGAGATGGTCACCGAGAACCTCGACGGTTCCGGCGTCGGGATGCCCCGCGCCATGTTCGAGTTCACCCTCGACACCGGTGGCCTCGGCTCGGACTTAGACGCACTCCTCGACCTCGCTGACCTCTCGTTGCTCGACTTACTCGACCGCGGCCTCGACGCCGACGCCCTCGAAGACTTCCTCACCTTCGGCGCGCTCGATAGCATTGACGTTTCGTTTGCCGACCTCGATACGGAGCGTGAGGGCGTCGCTGCGTTCGACCTGACCGTCGAATCTGATGGTGAAGTGTACCACCAAGTGCTCCAGAACTACCCCTACGCGCCGGTGTTCACCCTCGCGTTCGACCTCGTTGCGGCGGAGTTTCTCGCAACCGGAAAGAATCACGAACCGCCTGCCCCCAACGACAAATTCCCCGCTGGCGGGACGTTCACGCAACTCGCGCCGAAAGACCGACTGCGCTGTCTGTGGACCATCGTCGATGGCGGCGTCCTCGACGCGCTCGACGACCTCCTCTCGCCCATGATCCCAGACGTTGGCATCCTGAAGTTCGTCGTGATGGCGGTGAACGGCCTCCATGGGTTTGGCTACTACACCGAGTGGTCTGGTTACGGCAGCACGAAAACGGCCACACCGAACGACCGTGAGATGGAGGTGCCCGCAGGCGAGGTACAGAGCAGACAACAGACCGACTACCCCGGCCCCGCACCCGGCTACGCCGCAAACTGGCGACACGCGGTGCCCGGCGGGTTCAAAGACCCGAAAGCGAAGAATCTGAACTTACCCGACGACCTCGCTGGCGATGACGTCATCGACGGTCTCGGAGGTGGAAACTAATGAACGACCCAGACGTTATCGTCATCGGCGCAGGAGCCGACGGCCCGGCAGCGGCGTGGAAACTCGCAACCGACCACGGCTTAGACGTGCTCATCCTCGAAGCCGGCGCGTGGCACGGCAACAAAAACTGGCCACAGCCACACGCCGACGCGGGCGGGACCGTGAGCACCGACCCCGCTGACTTAGACGGGAAACTCTTAGACGAGCAGTTCACCCACCGCGAAGCCGACGCGAACGACCCGACGTGGGGCTATCTCAGAGTTGGCCCCGCAGACCACTCCCGGGCCCCGTGGTTCCGCAACCTCCACCAGAACGCGTTCATCTGGCAGATTAGCGCCGTCGGCGGCACGTCGCTGCACTACTTCGCAAACCATCCACGGGCCTACCCCTACGCCATCGACACCCAAGACCACTGGCCCATCTCCTACGAGGAACTCGTCCCCTATTACCAGCTCAACGAGGAGATGACGAGCACTCAGCAGGCACCCATGACGGGCAAAGAAGAGGTCTTCATCGAAGGCGCAACCAACGCGGGCTACCCGCTCATCGACACGAAAAACGTCACCGAAACCGGGTGGCGGCCACAGGCGAACGCCGTCGAAGTGCCGGGTCGCGAAACCTCGAACGGCCAACCGCTCGACGCCGACTACGAAGGGTCGTTCAGTTACGACGACGGCTTCCGCGGCGACACGCTCGTTGGCGACCATTTCCAAGGCTCCTCGACGCCGGTTGACGCGCCCGTCCGCGACAAGGCCCGCAAATCGAGCAACGTGAGCTACGTGCCTCCTGCACTGGACACGAACAACGACCCCACGATGGGTAACGTCGCCATCCGGCCAAACGCCTACGTCACCAACATTGAGACGACGGGCGGGCCGGGCAGCATCGAAGCAAGCGGCGTCACCTTCCGGGATAGCTGGTCGGGCCAGACACAGACCGTGGAAGCCGATACCGTCGTCCTCGCGGGCGGTTGTATCGAGTCGCCACGCCTTTACCTCAACTCCGGGCTGCCGGACGACGGCTGGGTTGGCAAGGGCCTCACCACCCACTGGTTCGACTGGGTCGTCGGCGTCTACGACGACGAAACCGTCGCGGAGATCAACCCCGAGGGCGAGCACATGGACCCCTACGTCGGCCAGAACTCTGCCGTCCGCTTCGACAAGCCGGGCGTCGGCGGGATGGAAGACATCGGGATGTCCCCCGGTCTCGTCTCCTACGCCGACTACCTGTTCAGCCAGGCCGGCTACAGCTTCGACACCCCAGTTGACCCCGACGAACCGTGGGACACCCGCGGCTACGTCGTCGGCGAGGAACTGAAACGTCGGATGTCGGATTACCGCCAGACGAAGGCGCTGCTCATCCTCACCGACGACCTGCCGCGCCAGGACAACGGCGTTTCGCTCGACAACACCTTCTCGGACGAACACGGGGCCGTGCCAAAGGTCAAGTGGTCGCCTCACCCTGACGACGACGCCAAACGCGACGAACTCTGTCGCATCGCCGCGCGCATCCACAAGGAAGCCGGCGCCGAGCACGTCCACCGGTGTGACTGGCCGCCGTTGCTCCTCCACATGCAGTCGTCGATGCGGATGGGCAAGGTGCTCGACTCGAACGCCGAGGCGAAGAACGTAGACCGCCTGTTCGTCGCAGACCACTCCGCGCTCGCGAACGGGCTTGGCGGCCCGAACCCGACGAACACGGGTCAGGCGCTCGCCCTGCGGACGGCCGACAAAATCGCTAGCCTCTATTTCTAAGTTCCACCCTCACTCCCTTTTCCCAACCCCCTCCCTTCCCCACACCCTCACTTATCTTCCCGGCCTCCCACACTTCTTCCCACCCTACTCGCCTAACCGCGACTGCCACCGCTCGACCAACCCCATCAATTCGACCGGGGAAATCTCGTTGACGTTCGTTCCGCGCAACTCTTCGAGCACCGCCTCGGTCGCCCGGTCGCGCGGCGCTGGCTCGGTTTCAGGCGCTTGTTCTGGTTCCGACTCGTCGCGCAACTGTCCCGACCCCAAATCAAACACGACCTGTTTCGTCCCGCCTGCGCCGCCGCGCACGTCGATTGCCTTGTCCTTTCGCAACCGGTCGAGCACGTCGTCTGCGCGGGTCACGACCGGGCGCGGGACGCCTGCTAACTCTGCGACGTGCACCCCATACGAGCGGTCTGCCGGGCCGTCTCGAATCGTCCGAAGGAAGGTCACGTCGCCGTCGCGTTCGTCTGCGCCCATGTGGACATTGTGCACCGTCGGCAGGCGACCGGCGAGGCTCGTGAGTTCGTGATAGTGCGTGGCGAACAGCGTCTTCGCCCGTATCTCGTTCACGAGATACTCCGTCGCGGCCCACGCAATCGAGATGCCGTCGTAGGTTGCGGTACCCCGGCCCACCTCGTCTAAGATGACGAGCGAATCCTCGGAGGCGGAGTGGAGAATGTTCGCCAGCTCCTGCATCTCGACCATGAACGTAGACCGGCCTTGGGCCAACTCGTCGAGCGCGCCGACGCGGGTGAAGATACCATCGACGAGGCCGATTCGCGCCGCCTTCGCCGGGACGAAACTGCCCACTTGTGCGAGCAAGACGATGAGCGCGACTTGGCGCATATACGTCGATTTCCCGCTCATGTTCGGCCCGGTCACGATAAGGAACGCGTGGTCGTCATCCAGGCTTGCGTCGTTCGGGACGAACTCGGTGGTCTGTTCGACCACGGGGTGACGGCCTGCCTCGATTTCGACTGCCCCACTCTCGGCTAACTCCGGGCGCACCCATCGGTACTTCGCGGCGTGGGCGGCGAAACTGGCGAGCACGTCGAGTTTCGCGAGCGTACGCCCCACGTCCTGCAACAGCGGCGCTTCGCTGGCGACCTCGGCGCGAAGTTCCTGAAACAGTTCGTACTCCAACTCGCCGCGCTGTTCTTCGACTTGCAGAATGTCGCGTTCTTTCTCCTCAAGCTCGGGAATCGTGTATCGTTTCGAGTTCTTGAGCGTCTTTATCTCGCGGTACTCCTCGGGAACCTTCTCGACTTGTGACTTGCCGACCTGAATGTAGTAGCCGTCCGTCCGATTGCGGTCTACCTGCAGGTGTGAGATACCGTACTTCGACTTCTCGCGGCTTGCTACGCTCTCTATCCAGTCGAGGGCGTCGTCGTGTCGGGTGATGAGTTCGTCTAACTCCTCGTCGTAGCCGTAACGAAACAGGCCGCCTTGGGTTACGGTCGCGGGCGGGTCGTCTGCGAGCGCGTCTTCGAGGCGGTCGTGGAGTCGCGCGGCGGCCGCCCGGTCTGGCTCGCCGACGATGTCTGAAAGGGGTGCGTCGCTGAGAATCGGGTCGGCGGAAATCGCGCGCTCTACGTCCGGAAGCAACGCGAGTGTGTCTCGAATTTGGAGTAGCTGATTCGCGCCAGCACTGCCGGAGGCCGCGCGACTCGCCAGCCGTTCGACGTCGTATGCGTCACCGAGAATTTCCCTAAGTTCTTCGCGCGCGAGAGCGGCATCTGCGAGCGCGGCGATACACTGCTGGCGAGTTTCTAACACTTGCGTCGAGCGACGCGGGCGCTGGAGCCACGCCTTGAGCAGGCGGCCGCCGGGACTCGTCACCGTGTGGTCAACCGTCTCGAACAGCGACTGGCCGCCGAGGCCCATCGTCTCTGCGAGTTCGAGGTTGCGTTGGGTCGTCGCGTCGAGTTCGACGTGGTCGTCCGCGTGATACGGGTGCAAGCGCGTCATCGACTGGAGGACGCCCACGCCGGAGGCTTCGACATACGAAAGGACGGCCCCGGCGGCCTGAATCCCGGCTGTTGCCTCTGCGAGACCGACGCTTGCGAGTGCTTCGTCGCCGAACTGCTCTGAGACGGTGTGGCGGGCACGACCCGGTGCGAAGGCGTCTGCGGCGTGCAGCGAGAGCGAGGCGTCGGTTCGAGAGCGCAGCGAATCGAGGAACGATTCGTTGCCGCGAATCGTCGGACCGGGCAGGATTTCTGCGGGCGCAAAGCGGTAGAGTTCAGTGAGGGCGGCGGCTTCATCCTTGACTTCCGTGGCGTGGAACTGGCCGGTGGTCACGTCGGCAAAGGCGAGGCCGAACCTCTCGTCACCTTGGACGACGGCGGCGAGGTACTGGGCGTCTGCGGAGGTGGTTTCGAGGAGCGTGCCGGGGGTGACGACGCGGACGATTTCGCGGGCGAGTCCACCGTCTGCGGTGTCGTACTGGTCTGCGACGGCGACGCGGTAGCCGCGTTCGACGAGTGCCTTGAGGTACGGGGTGAGTTCTTTGAGCGGGACGCCTGCCATCGGATACGACGACCCGTGGCTCGATTTCTGCGAGACTTTCAAGTCGAGTTCGTCGCCGACGAGTTCGGCGTCGTCTGCGAAAAACTCGTAGAAGTCGCCACACTGCATCGCCAGAATATCGGCATCCGTAGACTCCTTGAGCGAGAGAAATTCGCCAACGATGCCCGTCGCCTCAGTCATACCTTGCACTCTCTGCGAAACAGGGTAAAACGCTGTGGGTTCGTCCGGACACCGCGTTTCGGGGAGTCGTCTCCCTGCCACAATAGCTCTCTGTAGGGTTCATAGCGAGTTATTTGCCCCCGATGACACAATGTGCAGATGGCGTACGACACAGACAGGCATCAGCAATTCAGCCCACACGAACCAGTCAATCCAGGTGGCAGTTACTGTCAACCACCGGTTGCAGCCATACCGTTCGAAGACCGTGTCGAACCGTTCGATACCGTAAAACCGGCCGTCCAAATCGTCCATCCAACCGCACCGCGGGCTGCGTACGCCATCTTTCTCTCCTTTCGATACCACAACCACACCAACACATGCGTTCTACAAACTCCACAAAAATCGCCTTCGTCTGCGTCCAGAACGCCGGGCGAAGTCAGATGGCGTTTGCCTTCGAAGAACGCGAACGCACCCGCCGAAACGCAACCCACATCACCCTACTCACCGGCGGGACGAACCCCGCCGTCCACGTCCACGAGACCGTGGCGCAGGTAATGGCCGAAGTTGGCCTCGACATCGCAGACCGCGACCCACGGGAAGTCACGCCCGACGACCTCGCGGAGTACGACTACGTCATCACGATGGGCTGTGCTGCAAACGACGTGTGTCCTTTCGGCTGGGGCGGTGAGAGCCGCGACTGGGCGTTGGACGACCCACACGGAAAATTGCCAGAAGAAGTTCGAGAGATTAGAGACGAAATCGAGCGGCGAGTTGGCGAGTTGTTTGACGAACTCGCCTAATCGAGCGCCGTGAGCAGGTCAAGCGCCCGCGCCGCGAGCGTATCTGCATCCTCCGCGACGAGTTTCACGATTGGCTCCTTACCGACTTCTCCCCTATCAATGACCGCGACGGGCGTCTCGCCATCCCCACTAAAGGCACGGCGTGCGCCCCACCCCATCGTGTTACCTTCTTCTGCTTTCACGTCGTCTGGCTCCTCGCCGCGGTCGAACTCTGCGAGCGACCAGCCCAATTCGTTCAGCGCGGCTTCCACGTCGTCATCGAAGCGGCAGTTCACCGCGAATCGAAGTTGTGGGACGGCTTCGCGGGCGCCGAGCAGGAAGCGCGCGACGTGGCTCGACGCGCCGAATCGGACGCCTCGATTCGGTTTCACGCCCGAAAGCGTACGAGTGATGCGCCCTTCGACGGCCGCTGTTTCAGACACTGCTTCCGCGTACGGTGTCGCGCCGACCACGTTCATGCCGATTTCGGGTACGAGCGCGCGCACGTCTGCTTCGACGAACTGCTGAACGATGCCCTCGACCGCCTCCGCGGTCTCCTCGCGGGCGGCTTTGTTTCTGAGGCCGACAAGGTGGTGGACCGCGCCTGGTCCCTTACCCACATCCAGCGGATAGCGCACCGCGCGCGTCATGAATGAAATGCCCGCGCCGACGGCGTCAGTGAGCGCGTCGCCGTGCGCGAGGCGGGCGGCAATCGCGCTCGACAAGGTGCAGCCGGAGCCGTGGGTGGCGTCCGTTTCAACGCGCTGGTGGGTGAAACGCGCCACCTCGTCGGCTACGAGTACGTCCACGACTTTCTTGCCGGAGACGTGGCCGCCTTTGACGAGCGCGGCGTCCGCGCCCATTTCGACCAACTGTTCACCAGCGGCGATGGCGTCTTCGGTCGTCTCAATCTCAATGCCGGTCAGAACGGTCGCTTCATCCGCGTTCGGCGTGACGAGCGTGGCCTTCGCAATCAGTTCCTGGTAGGCGGCTTCGCCTTCTCGCTCGAACAGGCGGTCACCCGAGGTGGCGACCATCACGGGGTCAACCACAAGCGGTGCGTCGAGGTCAGCCACACGCTCGGTGACGGCCGCGACGACATCGGCGCTGGCGAGCATGCCGGTTTTCACCGCGCGCACGTCGAAATCCGAGACGACGGCGTCGTACTGCGACTCGATTTCCGCGACGGGCAGGGTGAACGCGGCGGTCACGCCTTGGGTGTTCTGGGAGGTCACGCTCGTCACGACGCTCGTGGCGAACGCGCCGTGGGCCTCCATCGTCTTGATATCGGCCTGAATGCCCGCGCCACCGCCCGAATCGCTCCCGGCGATGGTCAGGCACACGGGCGGCGCAACGGGGGCTGGCGTTCGGGTCATTGCAGGTCTGCAAGCTTGCCCATGTTCTCCTCAAACGCACCCCAGAATGGGTCGATTCCGGGGTGGTCGGTCGGCTCGCCATCAACGACGAGGCCGGAGCCAGAGACCACTTCCCCGACCTCTGCGGCCGGAATGCCTTCTGCGTCAAGCGCGGCGAGCACGTCATCGACGCCCTCCGGCGAGACGGTGGCCAGAAGCGTTCCCTCGCTGATGGCGTGCCACATCTCGATGTCGAAGAAGTCGCAGGTCTCCCTGACGCCCGGCAGGACGGGCACGGCGTCAGTTTCGAGTTCGATGCCGACGCCAGCGGAGCGCGCGACTTCGTAGAGCCCGCCGTAGATGCCACATTCGGTGGCGTCGTGCATCGCGGTGACCGGCCCTGCGGCCGCCGCGACGAGCGCGTCCTGTACCGGACTCATGTCGTAGAAGCGGTCTTTTGCGGCAGAAAGCGCCTCGGCGTCCATTTCACCCTCCATCAGCGGTTCGAACTGAATCGAAAGCAGGCCGGTCGCCTCGACTGCGGGTCCTTTCGTGATGATGACTTTGTCACCGACCTGCGCGCCGTTCGGTTTCACGAGGTCGTCGAACTCGCCGACGGCGATGGCCGTCGCGCCGCCGACCATCGGGTAGTTACAGCCAGCATAGCGGGCAGTGTGACCCGTCACGACGCTCACGCCGAGTTCCTTCGCCTCGGCGTCGAACGTCTCCCAGATGGTGGCGAACTCCTCGTCGGTGATTTCAGGTGGGAGATTGAAGTCAATCGAGAGGTGCGTCGGCGTCATGCCCGAGACCGCCACGTCGCTCATCAGGATGTGAAACGCGAACCACGCCGCGCGCTCGAAGCCAAGCGAGGGCATGATGAACACGGGGTCGGTCGCAAGCGCCACCGCTTTCCCACCCACGTCAATGACGCCGAAGTCGACGCCGTGTTGCGGTGAGAGTATCTCATCCTCCCGGTCTGCACCCAAGTTCGGGTAGATGTACTCGTCGAAAAAGTCGCCGTCAATTTTCCCCAAGTCTGCCATAGTGGGGATTACAACTAATTACTATTAGTCAGTAATGGTCTGGTGGAATTACGTCTTCTCTGCGTACTCGGCGTACACCGCCCACGACGGGTCAACTGCAGGGTGTTCGATGCGCTCGCCCGCCGCGAACACGCCCTCACCCTCGCTCACTTCACCCACGTCTGCGACGCGGATGCCTTCGGCTTCGAGGGCGGTGATGACTGCATTTGCGGCTGACGGCTTGGCGGTCATCAACAACGTCCCACAGCTGGTCGAAGCCCACGGGTTCATGTCGAGGTAGTCGCAGACGGCTTCCACGCCGGGGAGCATCGGCACAGCGTCGGGGTCGAAGTCGATGCGGACGCCCGCCCCGCGCGCGAGTTCGACCAATCCGCCGTGGACACCGCCCTCGGTGGCGTCGTGCATCGCGGTGACGCCGCCCGTGGCTCCGGCGATGAGCGCATCTTTGACCACGGTCGTATCCGCCATGCGTGACCGGGCCTGTTCGAGCACGTCATCGGGGAGGGTCATCTGGTCGCCAAACAGCGTCGTGAGCAGGCCAACCGCCTCCGCAGCCGGGCCTTTCGTGATGAGCAGGCGGTCGCCGGGGCGTGCGCCGTCGGGTCGAATCAGGTCGTCGTGGTCGCCGACGCCGAGCACCGTCGCCGCGCCGACCCACGGGAACTCGATGCCCGCATACCGGGCGGTATGGCCGGTGACGACGCTCACGCCGAGCTCTTTGGCTTCTGCGTCGATGGTTTCCCAGATGGTCGCGAACTGTTCGTCGGTAATCTCCGGCGGGAGGGAAAACGAGATGGCGAGATGTGTGGGTGGAATTCCAGACACCGCAACGTCTGCGAGGACGATGTGGAGGGCGAAACGAGCGGCCTGCTCGAAGCCGAGTTGCGGGAGAATCGAGACGGGGTCGGTGGCGATGACGACGGCCTTCTCGCCCACGGAGAGTACGCCGAAGTCAATGCCGTGTTTCGGGCCGAGGGCCACGTCCTCGCGCGGCGCGCCCAGATGCGGGTAGATGTGGGCGTCGAAAAACGCGCGGTCTACCTTGCCGAGGTCGGTCATATGCGCACTTGGAGGCTGGTGAGTAAAAGGCGTCCTCCTGTGATCGCGTCGGAAAATCGATACACCTAACCCGTTCACTGGGTGGATACATGTATATGTCACGACATACCATGTCTCGACTCGGTCTGGTGGTTTACAGATGAGCGCTCTCGGTGCAATCCGTCGAATCAGTGGCCTCGCAAGCGACTACTTCGTCCTCTGGGTGCTCCTCTTTTCGGGTGTCGCGCTCGCAGAACCGTCGCTGTTTACGTGGATTGCGAGTCGTGGCCTCATCGCCCCCGGACTTGGCCTCATCATGCTCGGCATGGGCCTCACCTTGCGTCCGGTTGACTTCCGCAGACTCGCCGAAGAGCCGCGCGACGTTGCCATCGGCGCGCTCGCCCAGTGGATTGTGATGCCGCTTGCGGCCTACGCACTGACCATCGCCCTCTCACTGCCTCCAGAGCTTGCCATCGGCGTCATCCTCGTCGGCGCGGCCCCCGGCGGCACGGCGTCCAACGTGATGGCCTATCTCGGAAAAGGCGACGTTGCCCTTTCGGTCGCTATCACGACGGTGACGACACTCGCCGCGCCGCTCATCATGCCTGCGTGGGTCGTCCTCCTCGCGGGCGAATCGCTCGACGTGACGTTTATGAGTCTGTTTACGAGCATCGTCCAAATCGTCTTCATCCCCGTCGTCCTCGGGTTCGCGCTGCGCTACATTTTGGATGAGAAGGCTCCCGAGGTCGCAGAAGCCGGACTCGACATCTTCCCGCTCGTGAGCGTCGCCACCATCGTCGCCATCGTCGCGGCCGTCGTCGGCCTGAACGTCGAGAACATTCTGACTGCTGGCGCGGCCGTCCTCGTCGCCGTCGTCGCCCACAACGCCATCGGCCTCGGCGCGGGCTACGGCGTTGGCCGCCTCGCGGGCATGGACGAAGACCGGGTGCGCACCTGTACGTTCGAAGTCGGCCTCCAGAACAGCGGGCTGGCCGTCGCGCTCGCCACGGCGTTTTTCAGCCCGACCGCCGCGCTCGTCCCGGCGCTGTTCAGCGTCTGGCACAACGTCACCGGCCCAGCGCTCGCGAGCTACTTCTCGCGCGGGGAGTCGGACGTGGAGGCAGCTCGAACGCACGCCATGAGCGAGTAACCTCCCCGTTCTCCCAGGGTGTGGGCTGATTTTTACGCACTGCAGTTTCGAATCCGAGATTTGCAGGCACCAATCCCGTCGTATCGAAGGGGTAAGTCTATTGAAATATCCGCGCGTATCTTCTCTTGTAGACCATACACTGGTGATTCCTATGACCACAACATCTTCACAACGACAACTGCTCTGGGTGGCGCTCGTCATTCTCGCCGCGTTTCTCATCCTTCCGGCCCTCCTCATGGGCTTTGGACTGATGGGCTATGGCCCCATGATGGGCGGCGTCTGGGGTGGCGGCTTTGGCATGAACAGCGGAACGGTTCCCGGTTTGATGGTGGCCGCTGGCTTCCTGATGCAGCTCCTGTTCTTCGTCGCCATCCTCGCCGGCGGCTACCTGCTCGTGCGGGCGGTGACCGGGACGCAGGGAAGCGACCGTGCCCTCGATGAACTCAGACTTGCCTACGCACGGGGCGACCTGACCGATGAGGAGTACGACGAGCGAAAACGGCGGCTCGAAACAGATCGCCCCTAAGCCAACTCACGGGTTTAGAACCTAGCATACATCTCCCCTTCTAATTTATTTTCGAAGCCACAACCGCATTAGGGTAGTCTCCCCAACATATGGATACACCGCTACCATGGACCGCTGGGAATACGCCCTCTTGACCGCAATCGCACTGGCCGTGGTGGGAATCGGTGTCGTCACCACGAACCAACCCTTGGACACGTTCTTCATAGAAAGCGCGACCACAGCCGCGACGACGACGGTGGCCATGGCGTGGATTACGTGGTGGGCGCTCGTCATCGGCTTCGCCATCGCAGGTGGCGTCGAGGCGTGGGTCAACTCTGACGACATTGCAGACCTGCTCGCCGGACACGGTGCCCGCGAAATCGGCGCTGGTGCCTTTTTCGGCTTCGTCTCCTCGTCGTGCTCCTACAGCGCCATTGCGACCGCGAAAAACCTGTTTAAGAAAGGCGCTTCTGCGGCCGCCGCGCTCGGAGCGTTCATGTTCGCCTCCACCAATCTCGTCATCGAAATCGGTGCCGTCATCTGGATTCTCCTCGGCTGGGAGTTTCTGGTCGCAGACTTCCTCGGCGGCTTCCTCCTCATCGGCCTCATGGCGGCCGCGTTCGTCTATTTCGTCCCAGACGAGGTCATCGAAACGGCGCGCGAGAACGCACAGCAAGACGGCGAGCCGACAGCCGAAGACCCGGTCTGTGGCATGGAGGTCAACCCGGAGGAGACGGAGTACAGCGTAACCCACGACGGGACGACCTACTACTTCTGCTCGCAGTCGTGTAAGGAGAGCTTCGACCCCGCAGAAGCGAACACGACCATTCGAGAGCAAGCCACGTCGCTCGCGGGGTGGAAAGCCCTCGCCGACAAGCAGTGGAAAGAGTGGGGCATGCTCTGGAACGAGATTGCGATTGGCTTCATCTTCGCCGGCCTCATCGCCGGGTTCATCCCCCAGAGCGTCTGGACGAGCATCTTCTCCGGCGGCGCGAACGGCGCCCCCGTATTCATCGTCTGGACGGCCGCGCTCGGAGCCATCGTCGGCGTCGCAACGTTCGTCTGCTCGGTCGGGAACGTCCCCTTCGGCACCGTCCTCTGGACGAACGGTCTGCCGTTCGGGTCGGTGCTCTCGTACATCTACGCAGACCTCATCGTCCCGCCCATCATGGACGCCTACCGCGAGTACTACGGCACCAAATTCGCCGCGATTCTCTCGGGGCTCATCTTCCTCACCTCGGTGGTCGTGGGTGTCGTCATCCACTTCCTGTTCCTCGGACTCGGCATCATCCCCGACCCACAGAGTGCGCAGGTCGCAGAGGTGAAAATCGAGATGAACTACAAGCTGGTGTTGAACGTGCTCGCCACGGCGTTCTTCATCGTGTTGTACTGGCTGCACAGCCGCGACTCGGTCGGGAGCGACAGCCAAGAGATGGCCCACACCGCTGATTAACCCTGCACAACTCATTCCACTGAGACAGCGCACAGTCGGGCAAGCCTCTTTTGCGTGCCTCCCTAGACCACGAACACGATGAGCCAGCAACAAGGAGAATCCATCACCGTCTTTTCGGACTACGTCTGTCCGTTCTGTTATCTCGGCCGCCACTCGCTCAGCCAGTATCAAGACTCGCGTGAGGAACCGCTCGATATCGACTGGCACCCGTTCGACTTGCGCAGCCAAAAGCGCAATCCAGACGGCACCATCGACTTCTCTGTCGATGACGGCAAGGACGAGGACTACTACGCACAGGCGAAAGAGAACGTCCGCCGACTCCAGGAAAAATACGACGTTGAGATGACCCTTGACCTCGCGACGGACATCGACTCGCTGCCCGCGCAGCTAGCCTCGTTCTACGTCAAACAGGAGTATCCAGACCTGTGGCTCGGCTTCGACGAAGCCATCTTCACCGCACTCTGGGAGGAGGGCAAGGACATTGGCGACCGCGACGTGCTCCTGTCGCTCGCAGCAGACGCGGGAATCGACCCGGAGGAACTCGAACTCGCCTTTGAGGACGAGACGCTGCGCGAGCAGGTGTTTGCGAAATTCTCAGAAGCTCACGAATACGGCGTCACGGGCGTGCCAACGTTCGCCTACGACGGGTACGCCGCCCGCGGTGCGGTGCCCCCAGAGCAGTTAGACCGCCTCGTCGAAGGCGTCTGAATCGGCATCTGCACTTATCGCCTCCCCACGCCTACAGCAGTCGTGAACCGAACGGCGAAACTCGCGGCGGCGTCTGCAGTCTGCGCACTCACGCTCTGGGCAGCGTGGGGCATCTACAGCAAGCGGTCGGCTGACCGCGTCACGTATACCGTACAGCGAACCGTCGATGGCGTCGAACTCCGCTCCTATCCCGAAGTCATCCTCGCAGAGACCAGAGCACCGAACGAAACCATCGCGTTTCGTCGGCTGTTCGAATACATCTCCGGCGAGAATCAGGGCGCGGCGAAACTCTCGATGACCACGCCGGTGAGAACCCACACCAGCGCCCTCTCGATGACCACGCCACCGCGTGCTGCAACCGACGAGGAGTTAGTGACGATGGGGTTCTACCTGCCCCGTGAATACACGCCTGCGGCCGTGCCAAAGCCGACGAATCCAACCGTTTCGTTGGTGGTCGAAGTGCCGCGAAGCCTTGCAGTCCGCTCGTTTTCGTTGTACGCGACCGAGAAACGGACGGCCCGCGAAAAGCGCGCACTGCTCGAAACGCTCGCCGCCCACGAAGTCGAGGTTCGCGGCGAACCGTTCTTGCTCCAGTACAACGACCCGTGGACGCCGCCGTTCATGCGGACGAACGAGGTTGCCGTCGAAATCGCGCCGCAAGACTAGCTCGGCTTTTTTCTCTCTCACCTCTCGCCGGGCACCGACGTGTGTCGGTCGTGCATAGTCCGTACGACTTTGGCCCCTCGCCGCAAACTCCGCGTATGAACGTTTTCGAGCGACGCACACGCGCCTGTCAGGACGCACTCGCTGCCGCGGACGCGGACGCCCTCATCTGTTTTCCCGCCGAGAACATGTACTACCTCTCCGGATTTCACGCCGAACCGATGGAGCGCCACCTCTTTTTCATTCTCGCGCGCGAGGGCGACCCCATCTTCATCGCCCCGGAGCTGTATGAAGGCCAGATTCGAGATGCCTCGTGGGTCGAAGACGTGAGAACGTGGGCGGACGGCGACGACCCGCGAAAGCTCGTCGAAAACGTCCTCATCGATCTCGACATCGTCGCCGGAGACCTCCTCGTCGACGACCAGCTGTGGGCACGCTTCACCCAAGACCTCCGCAGGGCGGCTCCCGGCGCGACGTTCGGCCTCGCAAGCACGGTTCTCGCACCGCTCAGAATGCGAAAAGACGCGGCAGAACTCGACGCGATGCGCCACGCCGGGCAAATCGCTGATACGGTGAGCGAACAGGTTCGAGAACTGGGCGACGACGCCCTCGGCATGACCGAAGCCGAACTCGCCCGCCACATCGAGAATCTGTGTATCGACGCCGGCGGCGACGCGCTCTCGTTCGACGTTATCGTCGGGTCGGGACCGAACGGGGCGAAGCCACACCACCGCCACGGCGACCGAAAAATCGAATCTGGCGACCCCGTCGTCCTCGACTTCGGCGTGTTCGCAGCCCACTATCCGAGCGACCAGACGCGAACCGTCGTGTTCGCAGGCGAGCCACCCGAAGGCTTCGAAGCCGCCTTTTCCGCGGTCAAAGCCGCCCAAGAAGCCGCCGTCGAAGCGGTCGAACCCGGCGTCACCGCGGCGTCAATCGACCGCGTTGCCCGCGACATCATCACCGAGGCTGGCTACGGCGAGCAGTTCATCCACCGAACGGGCCATGGGGTCGGCCTCAACGTCCACGAAGACCCGTACATCGTCTCCGGAAACGAGACGGAACTGGAGCCGGGCATGGTGTTCAGCGTCGAACCGGGCGTGTATCTCGACGGCGAGTTCGGCATCCGCATCGAAGACCTCGTGGTCGTCACCGAAGACGGCCACGAACGGCTGAACCATTCTCCACGCGAGTTCTAAGCCGAGAGCCTTTTTGACACACGGGACGACTCGTTCGTATATGGATGGGGCGCTTGGGCCACCCGAACAGATGGCCGCAAACGAAGACGAGCTGACGCCGATGATGGCGCAATATTTCGAGCTAACGGGTCAGTACGACGACTGTCTTCTCCTGTTCCAAGTCGGCGACTTCTACGAAGCCTTCTGTGACGCCGCGGAGACCATCTCACGGCTGCTCGACATCACCCTCACTGCCCGCGAAGACAGCACCGGCCGGTATCCGATGGCCGGCGTGCCAATCGACAACGCGGCCTCCTACGTCGTAAAACTGCTCGACGCGGGCTTTCGCGTCGCCATCGCAGACCAGGTCCAAGACCCTTCAGAAACCTCCGGCATCGTTGACCGCGCGGTCACGCGCATCATCACGCCGGGAACCCTCACCGAAGACGAATTGCTGCGAACCGACGACAACAACTACGTCGCCTGTCTGACGGCGGGTTACGGGCTCGCACTCCTCGACGTTTCGACCGGCGAGTTCCTCGCCACGAGCGCGCGGTCGCTCGAAGCCATCCGCGACGAACTCGGCCGCTTTTCGCCCGCAGAGGCCATCGTCGGCCCCGGCGTCGACGAAGCCCTGTTCGACGCAAACTGCATGGTGACGCCGGTTTCTGACGATATTTTCGAGACCGACGCCGCCCGCGAACGAGTCTCCGAATACTTTGGCCCGCCAGACGCCCTGCTCGCCGGAAGCGCCGAGATTCAGGCGTGTGGCGCGTTGCTCGCCTACGCCGAATACACTCGCGGCGGCGAAGACGGCCATCTCGATTACCTCAACCACCTCACGCGCTACGACCCGCGCGAGTACCTCCTGCTCGACCCCGTTGCCCTGCGCAGCCTCGAACTGTTCGAACCGCGCGCCGTCCACGCCGCGCGCGACGCGACCCTCGTCGGCATTCTCGACGAAACCGCCTGTGCGCTCGGCAGTCGCAAGCTGAAGGCGTGGCTCCGCCGCCCGCTGGTTGACGAAGAACGCATCGAAGCCAGATTGGACGCGGTGGCTGAATTGACGACGGCGCTCCAGACGCGAGAAGCTGCCCACGACCACCTCCGCGACGTGTACGACATCGAGCGGCTCATCGGAAGAATCGCCCGTGGTCGCGCGAACGCCCGCGACCTTCGCTCGCTCAAACAGACCCTCGACGTGGTTCCCCACCTGCGCGACCTCTTGCGTGACTGCGAGACAGACAAACTCGGGTCGCTCCGAGACGGCCTCGACGACCTGCCCGAGATTCGCAATCTCGTAGAGCGAGCCATCCGCGAAGACCCGCCGGTCGAGATCACCGAAGGGCGCGTCATCAAACCCGGCTACGACGACGATTTAGACGACCTCAGAGACACTGAACACTCGGGCAAAGAGTGGATACGCGCTCTCGAAGCGAAAGAGCGCGAGCGCACCGGCATTGGCTCGCTCAAAGTCGGCTTCAATCAGGTACACGGCTACTACATTGAGGTGACGAATCCGAACCTCGAAAAGGTGCCAGAGAACTACCAGCGTCGTCAGACGCTCAAAAACTCAGAGCGCTTCTACACGCCCGACCTGAAAGCGCGCGAAGACGAGATTCTCCGCGCCGAACAGCGCGCAGACGAACTTGAACACGAACTGTTCCGCGAGATTCGCACCGACATCGCCACCGAATCGGCGCGGATTCAGGCGGTTGCGGACACGCTTGCCACTCTCGACGTGCTCGTCTCGCTCGCGGACGTGGCGGCGAAACACGGCTACACGCGCCCCGACCTCGGGAGTGATGGGATTCACATCGAGGGCGGTCGCCACCCGGTTGTCGAGCGAACCAAGCCGTCGTTCGTCCCGAACGACACGCACCTCGATAGCGAGAACCGATTCGCCATCCTCACCGGCCCGAACATGAGCGGGAAATCGACGTACATGCGCCAGGTCGCGCTCATCACCATCCTCACGCAAATCGGGAGTTTCGTCCCCGCCGCGGGTGCTGAAATCGAACTCACAGACCGCATCTTCACGCGCGTCGGGGCGTCTGACGACATCGCGGGCGGTCGTTCGACGTTCATGGTCGAGATGACCGAAGTCGCAGATATTCTCCGCGAAGCGACCGACTCCTCGCTCGTCCTCCTAGACGAGGTGGGCCGCGGGACGAGTACGACCGACGGCCTCGCCATCGCGCAGGCGGTAACGGAGCATCTCCACGACGAACTCGGTGCGCGAACGCTGTTCGCCACCCACCATCACGACCTGACGGCGCTCGCTGCGGACTTTTCGGGCGTGCACAACCTCCACTTCGAGGCCACCCAAACGGACGGCGACGTCGAGTTCCAGCACAACCTCTCGCCGGGGGCGGCGACGGCTTCGTATGGCGTCGAGGTAGCAACCGCGGCGGGGCTACCCGACTCGGTTGTCGAACGCTCACGAGAACTCCTCGATGCTGCGTCAGCGCACGCGCACCCGGAGTCATCTGTAGCCGACGCAGACGACCGCCTCGAAGCCCTGCTCAGAGACGTTGACCTCGCAAACACGACGCCGCTTGAGGCGATGACCGTCCTCCACAATCTCAAAAACGAGCTCGACTGACTACTCGGGTTCGAGGGCAACGAATTCGAGTCCGTTCTCGTCGAGTAAGTCGCGCGCCCGGTCGGTCACCGACGGGGCGACGAGAATCCCGCGAATCGTCGCGTCTGTATGTAGGTCGCGTCTGAGTGCATCGACGTAGCGCGCCAACTGGCCAACCGCATCCGGGCCGACGCGCCGCCGCTTTAGCTCTACCACGACGGTCGTGCCGTCTGCTGCTCTCCCAAAAATGTCCACCGCGCCTGCTGGCGTCTCTCGTTCTGTGGCGAGCGGTTGGAAGCCCGGTTCGATGAGCGACGGGTCATCAAGGATGCGCTGTTTCAAGTCGGCTTCCGTGCCCGAAACATCGAGGTCGCTTTCGTCGCTGAGGCTGAACGCGGACAGTTGCTCGACGGCTTCGAAGGTGACACAGAGTTCTTCTGCGGGCGTCGTGCGGAGGCTTCGAATCTGTAGCGAGTCATCACAGACGCTCGGTTCGTGCGTACAGCCCGGTGGCTGCCAGTTGACCGGCTTTTGGCCTGTTGCGGTGTGGACGAGCAACGAGCCGTCGGGTTTGAGCATGACGTGGCGGTCGCCGGGACCGAGATAGCTCGACGCGCGACCGTCGTACTCGACCGTACACCGACCGAAGACGGTCAACAACTCGCCGCGCTCGATGGCGGCGCGGAGGAAATCGCGGGCCGCGGTCGCGGTCGGGGCGGTGAGCGTGCGGGGGGTGGTATCCTCGTCTGTCGTCGTCACTGCGGGTGATTTGCGCGCCGTAGCATAAAAATCGCCTGTTGCGATCACGCTCGTTTCTGTGGAAAGATACAGTTCTCGCCGAACCACTCGGGGAGCGCAGCCTCGAAGAAGGTCTGGCTGGTTTCTGCGGTGAACTCACACTCCTCACTGTGGGCGCACAGACAGGCTTTCGCGCCGTCGACCCAGCCTTCGACGTAGCCCACGTCAACGGGTTCGCCGTCTCGAAAGACGACGGGGATGAGCGCGCCGTTTCCGACCACTTCGTCGCCGGTTTCGAGGCCGAACCAGACGGGAAGGTAGGCGGTCACCTTGAAATCGGGGCTGACGAGGTAGCACGCTTCGTGCGCGAGGAAATCGAGATACTCGGTGAGGATGTCTGCGAGCGAGAGCCCCGTTTCGCGCGGGGCGGGTTCGACTGCCTCTTGGGGGCCAAAGGGCGTCGCTTCTGTAATCGCTTCGACCAGTCGAAAGCCGAGGGCACCCCATTGGGAGTAGTGGAGGGTGTAGGTGCCATCTGGCTGTTCGTAGGCGACGAGGGCGCGGTGTCCCACGAGCTACCACCTCGCGTTCTGGGGTGGCTGTTGGACGGTACGTGCGGGGGGCTGGACGGAGACCATTGCATGGCCTGCTGGCCCTGGATTCCGATAAAAAATTTAGGCCGCGTCGATGAACTCGAGTATCTGTTCTGCGCCCTGAAACCCCTCTGCGAGACGGCCCACCACTTCGCCGTCTTTGAACAGCAGGAGGGTTGGCACGCTTCTCACGTTGTACTGTTCGACCAGTTGGATGTCGGTGATTGGATTGATGAGCGCGACGACGGCGTCGCCCGCGCGGTGGACGGTCCCGAGCACCGGCTCGATGCTCTGACAGAGCGTACAGCCCTTGGTGTAGAAATCAACGAGCACGAGGTCGTGTGCGGCGACGAGCGCGTCGAGGTCTGCTGCGCGTTCGAGGTGGACGGGACGGGGCGGTTTCTCGGTGGGAACGTCTGTCGTCACTGGCAGGGTTTCGGGCTGGCGCTATTTAGGGAATCTGGTGGGTCGAACTGTGGCACCATCAGTCGTCGGCCGGTTCGATAATCGAGGTGTCGAGCCACTCGTTTGCCCAGCGTTCGATTTCCTCGAACACGGGAAACAGCGACGCGCCCTTCTCGGTCAGGCTGTAGTAGGTCGCCACAGGCGCGTCCTCTTCGAGTCGGCGGTTTACGAAGCCGGTCTCTTGGAGGTCATCTAAGACACGAGAGAGGGTGCGCGAACTCGCATCGGTCGAGCGTTTGAGTTCGTTGAACCGCTTTTCGCCCTCTTGGAGGTCGTGGAGCACGATGAGTCGCCACTGGGAGCCAATCTGTTGGAGGGAGTCGATGACGACACACGCGTCCTCCGAATACTTCTCTTCGTCTGCGTCGTGACTTTGCATGTCGGTCTCTACGCTGTTCTGTGCACCCAACCACTATAGAGATTCGGATTAGAACCAGGTTGCAAAATGAAACTGAATGCGTTCGGCTGGTTGCGCCGCGATTAGGCTGTCGCGGCGTCCTGGTCTATTTTCAGAAGTTCGCGGTAGCGGTTGCGGATGGTGACTTCGCTGATGTCTGCGACCTCGCTCACTTCTGCCTGCGTAATCTCGGCGTTCGTGAGCAGGCCAGCGGCGTAAATCGACGCCGCGGCGAGGCCGACCGGCGACTTGCCGCTCAGAATCCCTTCATGCTTTGCGGTTTCGAGCAGTTGGCGGGCGCGCCGTTCGGTTTCGTCGCTCACGTCTAAGCCGGAGGCAAAGCGGCCGACGTAGCTGACGGGGTCTGGCGGCGCAATCTGCAAGTCGAGTTCGCGGACGATGTAGCGGTAGGCGCGCTGGAACTCCATCTCATCGACGCGCGTGACGGCGGCCACTTCGTCTACGGTTCGTGGATTGCCCGCCTGTCGGGCGGCGGCGTGGAGCGACCCGGTCGCCATGCCTTCGATGGACCGACCGGGGAGCAGGTCTTCTTCGAGGGCGCGTCGATAGATGACCGACGCCGTCTCGCGGATGGCTTTCGGGAGGCCAAGCGCACTCGCCATGCGGTCGATTTCACCGAGGGCTTGCCGGAGGTTGCGGTCGCGGGCGTTGCGGGTTTTCGTCCGGCGGTCCCACATCCGCAGGCGGCCGAGCTGCTTTCGCTTTCGCGCGCTCAGCGTGTTCCCGCGGGCGTCACGGTCTTGCCAATCGATGGTGGTCGAAAGCCCCTTGTCGTGCATCATCTTCGTCATCGGCGCACCGACGCGGGACTTCTGGTTGCGCTCTGCCGAGTCGAACGCGCGCCACTCCGGGCCGCGGTCGAGTTCCGCTTCCTCGACGACGAGACCACACGACTCACAGTGGCGTTCGCCGTGTTCGTGGTCAGTCTTGAGCAGACTTCCACACTCGGGACAGGTCACCTCTGTTTCCGTACTGCGAGGTGGCGTGCGCTTCGTCTGTTCTGACTGATTGTATGAGGTTACTTGTTGCACGGGAATGAGGGATTGGAGGTTGGTGGGCGTGTCAATACATGCATTGCTCAGGACTGTTTCGGGTTATATCCTCGCTTGGTATACACCAAATAACATCGATGACACCTGCTTACCGTGACGTGACTACCATTTCAAATTCTGCGTTTCTACGGCAACTACAGCCGAAATTCGCGTGATATGCGAACGTACGATGATTCCGGCACCGATACGCTCTTAGGTTGGTGTGTACCAAAGATAGTCAATGAGAGAGTTCGTCTTCAGCCTCACCTACGAACCGGGGGCCGACCCCGTCGCTGACGTGTTTATGGAGTATCCGGCCGCCCTCGCAAAATCCCTCGACTGTGCGGTTGCCGGAAACAACATGTGGCGACTCGACCGCATCACCGGGCCGGAAGCGGCGGTGTCGAAACTCACCGACTTGCTCACCGACGCCTCTCGGTGCAACGAGTGTCTGAACGACCCGACGTGTGATTCCTACCGCGAACACGAACTGCTCGCCGCCGACACGACGAGCGCCACCATCTACACCTACCGCCAAGGGATAGAAGAGTGTCGCACCCTGCCGACGCTCGCCCACGAACACCTCGGCCCGGGCCTGCTCTACGAAACCCAACGCCGCGGCGACTCCTACGAGTGGCGCATCCTCATGCGCTCTGACGGGAGTGTCGGCGAACTGTACGACGCCGTGCAAGCCGAACTCTCTGATGGCGTCAACGTGAACCTCTCACACCTCTCGAATCCGACTCACTGGACTGATGAGGCCATCACCGCCTGCGAACTCCCGTTCGAACAGCGCCAAGTGCTCGAACTCGCCGTCGCAAACGGCTACTACGAAACTCCTCGCAAGACGACACTCTCAGAACTCGCAGACGAAATCGACGTGCCCCAATCGACCCTGCAGTATCGCCTCCAGCGCGCCGAATCGTGGCTGGCAACCGGCTTCGTAAACGAGTGTCTCTAACTGGGTGACGGTTATCGTTGCTCACCGCCTACGTCTCTGTGACAAATCATGAGCGATGCACTTCCCGACATTGGCCAGGGGCTTCACATGACCCGCCCGGAGATCGTCGAGTTCCTCTACGCCCAGGGCGTCGGGACCCTCTCGTTTGCCACTGGCGGGCGTGCCTACGCCATTCCCGTCTCATTCGCGTTCGACGGCACCGACCGCCTGTTTTTCGAACTCATCCAGTTCGGTGACGCGAGCAAGAAACTCACCTTCGCAGACGCCACCGAGGAGGCGTGTTTCGTCACCTTCGCCATTGACTCACCAGAGCGGTGGCAAAGCGTCATCGCAACCGGGCCGCTCGACCACGTCGAAGACGGCGAGTACGGCGACATGGACGCGCTCATGGACGACAACGCGTGGTACCCCAGTCTGTTTCCGGAGAGCGACGAGGTGACGACGATTCGTCGGGCCGTGCTCAGAATCGCGGACGTGACGGGACGGAGAGGCCCCGACGCTGGGTAATCAAACGCTTTCTCACAGCAGGCCGTGGGTCGCGTATGGACACCTCGCTTTCTGCCGCCCGCGAACGCGATGCGGCCGACGACCTCGCCCACCTGCGCGAGCGGTTTCACACGCGCGAAGACGAGTGGTACATGGACGGCAATTCACTCGGCCTCGCCTCCACTGACGCAGAACGCACCCTCTCTATGGCAGTCGATGAGTGGCGTGACCTCGCCATCCGCGGCTGGACGGACGCAGACCCAGACTGGTTTCACTACGGCGAGCAGTTGGGCGCACGCCTCGCCTCGCTCGTCGGCGCATCGCCCGACGAAGTCGTCGTCGCCAATTCCACGACGGTCAACATCCACACGCTTATCGGCACCTTTCTTGCAGACAATCAGGGCACCGTCGTCGTAAACGACCTCGACTTCCCGACCGACCACTACGCCATCCAGTCACAACTCCGCGCGCACGGACTCGACCCCGACGACCAGCTCAGGGTGGTCGAAAGCCGCGACGGGCGCACCATCGACGAAGCCGACATCGAGGCGGCCATCGACGACGACACAGCCATCGTGTTCATGCCCTCGGTCCTGTATCGCAGCGGCCAGTTGCTCGACGTAGAACGCATCACGCAGGCGGCCCACGACCACGACGCGCTCGCCGGATTCGACCTCGCCCACTCGGTCGGCGCACTCACCCACGACCTATCGAAATGGGACGTGGACTTCGCTGTCTGGTGTTCCTACAAGTACCTGAACGCCGGACCGGGGGCTATCGCGGGCCTCTACGTTAACGCTCGGCACTTTGGCACGACGCCCGCGCTCGCCGGCTGGTGGGGCCACGACAAGGCAACGCAGTTCGAGATGCGCCACGAGTTTACGCCCGCAGCTTCGGCGGGTGCGTGGCAAATCGGCACCATCCCGATTCTTTCTGCTGCCCCGCTCTCTGGCGCGCTCGACATTTTCGAGGAAACCACAATCGAGGCGGTCAGAGAAAAATCGCTCGCACTCACTGACTTCCTCGTTGCGCTGGCCGACGCGGAACTGGTGTCGCGTGGATTTACGGTCGGCACGCCCCGCGACCACGCCCGCCGCGGCGGGCACATCGCGCTCGAACACGACGAGGCTTACCGTATTTCGCTCGCGCTCAAAGCGCGCGGCGTCATCGTCGATTTCAGGCCGCCGAACGTCGTCAGGGTGTGTCCGGCCCCGCTCTATTCGACGTTCGAAGACGTGTGGCACGTCGTGGACGTGCTCGCGGAAATCGTAGACGACGTTGCATATGCAAGGTTCAAACCGCGACAGGGCGGCGTCACCTGAAGCGTTGGCCATAGCCATTAATGGAGTCCCAATCGTCCTGCCCGACACACGGACGGTGGGGAATCGGTTGACGACCGATGAGCGGTTGCAGACGAACACAGAAAATGGGACAGCTTTCACTCAAAGAAGCGGTCGCGATGGCGCTCGGCGGGATGATCGGCGGCGGAATTTACTCAGCGTTCGGTATCGTCGTCGCCATCTCCGGAGACGTGGCGTGGCTCGCGTGGCTCACCGCGGGTATCGTCGCCATGTGCGCAGGGTACAGCTACGTCAAACTGAACGGCCTCGTGGACGACCACGGGGGCGCACCGACCTACATCGAGGAGCTGGTGGGCAACTCGACGCTCGCCGGCATGACCGGGTGGACCCTCCTGTTCGGGTACGTCGGGTCGATGGCGCTCTACGCCTACGCCTTCTCCTCGTTTTTCTCGGAACTTATCGGCCGACTCCACCTGTCTGGGATTCCCGTGGCGAACGCCGTCTCGGTGCTCCTCATTGGCGTGTTCGTCGGCCTCAACCTCATCGGCGCGTCCGAGACGGGGAAAGCAGAGGACGTTCTCACCTTCATCAAGGTGGTCGTCATCGGCATCTTCGGCCTCTGGGGGGTGTACCACGCCTTTCACGTCCAGAAACTCACCTTCGGTCTCTCCTCGATGTCGATTCGAGACCCCATCCTCGGCGCGGCGATGTCGTTCGTTGCGTTCCAAGGGTGGCAACTCCTCCTGTACGACCAGGACAAGTTCGAGAAGCCAAAAGCGAACATCAAGAAGGCCATCTACATCTCGATTCCCGTGGCGACGGCGCTCTATATCCTCGTCGCGCTGACGACGGTGAGCCTGCTCAAAATTTCGACCATCGCCGTCTCGCCCGAGGTATCGCTGCTGTACGCCGGCCTCCAGTTCATGGGGACCATCGGTGCGCTCATCATCGGCATCTCCGCGCTGTTCTCGACGGCGAGTGCGGTCAACGCCACCCTGTTTTCGAGCGCGCTGTTCTCCCGGAATCTCATCGACCGGGGCCTCTTGCCCGAGAAGATAGGCGGGAGTGGCGACGGTGAGATTCCAAAGCGCATCGTGGTCATCCTCGGCGTGCTGTCGGCCGGGTTCGCCGTGATGGGAAGTCTCAAGTCCATCACCTCCTTCGCCTCGCTGGCCTTCATCGCGGTGTTCGGCGGGATGAGCTACCTTGCGTTCGCCAAGCGCGACCAGCTAGACCTCCTCACGCCGATACCCATAGTTGGACTCGTGGGCACAGTGGCGTTCTTCCCGCTGTTGCTCTACGACCTCTATCTCAACAGTCCGGGGATGTTCGTCACCGTCCTCCTCATCGGGGTGGCGGTCATCGGCGTCGAACTGCTGTACTTCGAGCGAGAACCAATCGAAGACGTGCTGCCGTGGCTGTCGGGTGAGTAATCATGTCTGAAAACAGTGTTCTCAGCAGACGTACCGTCCTCAAAGGAGTCGGCAGCCTCGCGGGCGTTTCGGCGCTCGCAGGCTGTTCGAGCGTGCTCGGAACTGACGCAAACGCGTCCATCCGGTATGCACAGGCGCTCGCACCGAAGTCACTCGACCCGGTTCGGCTTGCAGACCCGTGGTCTGCGTCCGTGGCGACGAACGTGTTCGAGGGCTTGTATCGCTACGACCACGACATGAACCTCGTCCCGGAACTCGCGGCGGGGACGCCAATGGTCGAAGGGGAGGATAAGATCCACGTTGTGAAACTCACCGACGGGGCGACATTCCAGGACGGCACCGCGGTCACCGCCGAGGACGTGGCCTACTCGTATCGCGCCGTCCGCGAGGAGGAGCGCCCCGGTATGTGGCAGGTGCGGCCCATCGACCACATCGAGGTCCGCGACGAGCAGACGGTGGCGTTCCACCTCAAGAACCCCTACCCGGCGATGGACCACGCTCTGACTCGTGGAATCGTGCCCAAGGCGGTGCGCGAGTCGAACCCCGAAAAGTTCGCGCACGAGAAACCGGTTGGCTCCGGCCCCTACGAGGTGGAGACGGCCAAACCCGGCGAGCACGTCTCGCTCACCCACTGGACGGAGTATTGGGGCGAGACAAACCCGTCACTTGAACACGCGCGATTCGTCCAGAACCACTCGGACCTCGCCCGGACGACGAGTCTGAAGACGGGGCAAAACGACATCGTAGAGCGCGTCAATCCGCGGCTCTGGAGCGTGACACAAAACCTCTCGAACGCGGACACGGTTCTACAGGAAGGCTACCTCGCCCACTACATCGGCTTCAACTGCAACGAGGGGCCGACGGCTGACCCGAAGGTTCGCAAGGCAATCGACTCCCTCGTGGACCTCGACACGGTGACCGAGACCTTCGTCGGCCCGGTCGGCCGTCGTCAGTACGGCCTGCTCCCACCGCAACTGGCCGCCGAGTGGGACCTGCCGGTCGAGGAGTGGCAGTCGATTCCGCGCGCGAAGAACAAGGAGAAGGCAAAACAGCTGTTGAAGGAGGCAGACGTGGGCAACTGGGCACCGACGATTGCCGTACCGAAACACGACCTGTTGCGGGAGAAAATCGCCGAAGAACTCGCCCACGGCCTTGCCGAAATCGGGTTTTACCGCGCTCGCACCGAGAAGTACCCGTGGAAGCAGTTCCGCGAGAAAATCGTCTCGGGGAGTCCCAGTGAGTACAACATCTTCGTGGACGCGTGGGCGGGCGGCCCGGATCCGGACACCTACCTCTACCCGCTGTTCCACGAGAACGCAGAGGGGCGAACCAACGGGACGTTCTACCAGAACGAGGACGTGATGAACGTCCTGCGCGACGCCCGCCGCACGACGGACGACGAAACGCGCCGCGACCTGTACGAGTCGGCCACGCGCACCCTCCTCACAGAGCGGGTGGCGTTGCCGGCGTTCACGCTCGACAACTCCTTTGGAGTCTCGTCGGGAATCGAGGGTTTCGGCCCGCACCCATTCCCCGGGGAGAATCCTCGGCTCGAAACCATCGAATCGACCGAGTGAGCGTGCGTGGGCGAGTGACGTTGGGATCACCGAGTGGCTCCGCCGTCTGCGAAGGTATTTTCGTACCCATTTCGTAGATGGTAGCAACGTGACCTCAGATTTCGAACCGACGGGAGGCATTCACCACGTCACGGCTCTCGCGAGCGACCCGCAGCGAAACGTCGACTTCTATACCGAGACGCTTGGGCTGCGTCTCGTAAAGCAGAGTGTGAATCAAGACGAAGTTCACACTTATCACCTGTTCTACGGTGATGGCATCGGCTCTACTGGTACCTCAATGACCTTCTTCCCTATCGAACACGCCCGACAGGGGCGCGTTGGAAGTGGCCAAGTGCAGACGGTGGCGTTCCTCATCGACCCAGACGCAGTCGAGTTCTGGGTCGAGCGCTTTTCGGCCCTCGGCGTCGATTACGCAGCCCCCGAAACACGCGGCGACGAGACGGTCATTCCGCTTCGCGACCCCGACGGCCTGCAACTCGAACTCGTCGCCCACCCCGACGCGCCAGCGGGCAACCCGTGGGAACACAGCCCGGTTCCCGACGCCCACCAGATTCGTGGCTTTTTCGGCGTGACGCTCGCGCTCCACACCGCCGGGCCGACGGCCGACTTACTCGAAGCGATGGGCTATGCGCGCGTAGGCGACATCGACGCAGCGCGCACGCGATTCCGGGCAGACGGCGACCTCGGTTTCGTCGTTGACATCATCGCAAATGAAGAACGCGGCCGTGGCGCCCCCGGCGCGGGCACCGTCCACCACGTCGCCTTTCGCGTCCCTGACGACGACACCCACGAACAGTGGCGACAGGCACTCATCGCGCGCAATCTCAACGTCACGGACGTTATCGACCGCAAGTGGTTCCACTCGATTTACTTCCGCGAACCCGGCGGCGTCCTGTTCGAGATTGCGACCGAAAACCCCGGCTACACCGTAGACGAAGAACTTGCGGCCCTCGGCACGCACCTCGTCCTCCCCGAGTGGCTCGAAGGCCGCCGCAGCGAAATCGAGTCGAAACTCACCCCCCTCGACATCTCCCGTCCGGCAACGATGGAGGCAGACCAATGAGCGAAACTGACACCCACCCACACCAAGGCCAGCCAGTATCGACTGCAGGAACACCACTCGAAGAGGCAGACGCCGCCGTCATCTTACTCCACGGCCGCGGAGCCATGGCGACAGGCATCCTCGAACTCGGCGGCCAACTCGCCATCGATAACGTGGCCTATCTCGCGCCACAGGCCGCGAACAACACGTGGTATCCCTATTCGTTCATGAACCACATCTCGACCAACGAGCCACACCTCACCTCTGCGCTCCAACTCGTCGATGAGTTGCTCACAGAGATTGCAGACGCTGGCATCCCACCGGAGAAAACGATGCTCATTGGTTTCTCACAGGGGGGGTGTCTCGCCTGTGAATACATGGCTCGCAACCCCAAACGCTACGGCGGACTGGCTGGCCTGAGCGCGGGCCTCATTGGGCCACGCGGCACGCCGTGGGACTACGAAGGTGACCTCGAAGGCACGCCCGTGTTCCTCGGGTGCAGCGACTCAGACCCACACATCCCACTCGACCGCGTCGAAGAGACGACGAAAATCCTCACCGACCTCGGCGCAGAGGTAGACGAACGCATCTACAGAAGCATGGGTCACACCGTAAACGAAGACGAAATCGACGCCGTCCGCGAACTCGTTGCGAGCCTCGTCGCGTAACTACTTTTCGAGCGCCCGATGGGGCGCGATGTGCGGGCCGGTTTCGCTCGCCGCATCGACGTCCGCATCGACGTGAAACACGTCTGCGAGCAGTTCGTTGGTCACGACTTCGCGGGGCGGTCCCCAGTCGTAGAGCGCGCCGTCTTTCATCGCAATCAGGTTGTCCGCAAAGCGTGCAGCCATCCCGATGTCGTGGAGCACGACGGCGATGGTCACGTCGCGTTCGGCTTTGAGCGTCCGGATGACCTCCATCACGCGCAACTGGTGGTGTAAGTCGAGGTACGTCGTCGGCTCGTCTAACAACAATACGTCCGTGTCTTGGGCGAGCACCATGGCAATCCACGCGAGCTGTTTTTGCCCGCCGCTCAGACTCCCCAACTCCTCGTCTCGAATCTCCGTGACGCCCGCGAGGTCGATGGCGCGTTCGACCGCCTCGTGGTCGATTTCAGTGACGGTCTCGAAAAAGCCCCGATGCGGATACCGGCCGTGATACACGAGGTCTTCGACGGTCAGGCTGCCGGGCGAATCGTGTTCTTGCGAGAGCAAGCCGAGCTTTTTGGCCAGTTCCTTCGAGCCGAGTGAGTGAACGTCCGCGCCGTCTATGAGGATGTGGCCGCGGTCGAGCGAGAGCTGTTTTGCCATCCCCTTCAACAGCGTGCTCTTTCCGGAGCCGTTCGGGCCGACGAGCGCCGTCACCTCGCCTGCGGGGATGACGACTTTTTCGCACTCGACAATTGGGTGTTTCGTCGTCGGGTAGCCAATGGCGAGGGCTTCGCCCACGAGGTCGCTCGCGGGCGTCGTCGCCTCCTCGCTTTCTTCGTACACCACGCCACCGTCTGTGTTCGCGTGTTCGTTCGCCATCAGATTTCACCCAGTTGTTGCTTTTTGCGCATCAGGTAGAGGAAGTACGGCCCACCGACGAGGCCGGTGACGATGCCGACCGGAATCTGCACGGGATTGAGCGCGAGGCGCGCGCCGATGTCGGCGCTCACCATCAGCGCCGGGCCGATGAAGATGCAGCCAACGATGAGCCGTTTGTAATCGCTCCCGACGAGGTTGCGCACCATGTGCGGGACGATGAGGCCAACGAAGCCGACGATTCCGGCCGCCGCGATGCTCGCAGACGCCGCGAGAATTGCAATCCCCGAGAGGGCAAAGCGAACCTTCTCGACGGACATGCCGAGTGACTTTGCGGTTTTCTCACCGAGCAACAGCACGTTCAACTGCCGGGAGGCGATGAACGCAAGGCCCATCGAGACAATCGTCCACGGGAGTATCATTCGGACTTGTTCCCAGTCAACGCCCGTGAGCGACCCCGTCGTCCACGCGATGGCCGTCTGGACGACGCCGATGTCGTCTGCGAAGAAAAAGAGCGCCGTCTGGAGCGAGCCGAAAATCGTCGAGACGATGACGCCCGCGAGCACGAGGCGCACCGGACTCGTTCCGTTTTTCCACGCAATCGCGTAGACGATGAAGAACGCTACTGCGCCACCCACGGAGGCGATGAGCGGCAAGAACGCAGACAGCCCCGAGAACACGACGAGCGTCAGCAGAATCGAGAGGCCCGCCCCGGAACTCACGCCGAGGATGAAGGGGCTCGCAAGCTCGTTTCGCGTCACGGCTTGGAAGATGGCTCCCGAGACGGCGAGGTTCATCCCGACGAAGGCGGCGACGAGCACGCGCGGGAGGCGGATGTTCCAGACGATAATCGTCTCGTTCGAGAGGTCGATTGGCGCGGTCGACAGTCCGAGCGTACCGAGGACGGTTTTCATCAGGTCTTCACCGAGGAGGAACTGGAAGAGCACCTGCGGGTTCGTCCAGACGAGCGGGTCGAAAAACGCATCCCACGTCTGGGTGACGGTCATCGAGTACGACCCGAAGCTCATCTGAATCAGCCCGGCGGCGACGACGATGGCCGTACTCCCGAGCATGACGATGAGCAGTTCGCTCGTGACCCACCCGACGCGGCTCTCTCGGTTGCTACTTGCCCGGTTCGGTTGTGTCGGATTCTCGCTTTTCATGAGTCGAAATGTAGGATGGCGGGGCTGGCAGCGTCTGCGGCGCTGGCGACACCTTCTGGGTCGAAATCGAGTTTCGACCCCAACTACCGACCCCCGCGTTCAGTGAGGCGTGACCGCCACGGCTGCGACCACGCCTGTCGTCCATGGAGTTTAGGCGTGCCTAAATGAGTAAAAACGTTCCTATTTTTCGGCTGCCCTAAACTCCGTTCGCACGGACGGCTCTGCCCGCATACCAGAAGATGGTACCGTGGATGAGCAACACCACCCCCAGCAGGCCGAAGTTCCAGATGACGGCGTCGTAGTAGATGGCATCGACGATGACTGGCGTGTCGGTGAACGGGAGAAACGGTTTCACGGGCGGGGCGATGTCCGGCGCAGAGAAGATGTCCGCGACGAGGTGGCTTGACGCTCCGGTGAAGAACGCGAGCGCCGAGAAGGTAAACACCTGTCCGGTCGCTGGTTGCCCGCCAAGGTAGCGGTCGATGCGTGTCCGCAGGCGGGGAGCGACGACGGTCGCCGCTAGCGCGCCCAACACCAGCGCGAGCGTCGCCGCGAACGCGACGGTGTGGGTGATGCCGTGGTGTTCGACCGGAAACACGGCTCTGAGAAAGAGGTCAGAATCGGGCAGCAACGCGGTCGGAGCCGCGAGCGCGAGAAAGAGCAGACTCTCTTTTCGACCGAATTTGAGCCAGACGGGCACGGAGAGAGCAAGCGCAAAGCCGACGTGTCCGGCGAGGTCTACCATGCCCCGCCAGATGGCCCACGGTTAGTTAACGGTGCGGGCCGACTCAACCCACCCGCGGGTCTATGATTCGCTCGTGAGTAACTCGCGCACCGCGCGGTCTAATACGTCGTAGCCCGCCTCGATTTCTGCGAGTTTGATGTACTCGTTGAACGAGTGGGCCCGCGAGAGGTCGCCCGGCCCCCACGTGATCGCCTCCATTTCTGCGTCGTTGACGAAGTTTCGCACGTCGGTCGAAGCCTGAATCCCCCACGGTTCGGGGGCGACGCCGCCCACGTTTTGAGAGTGCTTGCGGAACACCTCTGCGAGTGGGCTGTCCACGTCGATTTCCGCGGCCTCGTAGGTACGAATCCGTTCCCACGACACATCAAGGTCGTACTCTTTGGCGAACGCGGTCACAATGTCGTCGACTTCTGCGTCCACGCCTTCGACCGCTTCGCCCGGCAGGATGCGGCGGTCGATTGTGATGACGGCGCGTTCGGGGACGACGTTCTCTTTGGTTCCAGCTTCGAACTTCGTCACCGTCGCGTAGGCTTTTTCGACGAGCGGGTCGGTTCGGGTGCGGAGTTCTGCGTCGTACGCCTCGATGGCGTCGAGCAGGGGGCGTGCGTGCATAATCGCGTTCGACCCTTGGTCTGGCCGACTGGCGTGTGAGGGTGCGCCTTCGACGGCGATCTCGTACCACGCGAGGCCCTTCTCGCTCGTCGCGGTGCGCATCTTCGTGGGTTCGAGGACGACGCCGTAGTCGCCGTCGTAGCCTGCTTCGAGCAGGGCTTTCGTGCCGGGTTCGCCCGTCTCCTCGCCAATCGCGGCGTGGACGACGACCGACCCGGGCAGGTCGCCGGATTCGAACTCGGGGGCGAGGTCGCGCGCGAGCAGCATGCCGATGGCGACCTGCGCTTTCATGTCCACGCTGCCGCGGCCGTAGAGGTTCCCGTCGTCGATTTCAGCGCCGTAGGCGTCGTAGTCCCACTGGGCTGGGTCGCCTGCAGGCACCACGTCGATGTGCCCGTTCAAGACGATGGTTGGGTCGCCGTCCCCGACGCGGGCGGCGACCTGTGGGCGGTCTGGGTACGGCTCTTCGACCAGCCACGAGTCGATACCCTGCTCCGAGAACCAGTCGTGGATGTACTCGGCGGCGGCGGCTTCGTTTCCGGGTGGATTCTCGGTTTCGATGCGAACGAGGTCTTGGATGAGTTCGGTGAGTTCGTCAGTCATTGTCTACGGAGAGCAACGCGTCTGCCTGCGCCTCAGAGAGGTTGAGCAGGCGACTGCCTGTAACGGGGAGTTCTTTCATCACGTAGTGTGAGGATGTCTCATCGACGCCGTCTACGGCGACGATGTCGTCTACGAGGTCGTTCATCTGCTCGCGCGAAGCGACGCGGGCGATGACGATGAAATCTACGTCGCCCATGGTGTAGTAGACGTGCTGGACGCCGCCAATTTCGGTGAGCCGTGAGCCAATCTCGTCTGCGTAGCCGCGCTCGTGGGTCACCGACACCTCGGTGATCATCACCGTCGAAAGCCCGAGCGCGTGGGGGTCGATGTCCGCGGTGACACCCGAAATCACGCCCTTTTCTTTGAGCTTCGAGAGCCGGTAGTGGACGGCGGATTTCGACAGGCCGAGTTCGTCTGCGAGCGTCTCTAAGCTCACGTCGAAGTCACGCTCGACCGCAGAGAGCAACGCGAAGTCGGTCTCGTCGAGCGTCACGGCGACGCCTTCCATCACTCCTCCATCGCCGCGTCCGAGACTTCGAGGGCAGTGTCGAGGGCGGCGACCGCCTCGTCGATTTCGTCTTCGGTGATGGTGAGCGGCGGCGCGATGATGAGCGTGTTAATCATGTTTGCGACGTAGACGCCTTGTTCGCTCGCGGCCCCAGAGACTTCGTCAACGACCGTCTTCCCGGTCGAAATCTTGTCGACACGCTGGCCAAACGGCACGCGACCTTCCGTACTCTTGGTGAGTTCGAGGCCGCGGAACAGGCCGACGCCGCGTGATTCGCCCACACTCGGGTGTTTCTCAGCGAGTTCGTCGAGTTTCGCGCCGAGGTACTCACCGCGTTCTTTGGCCTGCTCGATGAGGCCGTCGCGCTGGTAGGTTTCGACGGCGGCGAGGCCCGCGGCCACGGCGACCGGGTGGCCCGAGTAGGTGTGGCCGTGGCAGAACATGTTGTCCTCGAAGTGGGCGGCGATTTCGTCGGTGACGATAGTCGCCCCGAGCGGTGCGTACGCGCCAGTCAGCCCTTTCGCCATCGTCATGATGTCCGGCGTCACGTCGAACAGGTCACAGCCGAACCACTCGCCGGTGCGGCCAAACCCGGCCATCACTTCGTCCACGATGAGCAGCGCGCCGTGGTCGTGGGCGATTTCTTTCAGGCGCGGCAGATACTCGTCTGGCGGGACGAGAATCCCGTTCGAGCCAACGATTGGTTCGACCAGAATCGCGGCGACGGTGTCGCCTTCGAGCATCAGCATCTCGTCGATGTATTCGAGGCTCTCCATCGGTTCGAGCGTCGAGCCATAGGCGTAGGGGTCGGGCGCTTTGATGGTGCCGGGGATACCGGGTTCTGCCATCAGCCGCCGTGGGTCGCCCGTGACGCTAATTGAGCCGTAGGTCGAGCCGTGGTACGACCGGTAACGCGAGACGATTTTCTGCTTGCCCGTGACGAAGCGGGCGATTTTGATGGCCGCTTCGATGGCTTCGGTGCCGCTCGTAGAGAAGAACGTCTTAGAGAGGTTCCCGGGGGTGACCTCCGCTAACTTCTCGCCGAGTTTCGCGCGGGCTTCGGTGGTGTAGCCCGGCGCGACGTACGCCGCGGTCTTCGCCTGCTCTGCCATTGCCTCTGCAACGGCGTCCGCCGAGTGGCCGAGGTTCGAGCACATGAGTTGGCCAGAAAGGTCGAGGTACGACTTCCCGTCCGCCGTCTCGATGCGGTTGCCAGACGCGCCGACGACCTGTGTCGGCTTGACTTCTGACTGATACGACCACGTGCCGAAGACGTGTTTTTTGTCCAGTTGTTCGAGTTCGTTCATCCCAGTTTCAGCCTCGTCGCTCGTCATGTGGCTTGACATCGACTCTCATGTGTGGTTAATCTTTTGCTCATCAGTCGAATCAGACAACTGTTTCGTGTAGTTTGCCAAAACAATTGAACAACGTTCGAAGAAATAGAGATTCAACTAGACATATGACCGACCAAGATTTATGGTTGTGGCTGAGAACCGTTCACGCACATGGTTTCACTTGACGCCCTCTCACAGACGGGAGAGGTACGCAACTACGTCGGTGGGAACTGGACCGCAGTCGAGAGCGATGACGGGCAGGCCGTCATCAACCCCGCGACGGGAGAAGAACTCGCCTACGTGCCGTTTACCGGAACCGACCAACTAGACGAAGCAATCGCCACCGGACAGGAAGCGTTCGAGACGTGGCGAAACACCCCGGTTGTCGAGCGGATTCAGCCCCTCTTTCGGCTGAAGGCGCTGCTCGACGAACACCAAGAAGAACTCGCAGAAATTCTCGTCCAGGAACACGGCAAGACGTTCAACGAAGCGATGGGCGAACTGCGCCGCGGCATCGAGAACGTCGAGGTCTCCTGTGGCATCCCGACGATGATGCAGGCGGGCTTCCTCGAAAACGCGGCCCCCGGCATCGACGAAGCCGCCGTCCGCCAGCCACTCGGCGTCTTCACCGCCATCACGCCGTTTAACTTCCCCGGCATGATTCCACTCTGGTTCCTGCCGTACGCAGTCGCGACGGGCAACTCGTTCATCCTCAAGCCGTCCGAACAGGACCCACTCGTCGCCCAGCGCATCTTCGAACTGATCGACGAAGCGGGCTTCCCCGACGGCGTTGTCCAGCTCGTGAACGGTGGGAAAGACACCGTGAACGCGCTCATCCAGCACGAGGGCATCGCGGGCGTCTCCTTCGTCGGCAGCACGCCGGTCGCACGCCACGTGTACAAAGAATCGGCCGCCACCGGAAAGCGCGTCCAGGCGCAGGGCGGGGCGAAAAACCACATCATCGTCGCCGAATCCGCAGACCTCCGCCACGCCGCAGAGCAGACAGTCTCCTCTGCGTGTGCGTGTGCAGGCGAGCGCTGTCTCGCAAACGACGTGGTGCTCGTCCACGAGTCGGTGTACGACGAGTTCGCAGACCTCGTCGTCGAACTCGCAGACCAGCAGGTGGTCGGCTACGGGCTGGACGAAGGCACGGACATCGGCGCGATGATTTCTGCACCCCACGCAGAGCGCGTCCGCGGCCACATCCAGAGCGGCGTCGACGAAGGCGCGACGCTCCTGCGCGACGGCCGCGACGTCGAAGTCGAGGGCTACGACGGCGAGTTCATCGGCCCGACCATCTTCGGTGACGTGACCCCCGACATGACCATCGCGCGCGAGGAGATTTTCGGCCCCGTGTTCGGGCTCGTCCGCGTGAGCGACATGACCGAAGCCATCGACATACTCAACCAGAGCGAGTTCGGGAACGCCGCGAGCCTGTTCACCCGCGAGGGCGCAGACGCCCGGCGCTTCCGCAACGAAGCGCAAGCGGGTAACCTTGGCGTGAACGTCGGAACGAGCGCGCCGATGGCCTTCTTCCACTTCGGTGGCCGCAAGGCCTCCGCATTTGGCGACCTCCACGCACAGGGCGAGGACATGATTCAGTTCTACACGGACAAGACCATCTTCATCGAGCGCTGGCCGGACGCCTAACTCTCGTCTAAAACTCTCACTGTCTTTTTCTGCTGATCAAACGTGTCTGAGCAAACGCACGCAGATTTATGGTATGATGTGGCGTACCATATGTTGTATCGGGAACCGCAAGGATACACCGAACGATCTGTTCCAGAAAATCTGATTTCAGAAAGTACGGAAGAGGTTAGGGGCAACAACTGAGTCTCTGTGAAAGGAGAACGAAGTCAACGCTCCGAAGGAGAACCGAAATAACCCACAAACGTTGCCTTCCGGAAGGCGCGTTGTGAAGGCCATGTAACGGATGGGGCGTAAGCATCATTCGTGAAACTGGGAAACCAGAAGAGCCGTAGAGGGGTATGGAAAACGTTTCCCGTTCGGGTCCTAATTGCGGCTCTCGGTTGCTATCTCTCCCCTTGAGTTTTATCTCTGGAATCCACACTCACGTTTCGCTCGCTGCTAAATACTCGGTCAGCAACGACGGAAAATCCCGCCCTTTCAGATACCTGAGTCCAAACCCTTCTGCCCAGTGGATGATGCCCGTATCTTCGGTTACGACACCTGCTTCGAGTTCTCGGGCGAGGATGAGCAAGTCGAAGTCCTCGCGCGAATCGAGGATGCCCCGGCGCAGCGTCGAACGGTACTCTGAACGAAGGTCTGAGATGACTTTGTCGACTTCACTGAGCTGATCTCCAGTGTCAGAATCCCGCGACTCCTCGGCTTTTCGCACGGCTTTTTCAGAAACGCGCAGCCCTCTGTCTACACGATTGCTCATCTCTTCGATGAACTCGTAGACGATTTCTGCGGGAATCATCACCGTATACCGGTCGGGATTTTTCTTGATGAGCCACGTGTTGAGCTTCGAGAGCACCTCCTCTGAGACCCCTCTGTCTTTGAGCATCCGCGAGAGTTCCTCGTAGACAGACGGTGGGATGTAACACGAGATGTGGAGTTTGAGCTTCGCTTCGGCAATGAGGTCTAACAGGCGGTCGACCGCCTGTTCTACATCTTCGTCGTCGTCGCGTATCTCCTCGGTGATGAACGTAGACGTGTCGAGCACGAAGCGTTGTTTCAACGGATAGTCCGCCATCACCACCAGTTTGTCTCGCATGGCAATAGATACCAGTGCTCTGGGCCACCCAACACGTTATTGGGCGTCGGCAGAGTAGTTGTGTATAACATGTCCAATATTGCGCCCTCGGAAGTCAGCGCACGACTCCGCGACGGGGACGGCAGCCTCCACGTCCTCGACATTCGAAACCGTGACGAGTACGAAGAGTGGCACATCGAAGGGAGCCATAACATCCCCGTGTACAACTCGCTGAGCGCCGGGCAAACCCAAGCACTGCGAACTCGCTTGAACGAGATACCCGACGACGCAGAAATCGCGACCGTCTGTATCGCTGGTATCGTCTCCCAGAAGGCTGCTGCAGTCTTGCGCGATGAGGGTTACGACGCGAAGTCGATGGAGGGCGGCATGCGTGGCTGGGGAACCGTGTACGAACCCTACGACACCGGCGTTACCGGACTCACCCAAATCGTCCGCCCGGGGACGGGTTGTCTCTCCTACGTGTTTGCGGACGACGGCGAGGCGCTCGTCGTAGACCCCGCGCTGCACGCCGAGATTTACCAGCAGTTCGCAGACAACAACAACCTCGACATCGTCGGCGTCCTCGACACTCACGCCCACGCAGACCACATCAGCAGTGGCCCCCGTTTCAGCGAGTATCTCGACGTACCCTACTACCTCTCTGCGACGGACGCCCACGACCTTTCGGGATACACCCCCGTCGAAGAAGGCGACACCATCGCCGTTGGCAGTACCGACCTCGAAGTTTGGGAGACGCCGGGCCACACCCGCGGCAGCGTCGTGCTCCGCCTTGACGGGGCCATCCTCGCAGGCGACACCCTCTTCGTCCGGAGCGTTGGCCGCCCCGACTTAGAAGGCGGCACAGCCGAGGCAACAGAAGGGGCGAACCTCCTGTTCGACAGCCTCGACCGACTCGACTCGCTCTCCGACGACACGATGGTGTATCCGGGGCACTTCAGCAACGAGACCATCCGCCCCGTCGCAGACACCATCGCCGCGATTCGCGCGCGAAACGATCTGTTCGGTGTCGCGGACAAATCCGACTTCGTCGAGACCATCCTCGCAGACCTGCCCGACACGCCGAACAACTACAACCAGATTAAGGCCATCAACACGGGCAAAGAGCCGCTCACCCAGCAAGCCGCAGACTTAGAACTCGGCCCGAACAACTGCGCGTCGAACTAAATGGCGCTCGTCCACGGAATCCGAGAAAATCGAGGACAGTTCGCCCTCCAGTTGCTGACGGTGTTCGCCGTTGGCCTCACGATTGGCGCAGAACGGAACGTCGTTCCCCTCATCGGCCGTGACGTGTTCGGGGTCGAATCGCTCGCCATCATCGGCTCGTTCGTCGTCAGCTTCGGCTTCGTCAAAGCACTCCTCAACCTCTACGGTGGGAAGTGGTCTGAGACCTACGGCCGTCGCCCGATTCTCATCGCCGGATGGGTGGTCGCCCTCCCCATCCCGTTCATCCTCATCTACGCCCCGAGCTGGTGGTGGATTACGCTCGGAAACGTCCTCCTCGGCGTCAATCAGGGGCTCGCGTGGAGTATGAGCGTGAACGCAAAAATCGACCTCGCGGGCGCGCAAGCCCGCGGCACCGCCGTTGGCTTAGACGAGGCGTTTGGCTACACAGGGGTCGCCCTCGGCGCGTGGATTACTGGCGTCATCGCCGCCGAGTACGGCCTGCAACCCGCGCCGTTTTACTTTCTCGCGGGTGTCATCGTTCTCGCGCTCATCGTGTCGATTCTCTTCGTCGAGGAGACCTTACCGTACGCCCACGCAGAAGCCGACGCGAGCGACGCGGGCGAACAGCTTCCGTTCAGAGCGGTGTTAAAACGCGCGACGTGGGGAGACCGGACGCTCTTTGCGGCCGCCCAAGCCGGGAGCGTCGAGAAGTTCGTAGACGCGCTTGTCTGGATTGCGTATCCTCTGTATCTCACCGCCAACGGCCTCACCGTCGCACAGGTGGGCGTCGTCGTCGGGGTCTACGGCGGTGTCTGGGGCGTTCTCCAACTGTACACTGGCAAACTCGCAGACGACATCGGTCGGCGTCCGCCGGTTATCGTCGGCATGTTCGTCGCGGGGGCTGGCGTCCTCGCCACGGTGTTCGTCTCGGGGTACGGGCCGTGGATTGCCACCGCAGGCGTGACCGGGGTTGGGATGGCGCTGCTCTACCCTACCCTCATCACTGTCGCTGGTGACGCTGCCCATCCGACGTGGCGTGCCACGGGACTCGGCGTCTACCGTATGTGGCGCGACGCAGGCTACGGCTTCGGTGCCATCCTCATTGGCGTCACTGCAGACGCGTTCAGCTTGCAGGCGGCGTTCGTGATGGTTGCCGGTGCGATGTTCCTCTCCGGTGGTGTGGCCCTCTTTTGGATGCGCGAGACGCACCCCGAGTTCGGCAGAGATGCGTCCCATTCGACGGTCTCGCCAGTTATCGAAGAGTGAAAAATCGAAAAGTCGTTGCGTTTGGTTACTCGCGCTTCTGACCGGCGCGAATGGACGGACGCGTGTGTTCAGTCCCTTTGCCGCGCTTGCCGAGACCACGGTTGGATTTGCCTGCGCCGGTGAGCCCGCGGTAGGCACGTCCTTTGTGGGTCTCGTCGCAGATCCAGTTGAGATCGTCGTCGTTCTGGATGGCTGGGTGTGCCGGGTCAACGAGGATTGCTTCGAACCATTTCTGGCGGCCGTCTTCCCCGACCCAGTAGGAGTTGAGCACGCGCATGTTGCGGTACTTCGTGGATGCGCGCTCCTCTGCGATGCGCTGGATGGACTTCTTGCGCGTGATGCGGTTTACGCCCTGGCGCTTCGAGCGGCGACCCGCTTTGTGGCGCTGTTTGCGGGCGCTGCCCTTGCGGACGCTGATGCGCACGACGACAATGCCCTGCTTTGCCTTGTAGCCGAGGTTGCGGGCCTTGTCGAGGCGGGTTGGGCGTTCGACGCGCTCGATTGCGCCCTGTTTGCGCCAGTCTTGCTTTCGTTCCCACTGGAGGTCGGCGAGTTTGCCGTCCCCAGGGGTCTTCCATGCGTCTCGGATGTGAGAGTAGAAGCTTTTTGCCATGGTTATCACCACGGGCGTTGGGTGGTTCAGCCATCTCGACGGCGCGACGCCGTGCGAATCGAGACTGTGTGTCTCGGCGGCCACATTCCGACCTGTGTTCACAGGTGCCCGCTGGTGCCCGTGTCGTCCAGCGAGTTCGTTTGCGAGTTCGGCTCTTATGGCGTTTAAGGCCTTCGACTTGGCCGTTCGTTGCAGACCATTTCATGCCTTACGTCGTACGTAAGGTCAGTTTTTTGGGGTGCTTTGCTCCCGCTTAACAAAGGCCATCGCCAGCAGAGACGGTGATGCCATGGTGCCAGAACTACTCGGCGCAGATGGCGACTTGCCCGCACACCAACTCGGTCACGCTGAGGTGAACTAACATGTTGGAGTTATTCACGCCGTTGCAGGCGTTCTCCGGCCAGTTCCTCCAGTATGCCCTGTTGTTCTTCGTGTTGGCGATCATCGCGTCCGTCGTAGGTGCACGCGGTATCGCGGGGATAACGATGGAAATCGCAAAAATCTTCATTGCGATTTTCATCATTCTCGCCATCATCGCGCTCATCCTGTGACGGCCGTTTTGATTTTTCGACGCTCCTTGCCGAGCTGCGCTGCTCAGAACTGTTGGACAGCCTCGATGTCACTCGTCGATTGATATCCTGAAAACGGCGAGAGGAACGTACCCCTTTGTTTCGTGCCCCTCTCAAAGTGCACTGACCCGTCTCGCCAGACAAGTGCGTCGCCTGCTGTGGGACCCGCTCCCCATCCCCGCTTCGCTGTTTCGAGGCGCGTTAAACGAGGCTTCTGCCTGCACTTGCAAGCCCTCGTAGATTTCCTATCGTAGAATATGGTTTATCCGTTTGGTGGCGGCCACGACAATTCGCGCCGCTCACCGTCTGTGGGGCAACAATTCGAGACTTTCGGAAAAATTTCCGCGCTCAGGCTGCCGCTTCGATTGTCTCGAACTCACCGGCGACCACTGCATCGACAATTGCCTGCACGTCCAGCTCGCGGCGCACTTGCTGGGGATACTTCTGCTGGAAGTGCTGGACGATGTTCTTCAAGTCGCGTGCGAGCAATTCGGGGGCGTTTTCGTGGTCGGTTGCCACCGCCTGTGGCCAGTCGAAAATCGTGACTCCGTCTTTGCCGACGAACACGTTGTACGCGCTCATGTCCGAGTGGACGTACCCCCGGGCGTAGGCGCCTTGCATCTCTCCGACGATGAGGTCGAGGACGGGAACCACTTGGTCTGGTTCGAGGGCGGCCCGCGAGAGTTCGACCCCGTCGATTTTGTCCATGATGATGGCGTGGCGGTTGTGGTCGATGGGCCGAGGAACGTGCACGTCTGGATACAGGGTTTCGAGCACCTCGTACTCGCGTTCTGCGGCCTTCCGTGCGGTGTACTGCCACGAGACGTGCTGGTTATCGGCGGTGTAGTCGCGCTCTTTTTGCACCTCACGGAAGTTCGTAAACCCCTCACGGTGATACTTGAGCGCGAGTGGCTTGTACGACTGCACCTCGTAGACGTCGCTTTCCTTCCCAACCCCGAGGGGTGCGCCAAAGCCACGGATGGTATCGCGCTCTGAGAAGGTGCGAAGCGCGAGCGCATCGTAGCCTTCGAACGTCAGACGGTAGCCTTCGTACTGCTGGGTCTTTCGCTCGATGAGTTCGCGGTCGTGACACCGGTCGATTCGGTAGTCCACCTCCTTTTCGGTGAGGTTCGCAAACTCGGGGAGCTTCTCCCGGTTGACCCACTTGCTAAAACGCATTCCGTGTTCGATCCCCGAGAGGAGATAGAAGTCCTCGGGTTCGAGGTTCGCCATCTCTGGCGCGACGTTTCTGACCATTAGCGGGTGCTAGCGGGTCGGTGGCTAAAAGTTCGGCGAGTGACCGAAACGAGCTGATAAATCGTATAATGAGATATGAAATCGAAGGTGGCGGGCCACACTCGCAGCCACCGCTCGGGACTCCGTGTAAATACACCCTGAACATTCATGCAGCAGTTGTTACTCGGTGACACACATGGGTTGGCTACGGGCCGCCTGCGACGGTGGGTTTTTCGGGCCCGAATGAAAGCCTCCGCCACACGGCTTTCAGCCATTACCTTCTCCGTTCGCGAGCGACGCAACGCCTTTCTCTCCGGCCTTCCCATTTCGACTATGACTGACCTCGCAGACCGGGAGTGGCGGCTCATCCGGGAAGAAGCGTGGGACGGCCCGATGAACATGGCACTCGACGAAATCGCCGCAGAAACGGCAGCCGCGGGCGGGCCACGAACGGTACGCGTCTATCAGTGGAAACCAAGTACGCTCTCGCTTGGCTACCGCCAGGAACCAGACTCGGTTGATTGGGAGTTCTGTGCAGAACACGGCATCTCCGTCACCCGACGCCCAACCGGCGGCGGCGGCATCTATCACGGCGAGCACACCGACATCTCCTATTCGATTACCGCTCCGGCCGCAGAACTCCCGGGCGACCTGATGGAGACCTACGAACTGCTCTGTACGCCGGTGTTCTCCGCCTTCGAAGAGATGGGCGTCCCCGCACACTTCGCAGACGAACCCCAGCCCTCGCTCTACAAACCCTCGTGTTACCTGCGCGACTTACACCCCGCCCACGACGTGGTGGCAGCGGGACGAAAGATTAGTGGGAATGCACAGTACCGTCGCCGCGACGCCATCATCCAACACGGCTCGCTCAAGTACGACCTCGACGCAGACACGCACCTCGCGGTGTTTGCAGACCCCAATTTGACCACTGACGACGTGGAAAACCGCATCACGTCGATTCACGAACTAACTGGAATCTCGCGTGCGGACGCCGTCACCGCACTCGAAGACGCCCTCGGCGCGTGGACAACGGCTGACGAAGGAACGTGGACACAAGATGAAATCAACCGCGCACGCGAGCGCGCAGACGAGAAGTTCGCCTCGGAGGCGTGGAACAAAAATCGCACGAACCCTCTTTCGAACTAGAAGCCAAACGTCTCGCTTTCGAGTTCGCCAACGTGTTCTGCGACCGCTTCGTGGAGTTCTGCGAGCGGTGGCGTGTCGAGCGTCGGGTCGATAGCGTTCTCCGCAATCCACCGATAGCGGATGATACCGTCTTGGTCTACGAGGAAACACGACCGGTGGGCGCGTGGAATCACCTTGAAAGTGCGGTATTTCACGTCGTAGGCGTCTGCAATCGAGAGGTTTGCATCGGTGTACAGCGGAAACGACAGCCCGAGTTTGTCGATGAACCGCCGGTGGGTCGCTGGTCGCGATTTGCTCACGCCGACGACCTGTACTTGCTCGCCGCTTGCGAACCAGTCGTAGTCGCGGAAGGCACACCACTCACTGATACAGTCGGGCGTGAAGTCGTTGGTGTAAAACGCGAGTAAGACAGGACGGTCTTCGAGTAACGAAGCGAGTGCGGTCGGTTCGGTTGAGCCGTCCGCGGTGACCAGCGGTGCGGTGAAATCGGGCGCCTGAGTTTCCACAGAAAGCCCTCGTTCTCCATTCATGAATTCTGATAGGTCTGTGTGTATGTATATACTTGGGTCGTCACGGGGTTCGAAGCCCCTTTGCTCCTCTACGAGAAACGACGGGTATGCGAGTCGGAGCACACGTTTCTATGTCGAGTTCGAAAGTGTCGAGTGACCCGGAAAAACCCCCACACGACAACATTGCGAACGCCGTTTTCAGACAGGTCGCCTTTGGCGGCAACTGCGGACAGATTTTCACCCACTCCCCACAGGTCTGGCAGAGCCCGGAGATAAGCGACGAGGAGGCCGACCTGTTCAAATCGAAGACGGCGTCCGAACTGGCTGGCCCGTGGGTCATCCACTCGTCGTACCTCGTGAACCTCTGTACGCCAAAAGACGGGCTTCGCCAGAAATCCGTAGACAGCATGCAAGAGGAAGTCGATGCGGCCGCGCAACTCGACATCGAGTACGTGAACGTCCACCTCGGCGCGCACACCGGCGCGGGCGTCGAAGGCGGCCTCGAAAACGCCGTCTCCGCGCTCTCGGAACTCGACATTCCAGAGAGCGTCACCGTCCTCTTAGAGAGCGACGCGGGCAGCGGGACGAAACTCGGCGGCGACTTCGAACACCTCGCCTACGTTCTTGAGAACTCAGACCAGAACCTCGATATCTGCCTCGACACGGCCCACGCCTTTGCGGCGGGGTACGACCTCTCGACCGAAGATGGCGTCTACGAAACCATCGCCGAACTCGACGAGGTTGTGGGCTTAGAGCACCTGAAGTGCGTCCACCTGAACGACTCGAAGCACGCCTGCGGGACGAACAAGGACGAACACGCTCTCATCGGTGAGGGGCTGATTGGCGAAGAAGGCATGCGTGCGTTCATCAACCACCCCGACCTCGAAGACGTTCCACTCGTCCTCGAAACCCCGACCGAAGACGGCAAAGGCTTCGCGTGGAACATAGAGCGCGTCAAAGAACTCCGCAACTAGATGCGTCGTTTCGGGGCTGAGTACCTGCGTGAGACGCGACGGGGAATGTGGGAGGACACGACGGCGCTTGCAGGACTCGATCTCCCGAATCGCAGACGCGTCTTAGACGTGGGCTGTGGCACGGGCGAGTTGACGAGCGTCCTCGACGCAGCATCGCCCGCCGAAGTCGTCGGCGTCGACCGCGACCCCGACCTCCTCGCCCACCTCACTGGCCCGGCCGTCCGCGGCGATGCGCTGGCCCTGCCGTTTGCAGACGACACGTTCGACCTCGTGGTCTGTCAGGCGCTGCTCATCAACCTCCCCGACCCGGCCGCGGCCGTCCACGAGTTCGGTCGGGTGTCGCGCGACCTCGTCGCCGCCATCGAACCGGACAACGGGGCGGTGACCATCGAGTCAACCGTCGACTCGGAGGCGCGACTGGCCACGACCGCGCGTAAACACTATCTGACGGGCGTAAACACGGACGTCACCCTCGGCGCGGCCGCAGCCGACCTGTTTCGCGAGGCTGGTTTCTCCGACGTTTCGACGGTCCGCTACGACCACGTCCGGACGGTGTCCCCACCCTACGACCCCCACGAGTTAGAAAATGCAAAGCGCAAGGCCCTCGGCTCGGGGCTCTCGAAAAATCGCGAGGAAATGCTTGCAGGTGGTCTCACAACCGACGCGTTCGAAGCCCTGCGTGAGGCGTGGCGCGAGATGGGTCGCGACGCAATAACACAGATGCAGACAGAAACCTACGAAAAGAGCGAGACGGTGCCGTTTTACGTCACTGTGGGTCGCGTCTGATTCAGCCGTCGAGAATCGCTTTGGTGCGCTTGTTCAGTTCTTGTATCTTCTCGATTGCCGCCTCGGGGAGCATGTCCTGTGGCGGTTCGAGCGCAGGTTGGCCCTCGGGCGACGGGTTGCCAACGATGACGGTTCCGAGCATGCCCACTTTCTCGTGGGGCGTACAGAAATAGTCGTAGACTCCCTCGACGTCGAAGGTGTGTTCGAACTCCATGCCTTCGTCTACGAGCACTTCGCTGTCCCATGGCTCTGCCTCGTCGGGGATGCGGGTTGGCTGGTCGTACTCTAAGTGGTAGGCGGTCGTCGAGTGGACGCCGCTCACCTGTTTCCACGTCACGATTGCACCCTGTTCGACCCAAGCGATATCCGGCCGGAAGCCGGTCGAGTCGCCTTTGGTCCACATCTCGACGGTCGCACTCGACTGTGGCTCGGTCGGGTCTTTCGGCGTTGGCTCGCTGGTCGTGGTTTTTTCCGTGGTCGTCTCCTCACCGGATTGCGTAGTCGTGCTCGTGGTCGTCTCGTCGTTTCCGTTTCCGCCGGACGTACAGCCCGCAAGTGAGAGGGCAAGGCCAGCTCCCGTGAGCTGTACCAATCTGCGACGAGTCAAGTCAGTCATTGTGAAAGAACACGGGAGACGAACCTAAAACGTGTTGCGGCCGTCAGACCACGTCACCGCGTACCGATGCACCGTCTTGGCTCGCGCGATATTCCCGCACGACGTCTGCGGCGGTCGCTGCCTCTTGATCGTCCATGCCGAGCATTTCGAGCGCGCCAGCGAGCGTGGGGAAGACGTACTCGCCGTTTCGCAGTTTGTCGAAAGCCTCGGCCGACCGGGTGCCGTCAATCCACAGCGCCGCGCCGCGTGGGTCTAAAATCTGTTCGTACGCCTCGCGGGCCATCGCCCCGCGCAGCCGCTGGGTGACGTTGTTCTCGAACCCGGCGTTGCACACTTCGAGGTGTATCGGCTCGTCTGGGGAGACGAGGTGGGAAGCGAGGCACTTTTCGGGGGCGACGTGGCCGTTATCGTTCGCGCGGATGTGTTCTGGGTACTGCTCTGCCCAGTCGAGGCGCACGGTTTGGCCAACACCTTTGACGCCGTATTCGCGTCGGAACTCGGCTTCGCGGCTGCCGTCGCCGTGAAACAGGAGGTCTTTTCTCAGATAGATATCGAGGCGGGAGACGGGGTCGAGCCCGAGTGCGAGGTCGCCGTACACCCAGATTTCGCGCACGGGAACCGGCATCGTCTCCGATTCGACCGTTTCGACGAGGCGTTCGACCCGGTCGACCGCCGTCGCGCGGTCTAATTCCATGCTCTCGTCTTGCAGGCGGGGGTGGAAAACGATTGCCTCTGTTCGAGGTATAGTTTCTTACCAATACTTACCAATATGTGAGTATGATTGCGTCTAGCGTTCAACGAGGGGTCAAACAGTGGGCCGTTTCACTCGTTGGACTGCTGTTCGTCCTCCTGTCGGTCGGTCTACTGGCGTTTGGGGACACGAATGCACGACCTGTTGAATTCTTACTCCCGCTGCTTCTCGCCTTTTCGCTCGTCGGCTTTGGCGTGTGGCTCGCTCGCTTCCGCTTATCCCCGTCAAGAGCTTCGTGGGTCGCAGCTTGGACGGTCGCAGGAACGGGACTACTCGCGTTGATGAGTGTCTGGACAACGTACCACAGTGTCACTGACGGCATCCCACTCACCGAAGCACTGGAACAGGGACTTGTCCACCTCACACTCGGAGGTATCTCTGGTGCAGCGGTCGGGTTTTTCGACGTGCGCAGAGAGGAACAACGCGAACTGGCCGCTCGCGTCCAACAGGCCGTTGATGCAACCATGGACGGGGTTGCGGTGTTCGATAGCGACGGCCGCTTCATATCGGTCAACAACGCGTTTCTCGACCTCTTTGGCTTTGACGATAAAGCGGAATTGCTCGGCGAAGAGTGGCAATCTATGGGACTCACAGCGGGCGATGCGCTGTACGACACCCACGTTCGCGAGATAATCCTCAATAGAGGCACGTGGCACGGTGAACTCGAAGTGAAACGGAGAGACGGTACGGTGTTTCCGGTGGAAGTGACTTTCAACCAGGCGGATACGGGAGACACGGCTGTAGTCGTGCGAGAAATTACAGACCGGAAGGACGCAGAATCCCGGGTGAAGTTGCTTCAGGAAGCGACACTCTCGTTCGGGACAGAACACGATATGGACGTCATCATTGAGTCAGCGATGGACGTAAGCCAGTCGATTATCGACTATCCGATGGCAATCTTTTGGTCGTACGACGAGGACGCAGACAAGCTGGTTCCAACGCACGCCTCTGATTCCACGCTCGAAATGCTCGACGAAAGCGGACTCTCCCTCGACGATGCCGTCGTCTGCGCGGGGATGGAACAGCTCAGGGTGTTCAAAAGCGGCGAGACCAAACTCCTCGAAAACTACCAGTCAGTGCCCACAGCGCAACGCTTCCCACTCCCGCTTGGAAGCGTCCTGTACGCCCCAATTGGCAACTACGGACTTATCGCGATTGCGTCGAGAGAGAAGAAACAGCTCTCACAGACGAACCAGTATCTTGTCGATATTCTCACGCGGAGCCTTCGAACGGCGTTCGACCGACTTTCGCGCGAACAGGCAATCGAAGACCTCCAGACTGAGATGCGAACGATGGTGAAAACCACCGACGAACAGCGAATCGCTGAGATTGCGATGATGACGGCGAGAGACGTCCTTGGTTTCCCTATTTCCGGGATTTGGCTCGTAGACGAGACTGAAACGAAACTAGAACCGGCTGCGTGTACCACAGAGGCAGAAAACGTGTTCACCGAGTATCCGACGTTTACGCAAGGAGAGAGCCTCTCGTGGCAGGCATTTGCGACCGGCACCTCGTATGCGTTCGACGACGTGAGTTCCGTCGACGGTCGGTTCAATCCAGACACCAAAATGCGAAGCGAACTCATCATCCCGCTTGGTGAGTACGGCGTCGTCAATATCGGTTCGGTCCAGCCAAACGCCTTCGACGAGACCGACGTGTCGCTCGCCCACATCCTCGCGGCGAACACCGAAACTGCTCTTGGCCGGGCCAAACACGAAGCCGACCTCGAACGCCAAAACGACCGCCTCGAATTCCTGAACAGCCTGCTGCGCCACGACATCTTAAACGGGATGGTCGTGATTCAATCGCGTGCCCAACTGCTCGCAGACCGGCTTTCGGGTGACGAACAACGGCACGCAGAGACCATCGACCGCTGGTGTGTCACCATCATCGACCTCGTCCGGCACGTCCGAGCGATGCTCGACGTGTTCGCGGGGTCTACCCCCGTCGAGTTGCACCCAATCAATCTCTCGCGGGTGTTGCTGAACGAAGTAGACCGCGTTCAGTCTACGTACCCCGATATCGAGTTTTCTGTCTCCGTCCCAGACGACGTTACCGTCAGGGCAAACGACCTGCTTTCGGAAGTCCTCGGGAACGTCGTCTCGAACGCCGTCGAACACAACAGTAGCGACGACCCGTCTATCGACATCTCAGTCACCACAGACGACGAGACGGCGACGGTTCGCGTGGCCGACAACGGCCCCGGCGTTCCACAGGCACAGAAAGAAGCCATCTTCCGGCGCGATGAGACGGGCCACGCAAAGACCTCTGGCACGGGCTTTGGCCTGTTTTTCGTCGATGCCATGGTCTCGCAGTACGGTGGTTCCATCCACGTCGAAGACAACGACCCGACCGGTGCTGTGTTCCACCTCACGTTTCCGCTCGCCACCGTCTCCTCGACCGCCTAACTCCTTCTCTGTGACTGCTCGAACTCGTGCTCCGAGGCAGTTCAAACATCCAGACATATCAGCGACAATAGATTAATCACACTTCCGGTCCGATATGCTTTCCTCTAGTCGAATGTCTGTTCCCGCCTCCCGTCGCCACTGGCAGCCGCTACTCATTATCCTCATTGGCTGTCTCTTTGCCGCTCTCACACTCTCTAGTATCTACACGCCGCTCGGGCCAACCGTCTCAGACCTCTCGTCGTACGTGATGCCGCTTTTGCTTTCGGGTGGATTGATGCTCTTTGGTGGGTGGCTCACTCAAAGCGACCTCGAATCGCGCTATCAGACCACCATCGTTCTGTGGTGTGTCGGGTCGATGAGTTTTCTTGGCCTGCTCGGACTGTGGGCGTACTATCTCGTCATCACGGCTGGCCTCGACGCCAATAGCGCGGGCTTTCTGTTGGTCGCAAGCGCGTCGTTCGGTGGGTTTGCCGGCTGTGTCGTGGGCTACTACAACGTTACCGGTCGCGCCAGACGCGAAGAAGCCGACCTCGCAGCCCGCATCATCGACTCGGTGATGGATGGCATTTCACTGCTCGACGAAGACGGCAACTACCTTTTCGTGAACCCTTCGTACACCGACATCCTCGGCTATGAAGAAGCCGAACTCATCTCCGAGCACTGGACGATGCTCTACGACGACGAGACAGAACAATACATCTACGACGAAGTCTTGCCGACGGTCGAACAGTCGGGGACGTGGTTCGGGACGGTGTCCGCACAGCGAGCAGACGGAACGGTGTTCCCACAGGAAGTCGCACTTAACCGACTCGCTGATGGCAGATATATCGCCGCTATCCGCGACGTCTCAGACCACCTCCGCTACGAACACATCGTCGAAGAACTCCACGAAGTCACCCGCGAGATGGTGCAAGCAGAGACGACCGAGGAGGTGTGTAAAATGGCAGTCGATGCGGCACACAACGTGCTCTCGATGCCACTCGCCGCGGTGTGGCTGTACGACGACTCGACAGAGCAACTCGAACCCATCGAAAAAACCGACGTTTCCGGACTCCTCATTGGCGACCTTCCCACCTACAGCGCGGACGAGCCAAGCCTTTCGTGGGACGCGTTCAAGCGCCAAGAGCTTCGCGTCATCGACAACATTGTGACAGAGGATTCGCGTTCCAATCCGGACACACGGATTCAAAGCGAGATGATTGTCCCGCTTGGAACCTACGGCGTGCTCAACATCGGTTCGATGTGCACGCACGCGTTCGATGAGATCGACGAGAGCGTTGCACGCTTGCTCGCCGCGAACACCGAAGTCGCCCTCGAACGCGCAGACCGTGAACACGCACTCACCCTCAAAAACGACCAACTCGAGTTCTTGAACAGCCTGTTGCGCCACGATATCTTAAACGGGATGATGGTCATCAACAGTCGCGCTGAAACGCTCGCAGCGGAGCTTGCTGGTGACCACCAACGCTACGCCAAGACGATTGTGCAGTGGTGTACCGACATCACCGACCTCGTAATCCACGTTCGAGGCGTGTTGAACGCCCTGACCGGCGACGGTCTCGAAACCCGCACGGACGTGAATCTCTCTGCGGTGCTTGAAGCCGAACTCGACCGCATCCGCATGACGTATCCCGACGTGACGTTCTCGGTCGACATCCCGGCTGATGTGACCGTCGAAGCGAACCAATTTCTCTCAGAAGTGTTCGGCAATGTCATCACGAACGCCATCGAGCACAACGCCAACGACACTCCGCTCGTCGAGGTGTTCGTAGCGCCAGACCCGGCAAACGACGAGGTAACCGTCCACATCGGTGACAACGGTTCTGGCGTGCCGGATGCACAAAAAGAGAGCATCTTCCGGCGTGGTGTGACGGGCCACGCAAAGACCTCTGGCACGGGCTTTGGCCTGTTTTTCATCGATACCATGGTCTCGCAGTACGGCGGGTCGGTCGTCGTCAAAGACCGTAAACCGACGGGCGCGCTGTTCTGTATCACGCTTCCGCTCGGGGCGACTGTGGAGGCCTGAAGCCCGTTCGAGACGAAACGGTGATACGCGCCGCTCCGTAATCCTCGCCCAATGGAATGCGACAAGTGCGACCGTGATGCCGTCATGCACGCGGCGTACTCCGGCGGCCACCTCTGTGAAGACCACTTCTGCCAGTCGGTCGAAAAGCGGGTGCGCCGTCGGATTCGGGAGGACTCGCTCGTCCCGCGCTCGGCCACGCCAGAGGACCCTGAGACGTGGGTGATTGGTCTCTCCGGTGGGAAAGACAGCGTCGTGCTCACCTCGATTCTCGACGAGACGTTCAAAAACGACCCGCGCATCGAGATGATTGCGCTCACGATTCATGAGGGCATCGAGGGCTACCGCGACGCCAGCCTCGACGCTTGTGTGGAACTCGCAGAAGACCTCGACTTGCGCCACGAAGTCGTCACCTACGAAGACGAGTTCGACCTCAAGATGGACGACGTGGTGAAAAAAGACCCCGAGAACATGGCCGCGTGTGCCTACTGTGGGGTGTTCCGCCGCGACCTCCTCTCTAAGTACGCAGACGAATACGGCGCGACCAAACTCCTGACCGGGCACAATCTGGACGACGAAGCCCAGACCGCGCTGATGAACATCTTAGAAGGCGACGTGCGACAGGTTGCAAAACACTTCGACGCGAGTCTTGGCAGTTTCGACGAACGTGGCGACTCCGAGCACTTCATCCCGCGAGCCAAGCCGCTGCGCGACATCCCCGAAAAGGAAGTCGCCCTCTACGCCCACGTGAAAAATCTCCCCGCCCACATCACCGAGTGCCCGCACTCCTCTGAGGCCTTCCGCGGTGAGATCCAACAACTCCTCCTCAACTTAGAGTCGAACCATCCCGGCACGCGCCATTCGATTATGGCGGGCTACGAAGAACTCGCCGCCATCGCCGCAAAGGAGTATCGCGGAGACGGCGACGGCGACGAGCAGACGTCGCTGGTCGAGTGCGAACGCTGTGGCGCGGCGACGACCCGAAAGGTGTGTCGCAAGTGCAAACTCGTCGAAGCCGTAAACGCGGTCTGATTACTGGTATTGCGCGCAGACGAGTTCTAAGCCTTCCTCGAACGAAATCTCTGGCTCCCAGCCAGTTTCTGTTTTCATTTTCGAGCTGTCGGCCATCGTGTCGTGGACGTACACGTCCTCAGGGATGGGATTCTCGATGTACTCTGGTTCGACGCTCGTACCCAGTGCTTCATTTAGCTTTTCGACGAGCGTGTTGGTGGTGTAGCTCTCGCCCGTGCCAAGATTATAGATGCCGTCGAGTTCGTGGTCAGCAGCGAGTTCGAGGCCCCGAACGATGTCCGAGACGTGGGTGAAATCCCGGGTTTGGGTGCCGTCGCCGTAGATGACCGGCGCGTCGCCGTGAGCGAGGTCGTCTGCGAACTGGGCAATCAGGTTTGCGTACTCGCCTTTGTGTGCTTCTGCGCCGCCGTACCCCTGGTACACCGAGAAAAACCGCATACCAGCCATGTGCATGTCGTAGTGGTGTGAGAAGTACTCACCGTAGCGTTCCCGAGCGAGTTTCGAGGCTTCGTACCCGGTTCGGGCAACCACACTCATTGATTCGGGCGAGGGTTCGGTTCGGTTGCCGTAAATCGAAGAGGTCGAAGCATAGACAACGGTGTCACACCCGTCGAGACGTGCCTGATCCACCGTATTCACGAACCCTTCGACGTTGACGCGAGCGCCGGTTACCGGGTCGTCTTCGTGCATGGTGTACGACGACAACGCGGCAAGGTGAAACACGACGTCCACGTCGGTTGGGAGGTCGTCGTCGAGGACGCTTGTTTCGATAAACGTTACCTCTGCATCGAGGTTTTCTGGCGTCCCAAGATAACAGTCATCGACGGCGATGACGCCATTGTCAGTTGCAAGATAGTTTGCGAGGTTCGACCCGATGAACCCCGCCCCGCCCGTCACGAGCACACGCTTGTTTTCCATACTCATACTCTCGAAAATTATAGCTGTATAGCTGTTTGGGTACCAGTAAGGAACGCACCGTCACACGCACGTCTGACAAAATCATCAAATATGGTACTTCACACAATATTATGATAACCTTTGAACTACTCTCGAATTTTATTATAACAAATCAATTATTTCCGGTAACTACTTTGGGTGATATGAATATCAGATACTATGACTAAAATGAAGGAGTTGTTGCGCCTTCTTCTTCGGCGGGACGATGTGGTCGCACAAATACGGGCCGGGCCAGTCGATATTCGGACGCTGACGGATGCCGTTTCAGTTTCCCGTCCGACCGTCCATCGCTGTTTGAAGCAACTGATTGAGCACGAAGTTGTCACAGAGACTCCACGTGGGTACGTGCTTACGAGCTACGGGAGTCTTTTTTTCGACCAGTACCAGTCGTACATCGCAGAAACGGAGACCATTCACGAAAATCGCGACCTGATTCTCGCCCTCGACGACCCCTCTCACCTCTCTGGACGTGTGTTTCAGGACGCGAAGTTTACGAGGGCAGTGCCGTTCGCGCCGGAAAAACCAATCGCCGAAATCGAATCTATCGTCGAGGACGCGACCAAAATCCGCGGATTCTCTCCCGTCGTCGTCGGCCGGTACGTCTCGCTCTTTCACGAGAAGGTGACCGAAGAGACGTTGGATGCAGAACTCATCATCTCACCTGACGTGTTCGACTACCTCGCCGAAACGTGGCCTGAGCAACTCAAAGAGGCGCTCTCGATGGGTCTTACCGTGTTTGTGACCGACGAGACGCTTCCGTACGGCCTTATCCTCATCGACGAGCCGACCGCCCAACTCTGTCTCGTCTTTTACGAAGACGGTTCGCTTCGCGGCGTCGTACAGAACGACCAGCCAGACGTCATCGAGTGGGGGACTGACCTCTACGAAGCGTACCGGCGACGGGCACACGAACCCTCGATTTCCTCTGAATAATTCCTGCGTTCTGCGTCTCGCGTTCAGTTTGTGAACAGCTGTTCTTTTCGTGAATATCCGTACATTCTATGCACCGCTATTCATTTAATTTAAAAATTTTCTCTAGATAATAATATGGATGTCTACACTTATGCTATCACAACTTACATGCTATGAAATTAAATCCAGCCGCGCCACCCATCCCGACTTTTTCGGTCGCACCGTCCGCAAACTTCCAGCGCACACGCACGTTTCACCACTACGCCAAGCCGATTCGCCAGTGGAGACGGCGCAATGAGGGTCCTGTATGTCGCGCATAGCCTTCCTCTCGCGGGTATTGTCTGCGAACAGACGTGAAGTGCTGGCGCTCGTTATCACCGCGGGCTTGCTCGGCTCGCTCGTGGTAGCGGCCACGCCAGCAGGAGCCCTCAACACGGTTCTTCACGGCCCAGATGAGATTGATACCAACGAACGGTTCACCGTCACGGCGGAAGTCGATATCCGCCCGAGCGACCAGTTCTCACCGACCGAATTCACCTACACGATTTGGCCGACGGCGAATCCAGAGAAAACGGTCACGGTGACGTTCACTCCAGACGGTACCGTCCTCGACATCTCCCCAGAACGTGGGACGGTTGACAACCGCATCCACGTCCGACGGATTGCAAACACAATCGAAATCACGCCCATCAAGCGCCCCAACCCGGACTTTGGCTACGGGTACGGCTATGGGTACGGCTATGGCTACGACAATGAGCCAGCGTATGAGTACACGATTTCCGTCGACGCAAACGCCTTCAAGCACGGTTCTTACGAGAGTCAACTCGCCGTTTCCGCCGACGGCGGACAAGCCGACGAGTCGAACGTATTCGACTTCGACGTAACGATTCCGAGTGAGGAAGACGACGCCGTTGGCGCGGGTGACGGAGACAAAGACAAGGAGAAAGACGGCAACAAGGGCAAGGATAAAGACAAAGACAAGGGCCGAGACAGCGACGACCAGCCGCTGGGTGGCGTTGGCTCGTGGGTAGCCGTAATGGGGGACTTCTTCCGGGGACTGATTGCGAATCTCCTCGGTTCGTTCGGAGTGATTCTCCCGTAGCTCATGGCCCCAGACAACAGTTTTACAGCTCGACAGTTCGCCACCGAGCCGGTCGCCACCCTCAGACAGTACGTCCTCAGCGACGACTTACTCCACCACGGTAGCGTGATGGCCGTCGCAACCGCCGCGAGTGGAGCGCTCAACTACGCCTATCAGGTGTTTATGGGGCGGGCACTCGGCCCCGAACAGTACGGCGTGTTCGGCGCGCTGTTCGCGCTGTTCTATCTCGTGAACGTCCTCGGACGGGGGATCCGCTTCAGCGCGACGCGCTTTAGCGCCGAACTCTCAGAAGACACAGCCGCACTCAGCGCATTCCATCGCGGCTTTCTCCGCAAATCGCTGGTGTTCAGCTGCGTCGTTTTCGTGGTGCTCGCTCTGAGCACACCGCTCCTCGGTGACTTCCTTGGCGTCTCGACGCCGCTGTTGCTCATCGCCATCGCGGGAACCGCGCCGTTCGGGCTCGCGCTCACGGCGAACTTCGGAACCTTCCAAGGGCTCCAGTGGTTCCCGACGCTCGGCGGCTACAAGGTGCTGCTCGCCGGGGTCAAACTCGCTTTCGGCGTCGGCCTCGTCACCCTCGGCTACGGCGTGTCCGGCGCGTTCGGCGCGCTCGTCATCTCCTCTGTGCTCCTGTTCGGGCTCTCTACGGCGCACGTTTTCAGAAACCTCGGCAACGAGCGAACCTCGTTCGAGTTCGAGTACAGCCGGGCCTACACATACACCCTCCCGGCCGTGCTCGCCGGATTCTGTCTGACCGTGCCGACGACGGTCGACGTCATTCTCGTCAAACACTTCTTCCCGAGCCATACCGCCGGCTTATACGCCGCAGCCTCGGTGCTCGGAAAGATTCTCATCTTCCTCCCGATGGGCATCAGCACGGCGCTGTTTCCCAAAGTGTCGGGCCACCGGACGACCGACGAGCGCCGAAGCCTGCTCACCCGGGCGCTGTTCTACACGGCCGTCATCGCGGGGGCCGGAGCCGCGTTGTTCGCGCTGTTCCCCCACTTCGTGCTGACTGCGTTCTACGGGATGCCCTACGCCGATGCGGCCGCCGTGCTCCCGTGGTATGGGATTGCGGTCTTTGCGTTTGCGCTGTCGAGTGTGACGCTGAACTTCCAACTCGCACTCGACCAGAACCGATTTGTCTACCTGTTTACGGCTGGCTCGTTCCTGGAAATCGCCCTGATGTGGGCGTTCCACGGCTCGCTGCTCCAGTTCGTCCAAATTCTCTTTGTCGTGAATGTAGGCCTGTTCGCACTCGGCCTGTTTGAGGTGTACTCATGAGTAAAACTGATTCCACTCCTGTTCAGCCAGCATCGTCCGCAAACCAAACTCGGTCGGTCGTCGTGCCCGTGTACGGCGAACAGCCGGATACGGTGTCCGCGCTCGTCTCTGACCTGTACGACGCAGGGTGGGACGAAGTCGTCGTCTGTGCAGACGACTCGACACCCGACCTCGAAGCGCGACTCTCGACGCTCGCAGAGGATGGTCGAACGACCGTCTCGCTGAGCGACACCCGACGCGGAAAGGGTGGCGCGCTCAGCGACGGCCTCGACGCCGCGGCGGGCGATATCCTCGGCTACGTGGACGCAGACCGGGCGATTCCCGTCGCGGAACTCGACCGACTCTACTCGGTGGTCGAATCCCACTCCGCCGCGGTGACGGTCGGCTCGCGCGACCTCGAAGGCAGCTGTCGGCTCTCACAGACGCCGGCCCGACAGTGGCTCGCAAAGGGCTACCGTTCGCTCGCCCGCCGCATGACGCGGGTACAAATCGAAGACCTCCAGTGTGGCGCGAAGGCGTTCCGTGCAGAGGTGTGGGAACAGGTTTCGCCGTGGATGAGCGAAGAGGGGTTCGCCTTCGACACGGAGTTCGTCGCCCGCGTCCACCGCCACGGCTACGAGGTGAGCGAGGTCGCAATCGAGTGGGACGACCCCGGCGACAGCAGCGTCTCGCCCACCCGCGACGCCCCCGACATGCTCCGGTCGCTGTTCCGGATTCGCCGGTCGCTTCGCGGGCCGATTCCCACCCACGACCGCGACGACAAGCTGTCTGTCGCGCTCATCACGTCGCACCCGCCAAACCGCGGGCACCTCGCGGAGTACGGCGAGGAGTTGGCCCGAGCCTACGGCCAGCGCGACGACCTCGACGTGACGGTGCTCGCTCGGCGGACGGACACCGCACCGCCCGTCGAGTTCCGCCGTGGCTACGAAGTTCGTCGGGTTTGGGACCGTGACTCGTTCGACGGCGCGAGCGCGTTGCTCGAAGAACTCGTCGCAGGCGACTACGACGTGGTTCACTTCAACATCCACATGACCTACTTCGGCAACGAGAACGTCCACCGGTTCATCGGCCTC